>JBLIHL010000090.1:0-14462 GCA_047635895.1 Paracoccaceae bacterium | reverse complement strand
CTGAAGTTGAAGCAGAGCGCCCAGCACATCAGGAGCATCACGAAGCTCTTGGCGCCAAACGAAATCGCCGCGTGGGCCAGCGACCGGTGCGGGCGCTGCGGCAGCGGTTTGTGCTCCCTACGAGCCCGCTTCTGCTGGCCCCGGTCCGCATCGGGCTCCGGCTCGAACATCCTCGATCGCCGCCGCGTCTTGCCCCCCGGATCTGAAGCCGCCCTCGCGGCCCGCCGACGATCGCCGCGCGTCCTGCCAGTTGCCTTGACGGAGGTACCAATCAGGCTACCTCGAGTGTTCTTCCCCTTCCAAATGCTCACGCTTACGAGATCGGAACGTTGGTTCAGCTGAATCAAGCGACGCCCGTTGCCGTCGCCAAAATTCCTGGACCGGGACGCCGGACTGTCTCAGAGCCAGAGCAAAAGTCGCTGGAGCTCACTTTGTACCGGCCGTGCGCTGAGCCTCTGGCCCATCCGCTGACGCGTACGGGCGTTCGCATCTGAATTACTCACACGCTCTTGGACCGCCCAAACATGTCTCCAAGGCAGACATGATCGGTCCGCGGCCCCTTTCGTTACCCTGCGCATATGGCCATGACAGAATCCCAAGATGCACCCCTCGCGGCGGACAATCCGCGCCGCGCCGAGATCCTCCGCCAGCTGGACGGCTACGCCGCGGCACCCGCGCCGCTGACGGCCGCCGAGCGCAGCGAGTTTCGCCAGCGACTCTTCGGTCTCATGCAGAGCCACGGCGTCGACGCCATGCTCATCGAGCCCGGCGGCACCCTTGAGTACCTCACCGGCGTCGCTTTCCATGCGTCCGAGCGCCTCCTCGCCGCGGCGGCCCTCAGCGACGGCACCTTCCTGTGGGTCTCCCCGGCCTTCGAGGCCGGCCGCGTCGCCACGCTGTGCGAGCGCGCGTCCGGTTCAGGCGAACTCACCGCCCATGTCCTGCCCTGGGACGAGCACGAGGACTCGGCGAAGATCTTCGCCGACGCTCTGAAGGCCAAGGGCCTCGGCAAGCACGTCGTCGCCGACCCTGACGTTCGCGCTCGCTTCGTCGCCCCCATCAGCGCCCATCTAGGGACGCCTATCGGCGACGGCTCCGCGCTCGCACGCGAGCTCCGAGGCCCCAAGTCCGCCCGCGAGATCGAGATCCTCCGCTCCGCCCAGGAGCGCACCCAGGCCGCGATCAAGGCCGTCTACGCCGTGACCGAGCCCGGTATGACCTCGACGCGGGTCGGCGCCCTCGCCCACTTCGCACAGAAGTCGCTCGGCCTCACCGGCACCTGGGACCTGTCCCTCTCCGGCCCGTCCGGCGCCTTCCCTCACGGCGACGAGGTCGACCGTGAGCTCGAGAAAGGCTCCGTCATGCTCCTCGATACCGGCGGTAAGCTCCACGGCTACTGCAGCGACACCACCCGCACCTGGGTCGTCGGCGCACCGCCGTCGGACGAGGTCCAAAAGGTCTGGGACGCCGTTCGCGCCGCCCAGATCGCGGGCATGGACGCCATGGGCGTTGGCAAGCGCACCGGCGACGCCGACAAGGCCGCCCGCGCCGCTCTCGCGAAGCACGGCTACGACGACGGCTACGCCCACCTTTCTCACCGCCTGGGCCACGGCATCGGCGTCCAGATCCACGAGCCGCCCTACCTCGACGGCGGATCCGACGTCCTGATGGAAGTCGGCATGTGCTTCACCAACGAGCCCGGGATTTACCTTCCGGGGCGCTTCGGCCTGCGCATCGAGGACATCAACATCATCACTGAGACGGGTGTCGATCACTTCGGCGAGTGGCAGGAAGGACCAGGAGCCCCTTGAATCCCTCCATTCTGGGAGCGGCCCTCAAGGTCGCGGGCAAGGAGCTCCTCGAGAGCTTCCGCGACCGCCAGACGCTGCTCTATACGTTCGTGCTCCCGGTCTGCATGTACCCGGCGCTCTTCTGGGTCATGGTCCAGGGCGTGCTTGTGGTCCAGGGCCAGAAGAACGCGCGCGACGTCACCGTCGGCATCGTGGCGGCGGACACCCAATTCGACGAAGCCCGCCTGGCGCTCGGTACCCAGGACGACGAGGAGCTGTCGGGCGGCACGGTGATGACCGTGCGCCTGGCCCCGGACCTCGCGGCCGACGAACCGACGCTCGAGGCCAAGCTGAAGGCACTCGTGGAAGAGGACGGCGACGACGCCCCCGATGCGATCGTCGTGCTGCCCGGCGCCCTGGACGGCACCGATCGAGCGCGCGTGTACTTCGACAGCACGGATAGCCGCTCCGAAATCGCGCGCGAGCGCTCCATCGGATCACTGGGCCGCTGGGCGGATGAACTGCGCACCGGCGCGGCCGACGCCCGTGGCATCGATCCCGAGGCGCTCGACCCGATCGTCGTGCGATCCAACAGCGTGGCCGAGGAGAAGGACAAGGGCGCGCTCCTGCTCTCCCTGATGCTCCCGATGCTCCTGGTGATCATGTCGGTGCTCGGGGCATTCTTCCCGGCGGTCGACCTGACCGCGGGCGAGAAAGAGCGCGGCACCGCCGAGACCACCATGCTCCTGCCGATTCCGCGGACCGCGGTGCACCTCGGCAAGATCCTCGCGGTGTCGGCGTCGGCGATGATCGCCACGGCGCTGAACCTCCTGGCGCTCGGCCTGTCCGCTGGACACCTCTTGGACCAGCTCAGCGGCGCCAGCGGCGGGTCCATGGTCATCCAGCTCCCCGTCGGCGCCCTCCTGTCCGTACTCCCCCTGGCCGTGCTCTTCGCGTTCTTCGTCAGCGCCATGCTGACCGGTATCGCCAGCCTCGCCGCCAGCTTCAAGGAAGGCCAGGCGCTCCTCGGTCCCGTGCAGATGGTCTTCATCCTGCCCGCGATGGCCGCCACGCTTCCGGGCCTGACGCTCAACGCGACCACCGCCTGGATCCCCGTCGTCAACGTGGCGCTCGCCTTCCGGGCGATGCTCGTGGGCGACATCCAGGCCCTGCCCCTCGCGATCTGCGTCGTTGCGCTCCTGGGCGCGGCGCTTTTCGCCATCTGGTTTTCCATCCGCCTGCGCTCGAACGAACAGGTCGCCCTCGCCGGCGAAACGCTGTCCCTCGGCAAACTCTTTTCGCTCCTCGCTCCTTCCAAGTCGTGACCGAATCTACGCACCAGAAGCCCACCGCTGCGATCTTCGCTGACGGCCTCAAGAAGACCTTCCGCGATCCCCAGCGAGGCGTCGTCGAGGCCGTGTGCGGCATCGATCTCGACTGCCAGCCCGGAGAGATCTACGGACTTCTCGGGCCGAACGGCGCGGGCAAAACCACGACGCTGAGGATGCTCTCTACGATCCTCGCGCCGACCGCGGGGCGCGCGGTGATCGACGGCGTTGACGTGGCTGAGAACCCGCTGGAGGTGCGGCGACGCATCGGCTTCCTCTCGGGCAGCACCGGCCTCTACCCGCGCCTGACCGGGCGCGAGACGCTGCGGTACTTCGGCAAGCTGCATGGCCTGGAGGGTGACAAGCTTGAGAGCAGCATCCAGAAGGCCATCGACGACTTCGACCTCTCGAAGTTCGCGGATGGCCGCTGCGAGACGCTCTCGACGGGCCAGAAGCAGCGCGTTTCGATCGCCCGCGCGGTCGTCCATGACCCGCCCGTCCTGATCCTGGACGAGCCGACCACAGGCCTCGACATCATGGCGTCTAGCGACATGATCGACTTCATCGAGACGCGCCGCGAGGCGGGGCGCTGCGTGCTGTTCAGCACGCACATTCTCAGCGAGGCCGAGCGCCTCTGCGATCGAATCGGCGTCGTCTATGGCGGGCGGATGCTCGCCCACGGCACCCTCGACGAGCTCCGCGCCGATACGGGCAAAGAGTGGCTTGAGGACATCTTCCGCGCCCTCGTTCAGCGAGCGGACGCCCTGGCCGATTCTACTTTGCCTGCTGGTGAGAACCGCCCATGAGAGTGGCGATGCATGTGCTGCGCACCGAGCTGCTCCAGCTCGCGCGCGATAAGCGAGCGCTCTTCTCGGCCGTCGTGCTCCCGGCGATTCTCTACCCCATCTTCTTCTGGGGTTCAGGAAAGCTGGAAACCGTCGGGCGCGAGACGATGGCGGCCCGCGAGGTGACGATCCGCGCGGACCTGGACGCTCTCTCGGAAGAGATGCGCGCCCATCTCGTCGAGGCGCTGGAGGACGCAGGTCCGACGACCATCGAAGACTTCGACGCGAAGGATCTGAGCGAACTCGCCGGCATCGAGTCCGACGCTGATGTGCCGTCGAAGAAGCTTCGAGATGCAGCCCGCGAGCTCCTCGGCCAGAAGGGCGTAGCCGCGGCGGAGCCTGATGGTGCATCGGCTGCGGCGGACACAGGGACTATCGACGGGACTATCGACGGGGCTATCGACGACAGCGCTGACGAAGGTGATGACGGGTCCGCTGATCTGCTGCTGATTGCGGCGGTGGAAGGCAACGACCCTGACCGGAACCACGCGTCATTTGATCTCTGGTACGACGTCAAGAGCGACGACGCGCGCGAAGCCCGCTCGCGTGTCAGCAGCAGCTTGGACGAATTGGAGGCGCTCGAGATCGACCGCCGGCGCGATCGTCTTCTCGGCGGAGACCCCGCGCGCGCGCTCGACCCAGAGCCTGTCGACATGGCCAGCGTCGAGGACCAGAGCGGCGCGGCCCTCGGCAAGTGGCTACCTTTCATCGCGCTGCTGGTGCTCATCTCCGGCGGCGCGTACGCGGCGCTCGCGGTGTTCGCGGGCGAGCGTGAGGCAGGAACGCTCGAGACACTGCTCGTTCAGCCTGTCCCCCATACCTCGATCGCGACGGGGAAGTTCCTGGCGGTCTTCGTGGCGGGATTCGCGACGCTAGTCGTGAACCTACTAAGCCTCGTGGCCTGCGTCAGCTTCGGGCTCGCGGACATGGACGCCATGGGCGGTGGCAGCGGGGGCGTTGGGCTCATGCGGCTCACGGCGCTCATCGTCGAGCTGCCTGCCTGCCTGCTACTGTGTGCCGTCCTGTGCCTCGTCTGCGGCGGCGCCAAGACGTTCCGCGAGGGGCAGCTCCTGGTGTTCCCTGTGACGCTACTGGTCATCGTGCCGACGTCGATCGTGCTGCGACCGGAGGCGACGCTGACGGTGTTCTGGGCCTTTGTGCCCTTCGCGGGCTCCGCGCTGGCGCTGCGCGACGGACTCGAGGGCGACCTTCGTCTGTCCCTGGCGGCGCTGGTCATGGTCACCCACATCGGCTGGACCTGGCTGGCGCTGACGCGGCTAGGCCGCGTCCTCGACGCCGAGAGGATCCTCGGGACCGGCGGCGACTCGAAGTCCGAGAGCCACCTGAACCAGGCGTCCGGGCGGCACGCGGTGCGCTGGGGTTTCGCCGTGGTCATGACGGTGTACCTGGTCGCGGGATCGGTGCAGCGCTGGGATATGCAGACCGGGATGTGGTTCACGTTCTGGGTACTCCTGCCCGCATTCGCTCTGGCGATCGCCTGGACGGCGCCGCGGCGCAAGCAGCTCAACGAAGAGAAGGAGCCGAGGGACCTGATCGGCCGGCTCGGACTACGCCCCCACGGCTTACTGCCGCTGGTGGCCCACGTCATCGGTGCACTGCTGCTGGTGCCGATGCTGGCGCGCGGCGCGATGGCGCTGGGCGAATGGCAGCGCGATGTGCTCCCCTTGCCCCCCGGCGTCGAGAAGGCGATGGAGAGCATGGGCGGACTCTTCGAGATGAGCAGCGGCTGGCTGTTCTTCTTCCTGGCGCTGTCGCCGGGCATCTTCGAGGAGCTCGTGTTCCGGGGTGCCCTACTGTCCGCGATGCGCCGTGACTGGCGCTGGCCGAAGGTGATCGGGTGGCAGGCGCTGTACTTCGCGCTCGTGCACGCTTCGGTTTACCGGCTGCTGCCGACGGGCATTTTGGGAGCGCTGCTGGCGGGCCTGACGCTGCGGGCGCGGTGTGTGTACCCGGCGATGGCGATGCACATTGGGTACAACGGACTGCTGGTGCTCGGGAGCAACGAGGACGGGACGACCGTCCTGGATGCTGCGTGGTTTGCTTACGCGCCCTGGATGGCTGCGGTGGGCGTAGCGCTGGTCGTTCTGATTCCCGCAGTGCCGCTCCGCGGTATCGCTCCTTCGGCAAAGCTGCGGGAATGAGATTGGCGGCATCGTTCCTGGTACCGTTCCGAACGCTCCAACGATGGCGTCCAATACGCTGCGCTTTCCCACGCTGTATACCCATGACCGCTAGCTCAGACCCGAATGATGCCTTCTGGGAGACAGGGCTGATCCTGCGCGTCCGCACGGGCTCACGCGCCTACGGGATCGCGCTCGACACAAGCGACGAGGACTCACGCGGCGTTTGCATCCCACCGGTGCGGTTCCTGCTCGGGCTCGACGATTTCGAACAGCACGAAAGCGAAGGCAAGGACCACGTGACCTACTCGCTCGCGAAGTTCGCGCGCCTGGCGCTCCAGGGCAACCCGAACATCATCGAGACCCTCTACACCGCGGGCGAGCACGTCCTCCACCTGGACGACCTAGGAGAGCGGCTGCGCGCCACGCGGGGCCACTTCCTGTCCAAGCTCGCGGGCGAGCGCTTCGGCGGATACGCGCGCTCCCAGATGGGGCGCCTGGAGCGCCATCGCAGGTGGCTCACCGACCCGCCCACGAGCGCGCCGGATCCCATGGAGTACGGCGCCGACGTGATCGATGGACAGGTGAAGTTCGTGGATGCCCGCCGCCGCAAGAACTTCGACGCCGAACAGCAGCGCTGGACCCACTACCAAACGTGGCGCAAGGAGCGCAACGAGGCGCGTGCGGCGCTAGAGGCTGAGCACGGTTACGACACGAAGCACGCGGTGCACCTGATCCGGCTCCTCCGCATGGGCGAGGAGATCCTGACCCGAGGCGAGGTGATAGTTCAGCGTCCGGATGCCCACGAACTGATCGCGATTCGCCAGGGCGAATGGCCCTTTGAGAAGGTGCTCGAGGAAGCGACGCGCCGCAGCGCGATGCTCCCCAAGCTGATGGCCTCCTCGGCCCTGCCGGACCAGCCGAATAGGGACGAGGTCAATGCGCTCGTGATCGAGCTACACCGAAGCCGAATGGGCTGACTACTGGAAGAACACCGACAAACCGTCGGTGAAGTTCGTGATCGGAATCCCGAGCACAGAGTCGCGGTACCACGCCTGGAAGTTCCAACTGTCACCGGCCATGGCCGCCACCGAGCCGGTCGGCTGCGGAAGAGCGTTAAGGTTCGTCGTGATCGTGACGCTGCTACCCGCGCCCGTGCTGCCTACTTGGGACTGGAAACGCCCCACCGAGCCGCCGACGCAAAGATGGCCCGCGCTGCCGCCGGGATTCGTAACGAACGCCTGGGTCATCGAGCCGATGAACAGGACGGTCGAGTTCGACGGAAGGTCCTGGGCGATCAGCTGAAAATCGTTGAGCGCGATCTCCGGCGTACCGGAAAAGGACATGGCTCCCGACTGAAGGGTCGAGTTCTGAACGGCTGGGCCGCAGTAGTTGAAGATCGCCGCACCGTAGCCGTTGATCTCTTCGGCCGCGGCGCCAGTGTTCATGCGGCCGCCAGACACGGTGAGGCCGTCGAGGGTCGGAACCACGTCCACCGTCTCCAACAGGATGCGCTTGATCTCAAGCGCGGCCATGGCCGGGTTCGCGCTGCGAAGGGCCGCAAACTCGGGGCTAGCCGCCGAGTGAAGGAGCGCGATAGCACCTGTCACCTGGGGCGTCGCCATGGACGTTCCGGTGTTCGGGCCGTAGTTGCCGCCGGGCAGCGTGCTGCGGATCGATGCGCCGGGCGCACCGAGGTCGATGGTCATCAGCCCGAAGCCCGAGAACGTCCGGCGATCGTCGTCGTTCGTCGCCGTGACCGAGATCATGTAGTCACTCGCGCAGCCGGTCGGGACATCGCCCACGTTGTCGACGTTCTGGGCGCTGTTCGTGGTGGCTGTCGCCGAGAGGATCCCGGACTGCCCCATCAGGTCGTACATGTCGTTCCACGGCGCGTATGTCGGAGAGCCGCAGTCCGCCAAGTCGATGCCAAAGCTGGAGTTGGTCGCCACGATGTTCGCACCCGCTGAGCCGCCGGAGCTCAGGTACTGATCCTTGAGCGCAAGCGCGTAGCTGTACGCCGTCATCACCGTCGACGTGACGCCGGACGAGCCGGCGATCGAAACGATCTCCGCGTCCCAGCTCACACCCGCGATGCCCGTGCCGTTATTGCCCTGGGCAGCCGCGATACCCGCGACGTGCGTGCCGTGGCTCGACGAGCCGACGTTCGCGTTGTTGTTGAAGGCGTTCCATCCAAACATGTCGTCGACATAGCCATTGCCGTCGTCGTCGACGCCCGCTTGGCCGTTCACCTCGGCCGCGTTCTCCCAGCGGTTGCCAACGAGGTCGGTGTGCGCGTGGTCGACGCCGCCGTCCACGATCGCCACGGCGAACTCCGACGTGCCGGTGCTGAAGTCCCAGGCCTTGGGCGCGTCGATATCAGCGTCAGCTGTGCCACCCGTCTGCCCGGTGTTGTGCTTGCCGTACTGCTGATTGAACGCCGGGTCGTTCGGGAACGTATCCCGGTTGGTGACGACGTGATCGGGTGCTGCGTAGAGAATCCCCTCGCGCACACGGAGCTCACGAATCGCCGCGTCCACCGAGGTGCCATCAAGGATCTGCACCAGGTAGAGGTCCATCTGGGGCACGATGGCCCGCTCGATGGCGTAGCGGTCGCTTGCGCCCAGGAGCTGGCCCATCACATCTTCTGAGAGCCCGGCGCTGAAACGAACCAGCAGCTGGTGGCTAACGTAGGACGGCAGCTGGTGCCCATCGGGGCTCACCGGACCGACGGTGACCTCGCGCTCGAGGATCGGTGTGGTGTCGAGCCTGACGGCGACATCCTGTCCAGCGATCGCAAGGGTGGGTGCCGCAAGGGCCAATCCGGTAGTGAGCAGTCCGACGTAGAGCATGGTATTGGGGTCAGAGGAGTGGGCATCTAAGGATGACCCACAGACGGGCCGCGCGGCGCCAAGGATCCGGAAGGTCCGGTTTTGATGCAGCAATCGAGGCCGAATCCCCCATGGCCGACCCTAGAAAGGCGCACTGACGCACCCTCTCGGCCTCTGTCGGCCCCTACGGACTACTCGAACCAAATGGGGCCGAAGCGCAGCTCCGCCGAGACCAGCCCCGTGGAACCGGTCCATACAGCCTGCGCGACGCCAGGAGAGGCGAGCACCAGATCGAGACGACCGCTCGAACGTGACCCCACCACGTCGGCAATGCGCACGAAGTCTGAAACGGCCCCGCTGGGGCTCACCAGCCCAGCGCGCCAGCTCGCATCGGCCCCGGCCACCTCGGACTCTGGATTCGGCGCGAGGTGCACGAGCAAGAATCGCTCGTCACCCTCAAGCGCCTTGACGGCCACGAGCGCCACTCGACCGAGCGTCTCTTCGGTTACGACCGTCAGCGGCGTCCCAAAGCTGCGCCCGGCATCCTTCGAGAACGCGACCTTGAGCTGACGAATTGCCCCAGGCCCCGCCTGGGTGAACCAACTCGCCGCCACGGTGGATCCGACCGCGGCCAGAGCCGGCCCGTTCACCGGACATCCGTCCAGCTCCCAGCCGTCGTCATGCACGGCTCGCGACGGGCTCCACTTGCCAGTGACAGGATCACGGCGCGTCAAAAACACGTCGCGGATGTTCTCGGGAGACCGATCTCGGTAGGCGACGAGCAGCGTTCCATCGTCCAGCTCGAGAATGTCGGGCGGGCAGCAATCGCACATCGATGGATCGATGAGGGCTTCCCCGTCGAGGGAACCATCCGCGAGCAGTTCCCGCCGGTAAAGCGCCATCCCTGGCACGCCGTCACCGCCGCGATCGTCCACCCAGATGAGCTCTGCCCCCCCGCTTCCAAGTGGCGCCGCGTCGGCAAACCCATGGAGCACCTCGCCCGTGTCCGAGTGAAGCCAACCAAGATCGAGAGCCGGTGGACCGTCAGGCTCGAACCCCAGCCGCACGCCGTAGCCGAATCCCTCATCGCCTATCGACTGCTGGGTCGCGATGAGGAGCCCACCGGAGGCGAGCCGCGCAACCATCGGAGTGTCGGCCCAATGCGCGCGTGCATGGTCCGTTGCCTCCGCACTCTGGAGAAGCCGCCTCGGAGAGGGCAGCGCCGTGCCACGCTCACCGAAAAAGATCGGGCCTCTACGCAAGTCCGCGCCACCCACCTCGGCCGACTCTGCTGGCCCGCCAGTGGCGACAGCTGCGACCGCAACAAAGGGAAAGGTCCCTCCCTGGGCGTCGGACCCGAGCCGCACCCGCGGAGGGGACAGCGTCCGAAGAAACGACGGCTTCCGAGCGCCCTGGCGCTCGGGGATCGCGTCCTGGGAGGTCAACACGACCTCGGGCCCAGGCCCAAGAGACAAGGGCGGCTCGGCCTGTCCAACCCGCAGGATACCGGCGACACCTAAGAACCCGACGACCGTCCCAACCAACGCCTTCCACCCAACACGGCTGCCCAACACCCACGCGAGCGGTAGCGTGAACAGCGGCGTCGACGCGAAGAGGGTCGTGGCGATCCCGCTCGGCAGTTCGCGCTGGGCAAAGTGGTACGGACCGAGGCCGACGATGGCGCACCCGACGCCGATCAGCGATGCACGCCCCCATACCGAACCCGGTCCGGGCGCCGCAAAGATCGGCTCAAGCAGCCGCGAGACCTCTCGGCTCGGGCTTGAGTTTCGGCGCAGGCCTGAGAGGACCGCCATCGGCACCGCTCCCACCGCGCCGCCGACGAGGCGTATGAAGCCGCCTGGAAAAACGCTGACGTCGCCAAAGCTGCCGCGCCCGAGCGGGACGGAAGTACCGATGGCGAAGGCCGCGACCACGGCCAGGAGCACGCCGAGGCCGTAGCCTCGGTCGCTGGCTGGATTCCCGGCAGGCGCACCGGCGCCCGCGCTTTGACCCTTGATGACTCGGGCACCCTTGGGGACCCGGGAATCGACGATCACGAGCAGGACCCCCACCAACACGACGGCGGCAAAGGGGATCACCTGCGTCTTGATCTCATCCCCCGCCAGGGGCAGCGCGAGGACCGTGGCAATGGGGACGTTGAGCAGCATCACCGTCGCGGCCGTCTGCACGCCACAGCGCTGGAAGGCCGCAAAATAGAGCGTGTCCGCCACGGCGAAGCCGAGGAAGCCCGACAGAAAGAGCCAGGCCCAGGCGGTGCCGACCGGCCAGTGTCCCCCGAAGATCAGCGCACCCAATAGAAACATGAACGCTGCCGTCGTGTTCTTGAACAGATTGGCGGCAGCAGGCGACACGATCCCACTGGCGAGGAACCGGCCGATGGCGACCGATGCAACCGCCCAGAAGGCGGCGGAGAGCAAGGCGCTGACGATCGCGAGTGTCATCGGTGGGAGTCGGCCGGATGCCGGGGTAAACGGTCGAACGCACGCGCTTCCGAAAATCGGGAGCGCGTGCGTCTATCGAGGATAGTCTCAGACCCTACATTCTCAGCGAATGCTCGGGCCTCGATCGTCGATCGGACTGGGCCCCAGAAGGGGTACCAGCACCGATCATCTCTCTACAGACCGTGCGTTTTGCTGAGCTCGGTGCTCTCTTTCGTCGCGCCGGAGTCACCGGGGACGTAGACGCCCTTCCGGGAATCCTTGCGGGCAAGAAGGTACTTGCCGGAACCCATTCCGATTTTGCGAACGCGACGGCGGCCGCGAGTAGGGCCGCCTGCTTTGAACTGTGATTTGGCCATGGTATTGGTGCAACAGGGAACCGGGAGAGGAGCACTGGAGATGCTCCCGGGGCTGATGCGGCCCAGGAAGTTAGGGCCGGGGGGGCTCGCTGTCGAGTGTTTGGTGCCAGGAATGCACACAACGCTTCGCGAAGTCGCCGCCCTGCGTCTTTACAATCACCCGCTCATGAGCAAACGGCGCATATTTATCGGGGACCTCCAGGGCTGCCGAGAAGAATTCGAGGAGCTCCTGGAGAAGGTCCGTTTTGACACGGCCCAGGACACCCTGCACCCCGTTGGGGACCTCGTTAACCGCGGTCCTGACTCGGTGGGGTGCCTCAGATTGGCCCGCGAGCTCGGCGCTCGACCGGTCCTGGGCAACCATGATGTCCACATGCTTCGGCAGTGGAAGGACCCCAAATGGCGAGGGAAGCGAAAGGCCCTCCAGCAGGTCGAGGCGGCCGACGACGGCCAGGAACTACTCGGCTGGCTTTACCGACAGCCCATCATCCGGGGCTGGGATGACGTCATCTGCGTCCATGCGGGGATCCACCCCCGCTGGGAGAACCCCGTCGAGATAGCCTCCGAGTGCCGCCTACTGGACCCCACCGACGAAATCGTCGAGTTCGCGGTCCGCGTCCGCTACTGCGATCCCGACGGACACTTCCCGGAAGGAGGCGAGATCCCACCCCCAGCGCAGCCCTTCCAGCCCTGGGATGCGTTCTGGCGAGCGCGCTCGGACGAGAAGCGGACCGTGGTGTTCGGCCACTGGGCCAGGCGCGGTCTCGTCGAGCTCGATCGGACGCGGGGACTGGACACGGGATGCGTTTACGGCGGCAGTCTGACCGCTTGGATCCCAGAAGACGACCGAATCGAGAGCGTCCCAGCGCGCCGCGTTTGGTACGAGACGGCATGAGCGCTACGAAAGCCCGCAAGGGTTCGGCCTCCAAGCCGAAAAATACGACCCCAATTGCCACCAAGAAGCTCCCGGCGAAGGCCACCGCCCGCTACGAGGAGTTCGACTGGTACGAAACGCCCAAGTACTACGACGCGATCTTCGACGTGGACTCGGACGTGGAAGGGGGCTTCCTCGAAGCGGCTTTCGAGAAGCACGCCACGCCCTCACCCAAGGGCCGCCGACGGGTACTGGAGCCGGCGTGCGGCTCGGGACGCCTGATGGTCGAAATGGCGAGCCGTGGCTGGAAGGTACACGGATTCGACCTCGAGCCCAACATGGTCAAGTTCAGCAAGGAGCGGCTCACAGAGAGCGGGCTCAAGGGAACGGCCAGCGTTGGCAACATGGCCAATTTCGAGGTCCGCGGCACGTTTGACCTTGCTCACTGCTTCGTCAGCACCTTCAAGTACCTCCTGACCGAGGAGGACGCGCGAGGGCACCTCCAGTCCGTCGCGCGCGCGCTGCGCCCGGGAGGCATCTACGCCCTCGGCTTCCACCTCTCGTGGTACGACTACGTCGACAAGACCCACGAACGGTGGGTCGCCGAGAAGGACGGCGCCCATGTGACCTGCACGATCAGCGGCTGGCCCGCGGACCGCAAGACTCGCCGCGAGAAGGTCCAGGCCCGCATGAAGGTGCTTGAGGACGGCGTGGAGAAGCGCGCACAAACGACCTGGGACTTCCGCAGCTACGACGCCCGACAGGTTCGATCGCTCGTGCGGTCGGTCCCTGAGCTGGAGCACGTGGAGACCTACGACTTCCACTACGAGATCGACGAGCCCCAGAAGTTCTCCGATGAGCAATGCGACACATTGCTCATCCTGCGCAAGCGCGGGTAGCCAATTCGGCAGCCCACCGCCACAACGGCACCCACGAGTGCCGCATCGGCAGCCGCCTTGGCGTAGCCAATGGACCGCACCAACAGATGCGCATGCGACGTAATTCACTTACACGCATAAACTTGCGACCTCCACCACCAACATTGGGGGCCACTCTGGCACTCGACTTGTTCTCTGCAGAGCCCTGGCGCACTGAGCGCCAAGCGCGGCCTTACCGGGTCGCGGACCCACTGCAACGAAGGAGAACAAGACCCATGGTCCGTTTCGAAAACCACCCCCTCTCCCTGCTCTCAGGACAAGGAATCAACGGCCTCTTCCGCGTGGCAGAAAACCTCCACGCGC
The DNA here is from genome assembly GCA_047635895.1 of Paracoccaceae bacterium. GTDB lineage: Bacteria > Planctomycetota > UBA1135 > UBA1135 > Saltatorellus. The sequence continues at coordinate 594 of JBLIHL010000090.1, read as the reverse complement.
AGATGTCTCAGACGGAGGAGGCTCCCCCCTCCCCCGTTCGCACCGCGGCCCCAAGAGCGGAGCTCAGGGCCGACAACGAAGCCGCCACGCTAGTGATGCTCATCCCCGGCTTCGGCCCGGACCACCTCGACATCAGCGTCGAACGCGCGTCGGTGACCGTCCGCGGCGAACGCGAGAAAGGGCCTGCTGGTGACCGCTTTCAGAGGAGCTTCAAGCTCCCCTTCCCTGTCGACGCCGACCGCGCGACGGCGAGCGTTGAGTTCGGTGTCCTGACCCTGGAACTCCCGCGCATGAGCGCGGACAAGCCCCGTCAGATCTCGATCCAGGGCGCCGCGCCCAGGAGCGCGGAGGCCGCTTCGGCGGACACGTCAGACGGTGGCGAGTCGACCCAGGCCTGAGCGATCTGGCCCGGAACGAACGGCGCCCGTCGCGCTCCTGGGAGCGCGACGGGCGCCGTTTTACAGAGGCCGACTGCCGGAGCGGGCGCGAACCACGGCCGCCCCCCCACCCCCGAATTAGGTCGCCATCAGGGGATGGTCGCCACGACGACCTCACATTCGATCCCACCGGTCAGCACCCGATGCCTTGTCGGGC
>JBLIHL010000089.1:0-14530 GCA_047635895.1 Paracoccaceae bacterium | reverse complement strand
CACGCGGACGTCATGCTTCCCAAGCACGCGCGCTAGATGCGCCACACGAAGGTCCTCCGGCTGGCCCTCCCACTGCACGACGTTGGCGCCCGGCTCGAGCCAGATTCGCCGCGTACGCTCCACACCAGCCTCTCGCCACGCGAGGTCGAGCGGGACCTGGAACGACGTCGCGCCGTTCCCCTTGCACGAGACGTCGACGACGACGCGGCCGTCCGCCACCGTGACCGCTCCCGTCACCATGGGTGCGCCCACGCCGTAGATCCACTCGTCGAAGAAGCGCTCCCAGCTCCGTCCGGTCAGCTCCTCCACGACCGCTCGAAAATCCTCGGTCGTCGCGTTGCCGTAGCGGTGGCGCAGGTTGAACGTGCGCAGCGCCTCCCACCAAAGATCGTCGTTGTCAACGTAGTGGCGCAGGGTGTTCAGAACGCTGCAACCCTTCGAGTAGATCAGCCCTGAGTACGCGGCGCCAGACTCCGGATCGTCGCCCCGATAGATCGAACCCCTCGGATTAAGCGACCCCTTGACCTGCCCCGCGAAGTACTCGTCAGCGCGCTCCCGGCCCTGCGTCATCTCCACGTAGACACCCTCGGCATACGTGCCGAAACCCTCGTGGATCCAGAAGTGTCCCCAGTGCTCGGCCGAGACGGCATTCCCCCACCACTCGTGAGCCGATTCGTGGATGAGGATGTAGTCGAAGAACCGGTTGCGACCTGCGTAGCGGTCCTTGGCGCCCGTCTCCGCGCACCACGCGGGATAGGTCGATCCGTAGGCGACGGCGGTCGAGTGCTCCATGCCCCAGAAGCTCGTCTCAACGAGCGCGAACTTCGACTCGGGGAACGGCCAGGGTCCGAAGGCCTCGCTGTAGATCCGCAGCATCTCGGGGACGTCGCGGAACTGAACCGCTGCCTTCACCTCGTTCTCGGGCAGCACGTAGTAGATGAATGACACAGGGTGATCGATCCCGGGCAGCTCAAGCTCTTTCTCCACGACCACGTACGGCGCGATGTTCGCGGTCACCGTGTAGGTCTCAAGCGGGTAGTTGTGCTCCCAGCTGTACTTCGTCCACCCGTCTCCGGCGTCGGTCGTGCCAGCGAGCGTGCCGTTCGACACCGCGTAGAGGTCGGCCGGGACAGTCAGGTCTACCTTCAGCCGCTCCGGCTTGTCCTCGGGGTTGAAGAAGTTCGACTTGCACGGCCACCATGCGTGCGCGCCGGGGCCCTGGCAGCTCGTTCCTACCCAGGGCGCGCCCGAAGGTGTCTCCGCCCACAGCACCGCGCCCCGGCGCCGCCGCTGGCCGCTGCGTAGCTCGGCTGGCTGGGAGCGCGTGTAGGCGACGGCGAGCGAGAAGACCGCTCCGACCTCAAGCGGCTCCGCCAGGGTGCAGGTAACCTGGTCCCCGGCGTGCTCGAACGACAGCTCCTTGCCCGCATGGGTTACACCGTCGACGCTGTGGTTCGCGGTGAGGTCCAGCACGACCTCATCGAGCGGCCCGCGCAGAACGATCGCGTCCATCGTGACGCTCCCGGCGAGCGAACGCTCCGCGGGATCGACGCGCAGGTCGAGGTGGTAGGCCTTCACGTCGTAGGACTCGCGCGGATCAAGATCCTGGGGAGCGAGATACACGGCAAAGGCAGCGAGGGCAGCGCCCAAGTAGTGGAGTTTTTGCACTCCCATACCCTACCCGCGGGCGGTCAATTTCACTCGTTCGTCGAGCGGGACCGATCACTGGAGCCGTTAGCTGAGGATCTCTTTCGGCACCTCGCCGTGCACGTCGGTGAGCCGGAAGTCCCGGCCCGCGTAGTTGTAGGTCAAACGCTCATGGTCCAGCCCCATCAGGTGCAGGATCGTCGCGTGCCAGTCGTGGATCGACATGCGGCCCTGGACCGCCTCGATGCCGAGCTCGTCCGTGCCGCCGTAGCTCATGCCGCCCTTGACGCCGCCGCCGGCCATCCACGTCGTGAAGCCGCGGTTGTTGTGGTCCCGGCCGTCGGTACCCTGGGCGTAGGGCGTGCGGCCGAACTCACCGCCCCAGATGACCAGGGTCTCCTCGAGCATCCCATGGCGCTTGAGGTCGGCCAGAAGCGCCGCGATCGGCTGGTCCACGGCCTTGCAGGCCTTGCCCAGCTCTGCGCGCATGTTGCGGTGAGTGTCCCAGCCGCCCGCGCTGACCTCGATGAAGCGTACGCCCGCCTGGGCGAGATGGCGCGCCGTCAGGCACTTGCGCCCGAAGCTGTCCGTCTCGTCCTGGCCGATGCCGTAACGCTCGAGTGAGCGCTCGTCCTCGCCCGACAGGTCCAAGAGCTCAGGCAGCTCGGCCTGCATCCTGAACGCCAGCTCGTAGGACTCGATGACGGCCTCGATGTCGCGATCGCCCTTCTCCCGGGAGGCGTACTCTCCGTTGAGACGCTGGACTAGATCGAGCTGCTTGCGCTGGAGCTTCGTGCTCTGGCGCGGGTTCTTGATGTCTTCGATCGGCTGGCGCGCGGGGCCGAAGCGGCGGCGCCCCTGACGGTCCTGTCCGATCGGCATCCCTTGAAACGTAGCCGGGAGGAACGCGCTGCCGTGCAGGGCAGCCCCGCCGCCCGTCCCGCCGATCGTGACGAATCCGGGGAGGTTCTGATTCTCGGTCCCCAGGCCGTAGAGCGTCCAAGCGCCGAATGACGGACGCACGAACTGAATGCTGCCCGTGTGGAGCTTGGTCCTCGCCTGCTGGTGAGCCGGCAGCTCGGTGTGCATGCCGCGCAGCAGGCAAAGCTCGTCCGCGTGCTTCGCCACATGGGGAAACAGGCTGCTGATCCAGAGCCCGCTCCGTCCGTGCTGGCTGAAGTCCCAGGGACTGCCCAGAAGCTTCGCGCCGCGGCGGTAGCCGGAAAGCGTCTTCCCTGTGTTCACGTTGAGCTCCGGCTTGTAGTCGAACGTGTCGACATGGCTCGGGGCGCCTGGCATGCACAGGAAGATGACCCGCTTGGCCTTCGCCGGGAGCATCGGGGCCTTGGGCGCAAGCGGCCCGTCCAAGGCCACGTAGGGCGCCCGGGGCGCAGCGCCTGCCATCCCGCGAAGCGCGAGCATCCCGAAGCCGGAGGACAGAGCCTTGAGCGTGTCACGTCGGCTGGGACCGTGGAGACCGTTGATGAAGTTCGTCATGGTGCTTGGGCTAGCGATCAGCCGATGACGCGGAACTCCGCGCTCTGGAAAAGGGACTGCGTAAAGGCGGACCAGGCGGCTCGCTCGGGGTCTTCGATGGCGGCCGGATCCGCTCCATACATCTTGGCGCGCTCAAGATCACGCTCGCGCTCACGCTGCCGGCGCTTCTCCTGCTGGCGCTTCCGGCGAGGGCTGAGCTTCTCTTCTCCTTCGCTCTCTTCGCCCTTCACCTTCGGGGCCTGCGCCTTATTGGCCAGCTCCACGGACCGCGCATAGTCCTTGAGGAAGGAGCGCACCACGCGCGACTCCTGGGAGCTCGGCTTGCGGCCATAGGCCATCTCGAAGGCGAGCTGCACTCGACCTTTGTCGCCGCTCTCCGCGGCGAGGATGCGATCAGCGAAGGCGTCCGCCAGGCGCAGCACTTCGCCGTCGTTCATCAGGAACAGCGCCTGGGTTGCGACCGTGGTCTCGTCTCGGTCGCCGGTGACAAACTCCGGGTCCGGCGCGTCGAACGCCTCGAGGGTTCCCATGACGTGACCGCGCGGGCTCGGCAGATAGACCGAACGCACCGGCATCTCACGCATCAGAACGGCCAGGGTCGGATCGTCGCGGAGCGAGCCCTCGAACGCACCCAGCGGCGACCCCACGGGGCGCTCAGGGCTGAGCTTGCCCGCCAAGCGGAGCATCGTGTCGCGCAGCGCCTCCGACTCCATTCGCCGCTCAGGCATCCGCCACACGAACACGACGTCCGGATCGATGGCCTCGTTCGCACGATCTCCGGCAGAGTCGAGCCTGTACGCGCGCGACAGGGCAAGTTCGCGGATCAGCGCCTGGGTCGACCAGCCGCTGGAGATCAGCTCCGAAGCGAGCCAATCGAGCAGCTCGGGATGCGAGGGAGCCTGGCCGCCTGCTCCAAAGTTATCCGGCGTCGACACGAGGCCCGCGCCGAACATGTGCAGCCAGACGCGGTTCGCCCAGACCCGAGCGGTGAGCGGATTCTCGTCGCTGGCCAGCCACTCGCCGAGGCCAGCGCGGCCGCTGCCCTCTGTGACGCCCTCGTAGCCGTCGGGCTGAAATAGCTGGGGAAGCCCACGCTTGACGACCTCACCGGGACGATCGAGTTCACCCCGCTCAAGGACGGCGATGTCGCGCGGTTCGGCCTCGGAAACGCCCATGGCCAGGCGGTTCGACGGCAGCGCACGTCCGCGCTCATCGAACCGCGACATCAGATCCTCGAGCGTGTCGAGCTGACCCTGCTGAACCCGGCGGCGCAGAGCTGCCTGCTGGGCCTCGCTCAACGTCCCCTCCTCTTTCATCTCCATCTGCTCATCGACTCGCTCGGCGAGCTGCTCCGCGCCGCGATTCACGAGCCGCAGAAGGAGCGGGCCCATCGACGGGCCGTTCGGAACGTTGGCTCCCTGCGGAAGCTCGATCAGATCGGAGGACTGGTTGTTACGGTTCGATTCAAGCGTTCCAAAGTGCGTCTCCGTGCTCAGGAAGATGCCCGCCATCGAGTAGTAGTCCTCAATCGGCACGGGGTCGAACTTGTGATCGTGGCAGCGCGCGCACGACATCGTCAGGCCCAGCATCCCCTGGGACAGCGCGTCGATCTGCTCGTCCACCATGTCCAGCTGGAATCGAATCTTGTCGCGGTTCGCGTGCCCCTTGCTGCCGATGGCGAGGTAGCCCGTCGCGATTTGGTTCCAGGCGCGCTCGCTCTCGTCGGCAGCCGGAAGCAGGTCGCCCGCGACCTGGGCCTGGAGGAATTCGTTGTACGGCATGTCGCGGCGGAACGCGTCCAGCACCCAGTCGCGATAGCGCCAGGCGTGGGGATACACGAGGTTACGCTCCTTGCCGCTCGACTCGGCGTAGCGCGCGACATCGAGCCAGTGGCGTCCCCAGCGCTCGGCGTAGGCGCCAGAAGCCAGCAGGCGATCCACCACGCGCGCGTCCCGGTCTTCCGAGCCGTCCGCCTCGTAGGCCCCGATCTCCTTGACGGTCGGCGGCAGCCCCGTCAGGTCGAAGGTGACACGCCGAATCCAGGTCCGGTCGCCCGCGTCGCCCACGGGCGTGATGCCCGTGCTGTCCATCGCGTCAAAGAGAAAGCGGTCGACGTCCGTCCGTGACCAGGCGTCATCCTCATGCGTCGGAGGGGCCTGGCGTTCGACGGGGCGGAAAGACCAGAACTCCCGGCCCGCCTCGATGTCGATGTCACGGTTCAAGCTCTCAAGCGGCTCCCCTTCATCAGAGGCGTCCGACATCGAGAACTCGTCCGACATCTCCATCATCTCCGGCTCGGCCTCCTCGGGCCACGGCGCCCCCATCTTCACCCATGCCTCCAGGTCCGCCACTTGCTCCGAGGACAACTTCGTCTTCGGCGGCATCGCGAATCCGGGATCGTCGTAGCGAATGGCCTCGATGAAGGCCGAGGCGTCCACGTCGCCGAGCACCATCGCGGGCCCGGAAGACCCGCCGTTCAGAAAGCCCTGGAGCGAGTTGAGCGCCAGCCCGCCCTTGGTCTTGCCGCCCGACGAATGGCAGCCGTAGCACTCCGCCGCGAGGACCGGCCGAACCCGCGTCTCAAAGAACTTGACCTGCTCTGCGGTCGCGGGCCCCACCGAACTCGCCATGGAGGCCTCGGCTCCAGCAGCCGCCGGCTTCCGCTTGCCCCCTGCACCCTTTGATGTCTTCAGCCTCGCCTCGACGTCGGCCAGCGTGAGCCAGCCGTCACCGTCAAGGTCCATGCGCTTCCAGGCTCGCGCTCGGCCGCCGAACTCGGCCTCCGAGACGCGCCCGTTCAGGTCCTTGTCAAACCGGCGTTTGAGCGCCTCAAACGCACGCTTCGGGTCGCGCCCTTCCTGGCGGTTCTGAGGCTGCCCCAGGATGGGAGCACTCAGCATGGGAGCACTCAGCACGGGACCGCCTAGGGTCAGGGCGAGGGCAGAAAGGGTCAGGATCGAGGTTCTTGGCTTCATGATGGGTGGCTTGGGCTCTCAGACACTCTTTCGGCAGAGTGCCCACGAGACCCGCTCTGGAACCGTCTTGTCAGGCGCTGGTTCTGTTGCAAATACTCTGTTGCCCCCAAGTTGGCGGGTTTCCCCCCCCTGCGGCGCGCGGCTCTCCCAGCAAGCACCTTGAGGATCGAGCTGGGCAAGGATGCGACGCTCACCCCGGAAGCGGGCCAGGAAGCGCGCGTCAGCCATGCCCGCCCGAAGAACCTTGATGGCTACGTTTCTGTCGAAGCAGGCGCCCTCGCAGCGTGCCAGGTAGACACGCCCCATGCCTCCGGCTCGGGGCTCCCGGAGGACCTCTTACGGCCCGCGTCAGCCGCAGTTACCCCGTAACGTTACAGTGCTAGCAGCCCGTACTGCCCACGCCCCACACCTGCCAGGCCGCCATGCTTCTGTCCCCAGCCCTCATTCTCGCGGTGTTGACCGCCTCTGCGCCCCAGACGGCCCCGATCCCGGATGGTCGGGCGCTGCCGACGCGTCCCCGCAACGCGATCGTCATCCTGGTGGACGACTGGGGCATGGACATGCTGGAGATCTACGGGACGCCGGACTTTGAGGACATCTGCCTCACCCGGCCGCCGACGCCCCACATCGACGCACTCGCGCAATCCGGGGTCACGTTCCTCAACGCCTGGGTTCAGCCGGTCTGCTCGCCCACCCGCGCGTCGCTTCTCACGGGTCGCCAGCCATTCCGTCACAAGCTTGGCCGCGTCGTCGACCAGTGCAACACGCCATCGTGCCCGCCCTCCGATGCGCTGAACGACCAGGAGTTCACGATCCCGGAGATGCTCCGAGAGGCTGCCCTGGTCGGCATGATTCCACCCTACGGATCTGCCTGCATAGGCAAGTGGCACCTGGGGCCTGATCCGCTCGCGCCCATCATCCAGGGGTTCGACCGCTTCCGCGGCAGCCAGCACAACATCGGGCGAGCCGACTTCCCGAACGAAACATACTGCAGCTGGCTGAAGAACACCGATGGCGTCCTGGGCATGACCCAAACTTACGCGACGACGGACAGCATCAACGAAGCCCTCACGTTCATCGCCGACCAGGGTGATGACCCGTACTTCTTGTACCTCGCGATGCACGCCGGCCATGCGCCCTGGCACATCCCGCCCGCTCACCTTGCGCCGAGCTACTTCCTCGACGACGGGAACGGCGGCTGCTTCCACGCGCAGGAGCCGAACTGCCCTGCACAGCCAAGCCAGTGCCTCCCGCTCGTTTGCCCGCCGACCGTCTGCCGTGAGGCGTGCGACCTACCCCTTACGGAGCCTATCCTCGATCAGGTCCGGGCCAAGCGCCCCTACTACGAGGCCATGATCGAGGCGCTGGATACGGAAGTGGGCCGGTTGATCGCAGGTGTAGACCTGAACAGGACCATCGTGTTCATCATGGGCGACAACGGCTCCCCGGGTTCGGTGACCTCACCTCCGTTCCTGGGCGACCGCGTGCTCGGCCTACCGCCGAAGTCCAAGGGTTCGGTGTACCAGGGCGGCATCAACGTCCCCTTCATCGTCTCCGGTGCGGGTGTGCGAGGCTCGCTGCCCGGACGCCCCCAGCGGACGTCCAAGAAGATGGTCCACATCGTGGATGTGTACGCGACGATCGCCGATCTCTTCGGCATTGACGCCACCGAGCTCGACGCCATCTCCCCCAACCCGATCGACTCCCAGTCCTTCCGCCACCTCCTCGCAGGGCGGCGCGGTCTGGGTAGGGCGACGCTGTTCGCTGAGAGCTTCGCTCCGAACTTCCCATCGACCACGGACCCCTGCGTTCTCACGTTCGCCCGAGCCCTGCGAAACCGCAGCCATAAGCTCATCCGGTCCACAAACCTGTTCAACTGTACCGGACCGCCCCTCGAAGTATTGTACGACCTACGGGTCGATCCCCTGGAGGTCACCGACCTGATGGCCTCAGGCGCGCACCTCGTCCCCGGCGTCATCCGCGACAACTACCTGGCGCTGGCTGCCGAGCTCGACACCATCCCCCTTCCGTGACCGCCGCCCCAACTCTTATGGCGGGTCCTCGAGCGAGGACATAGCCTCCTTCACCCAACTGCTGCAGCGCTCATGCTCAGGTGAGGACGCCGCCCTCGAAGAGCTGATGCCGTCGGTGTACTAAAAGCTGCGTGCGCTCGCGCGCCGCAGGCTTGGGCGCGGCATGGACGCGTTCCAAGACCTATGGAGAGCCGCGCGACCTGGCTCGTCAAAATAGGACGACCGCATGGGCAACGGACCGTACCCTTGCGCACTCACGCGTGCCCTTCGCGTATTCCTGTTGACTCAATCCATCGCTGGTCCCCATGCGCATCGTCAGCCTCCTCCCCTCCTCGACCGAAATCGTTCACGTGCTCGGCGCTATTGACGAGCTGGTGGGCATCAGCCACGAGTGCGACTTCCCGTCCAGCGTGAAGCTGCAGCCCGTTCTGACGTCCTCCAAGATCGCCATCGACCAGCTCTCCCACGAGATTGATCGTGACGTGCGGCGGACGCTGAAAGATGCCCTGGCCGTCTACGACGTCGACGAAGCCGGACTCGAGGCTGCGCGCCCAGACGTTGTGCTCACCCAGGACCTCTGCGACGTTTGCGCCGTTTCGATCCGCGACGTGGAGGCGGCTCTCCAGTCGATCTCGCGAAGCGACGTGCGGCTCGTGTCGCTCAAACCAACCCGCTTGGACGACGCAGGCGACGCACACGGTGTCTTCGGCGACGTGGAGCGCGTGGGCGAAGCCATCGGACGTGAAGCTGAGGGGCGCCGAGTCGCCGACGAGCTGCGCGCGCGATGTGTATCCCTCCGCGCCCGGTCGGACAAGGCCGTGGCCGCCCGCGGCGGAGTGCGCCCGACCGTCCTGACGATCGAGTGGATCGACCCGGTCATGATCGGAGGAACGTGGATGCCCGAGCTGGTCGAGATCGCGGGAGGCGAGGCGCTCGTGACGCAGGCCGGCGACCACGCTCCGACCCTCACCCGAGAAGAGCTTTCAAAGCTGGATCCGGACGTGGTTCTCGTGAAGCCATGCGGGTTCGATCTGGACCGGACGGCGAAGGAGCTGACGACGCTCCACGAATTGATCGATGCCATGCCGTGGAAAGCTGCGCGTGAGGGGAGCGTCTTCGTCGCGGACGGCAACGCGTTCTTCAACCGACCGGGACCGCGGCTCGTCGAGTCCGCCGAGATCCTCGCCGCCATGACGCATCCCGAGGAGTTCAAGGCCGAGGCGGAGCGCCACGCGGCTTCGTTCTACGCCCTGAACTCGACTCGCTAACGGTCTGGTACGGTAGCGGGCCTGATGCACGAACTGATCCTGAACGAAGCCCACTATGAGCGCGTGCTGGACCAGGTGGTCCCACGCGCCGAGCGGTTCCTCTGGATCGCCACCGCGGACATCAAGGACGTTCACGTCGAGGGGCCTCGCGGCAAGTACATACCGTTCCTGTCGGTGCTGGCAGACCTCGTGAAGGACGGCGTCGAGGTCCGGCTGATCCATGCGAAGGAGCCCGGACCCGCGTTCCGGGAGGACTTCGATCGCTTTCCCGTGCTGATCGAAAGCGAGCGCTTCGAGCGGATCCTATGCCCGCGCATGCACATGAAGGTGTTCATCGTGGATGGGAAGATGGCCTACATCGGGTCAGCCAACCTCACGGGTGCGGGCATCGGTGCCAAGTCGCCCAAACGCCGGAACTTCGAAGCCGGCATCCTCACGGACGACGTCGAGACCATCGAGACGCTGATGGAAGAGCTCGACCGCCTGTACCTCGGTGAGCACTGCGGCGACTGCGGCCGGCGCGAGCACTGTCCTGATCCGATCGTCTAAGGTCGACGGATAGAACCGGTATGGGAGGTCAGGCTCTGCGGTGCAACACAGCCGCACGACCTATCACTTCGGCGTCTTCCACTTCAAGCGATCGTCGAGCCCAAGGGACAGCGATGTCCCCATGTGGAGCCCGACGAACCGGTCGATGCGACCATCCAGGTTAGTGTCGCAGATCAAGAGGCTTCCGATCCGCTTACTGGAGGGCACCAGCCCCCCCCCCAGCCCGCACGAGCAAGTAGCAGTCACCGAAGTCAACGTGCCTGCCCCTGATGATTCTGCCGCTCGTTGCGGTCTCACAGCACTCGGTCTTTGGCCCCACTGCTTTCCGTCGCCGCACTCTCGCGGCCAACGCGTTTCGCCGCTTCGTTCACCACGGCTCGCTGTGGATCGCCGCGCTCACCATGGTCATTCAGTCCACGCACTATGCGCGCTCGGCGCCTGCTTCTAGCGGGGTAGGGATTCGGTCGGGATGGCGCAGGTGCACCTCGCTGATCCCTGGGGCGTCGAGCCGTGGCCATAGTGGCCAGCGCCAGGCGTGTGTAAGGAGCACGTTCATGGCTCGCCAAAACCCGCCCCAGTGCGCTCTAGCGCGACCCTGGAAAGGCCCATGAAAAAGGTGCAACGGGTTCCCGGGGAAATGGGCGGGAGTCCCTTACGTAGGTCCGATCTCCCGGCAACGCTTGTTCGCCTGACCCCCTGACCTCTCCATCCATCCTCTCCATATGAATCTGCGATCCCCCCTGCCCGACGCCGCCCAGCGATGGCGCTCTATTGCCGCGCTCGGCCTTCTCGGTCTCACCGCCGGTGCCGCGTCGGGCGCCAGTTCGCCGATGGCCCAGGACGCCGGTCAGGCCGGCATGCTGCGCTACCCCGACGTCAGCGCCAGCCAGATCGTCTTCGTCTACGCCAACGACCTCTGGCTCGTGCCGCGTGAAGGCGGGACCGCGCTCCCCCTCGCCAGCCCCCCGGGCGCCGAGCGCAACCCGCGCTTTAGCCATGACGGCCAGACCGTCGCCTTCGGCGGCAACTACGACGGCGACAGCGACATCTACACGGTCTCGATCAAGGGCGGCGTTCCCTTCCGCGTCACCCACCACCCGGGCGGCGACCAGCTGACGGACTGGACGAGAGACGGACGCCTGATCTTCTCGACCTCCGCATTCTCGGGCCAGCGCCGCGCACCCCGCATGTACACGGTTTCGAGCGAGGGCGGCATGCCCGAGCAGGTCTCGATCCCCTACGGACTCAACGGCACGATCCACGCGGACGGCAAGCGCCTCGCGTACACACCCAACGCGCGCGATGGCCGCAACTGGAAGCGCTACGTCGGCGGCACCGCCAGCGACGTGTGGATTTTCAATCTTGAGAACAAGACGTCCCAGCGCGTGACGGACTGGGAAGGCACGGACAGCTTCCCGATGTGGCACGCCGATGACCTTTACTACGTCTCAGACCGCGGTCCGGCGCACCGCCTCAACGTCTGGAAGTTCGATCCGGCAAGCGGCAAGCACGCCCAGATCACGACGTACACAGACTTCGACGTCAAGTGGCCGTCGATCGGACCTGGCGACAAGGGCCAGGGCGAGATCGTCTTCCAGAACGACTCGGGGCTCTACCTGATTGACCTCGGCACCGCCGAGACCAGGCAGGTACAGGTCAAGATTCCCGGCGCCGCCGAAACGGTCCGCGCCCGCATGGTCGACGTCGCTGGCTCGATCCGGAACAGCGGAGTCTCGGCCACCGGCAAGCGCGCCGCAGTTGAGGCTCGTGGCGACATTTGGACCCTTCCCGCTGAGAAGGGAAAGGCGCGTAACCTGACCGCGACGGCGGGCATCGCCGAGCGCGATCCGTCCTGGAGCCCCGATGGGCGCTGGATCGCTTACTTCTCCGACGCGACCGGCGAGTATGAGATGTACATCAAGCAGTCGGACGGCCGCGGGGAGACCAAGCAGCTCACCACCGGCACCGAGGGCTTTAAGTACGCGCCCACCTGGTCGCCGAACTCCGAGAAGATCGTGTTCAGCGACCGCTCCGGCACGATCTACCTCCACGACATCGAGGCCGGAACCACCGAGTCCATCGACCAGAACGAGGGAGCCGAATGGGGCGTCCCAGTGAACTGGTCCCACGACGGACGCTGGCTCACCTACACCAACCTCGCGGAGGACTCGGACCGCAGTTCGGTCGTCCTCTACGACACAACGCAGGGCGAGAAGCACCGCGTCACCAGCGACATGTTCGAGGACAGCAGCCCTGTCTTCGATCGCAAGGGCGACTTCCTCTACTTCGGCAGCGTTCGGGACTTCAACGGCCAGCAGGGCTCGATGATCGATTCGAACTACGTCTACACGGACGGTGAGGTCCTGCTCGCCGTTCCGCTGCGCGCAGACGTCGAATTCCCCTGGACGCCGAAGGTCGATGAAGAGACCTGGGACGACGAGGAGAAAGACGAGGACGCCGAAGAAGATGACGGCGATGACGACAGCGACGAAGACGCCGAGGAAGAAGGCGACGAGGACTCTGAGGACGGCGATGATGCGCCGAAGAGCCCCGACGACGGCGTCAGCGGCGAATGGAGCGGAACCCTCAACATGCCAGGCGCAGGCGACATGGACATGTCACTGACGCTCAGCGTCGACGGCTCCAGCCTGACGGGGACGGTGGTCGTTCCCATGGGAACCGGTGACGTCCAAGGTGACTTCGACGCCGCAACCGGCAGCTGCAGCGGGACGATCTCCCCGGACTTCGGGGAAGAGGTCAGCTTCTCAGGCTCCATCAAGGACGGTTCCCTGGAATGGTCCATCAGCACGCCGGACGGGGTGGCCACCGTTACCGCGGAACGCACCTCCGCCGCGACCAGTAGCTCAGACGACGACGATTCCGATGAAGAGGGCGACGACCAAGGCAAGAAGGGCAAGAAGAAGCCCGTCAAGGTCGTCGAGATCGACATCGAAGGCTTTGAGCACCGCGCGATCCAGCTTCCGATCGGGCCCGGGAATTTCGGCAGCCTGGCCGTGAACGACAAAGGCCATCTGATGTACGTACGCCGCGGCGAAGGCATCAAGGTCTATGACATCCACGGCGACGACCAGAAAGAGAAGAAGGTCACCGGCGGCGGCGGCTTCGAGCTCACTGCGGACGGCAAGAAGATGCTCACGGGCGGTGGCTCAAGCCTCTCGATCGGCAAGGCCGGCGAGGGGAGCACCCCCAAGGGCGTCCAGAAGGGCGGCATGGACTCATGGATCGATCCGCGCGAGGAGTGGCCGCAGGTCTACCGTGACTCGTGGCGCTTCTTCCGCGACTACTTCTACGCAGCCAACATGCACGGCGTCGACTGGGACGCCGTCTATGAGCAGTACCGTCCGATGATCGACTACTGCACGACCCGCGAGGACGTGGACTACGTGATGCGCGAGACCGTGGCCGAGCTCAACGTTGGCCACGCCTACGTGCGCGGTGGGCCCATGGAACGGGGACCCAGCGTGGGCGTGGGCCTTCTCGGCGCCGACTACGCGGTGGAGAACGGTGCGTACCGCATCTCGAACATCGTCGAGGGCGGCGTCTGGGACTCGGACGCGCGCGGGCCGCTGAGCATGCCGGGCGTGGACGTCCACGAGGGCGACTACCTGCTCGCCGTGGATGGCACGCCGATGAACATGGCCATGGACCCGTGGGCAGCCTTTGTCGGCAAGGGGAACGAGGTGGTCGAGCTGACCGTTTCGGCCCTGCCTACCATGGATGACACGGCGCGCAAGGTGCTCGTCAAGACGCTCACCAGCGAGGGGAACCTGCGCTACCGCGAGTGGATCGAGTCCAACCGCGCCATGGTCGAGGAAGCATCGGGCGGCCGCGTGGGCTACATCTATGTGCCGGACACGGGGCAGAACGGTCGCAACAACCTGTTCCGTCAGTTCTACGGCCAGGCCCACATGGACGCGCTCATCATCGACGAGCGCTGGAACGGCGGCGGGCAGTTCCCGAACCGCGAGATCGAAGCCCTCAACCGTCCGCGGACCAACTACTGGGGACGCCGTTGGGGCCGCTCGATGGCGACGCCGGGTGACTCGCACCAGGGACCAAAGTGCATGCTGATCAACCGTGACGCTGGCTCGGGCGGCGACATGTTCCCGTACCTGTTCCGCCAGGCCGGCATCGGCAAGCTGATCGGCACGCGCACCTGGGGTGGCCTCGTCGGCTACTCGGGCAGTCCGCAGCTGATCGACGGCGGCACCCTCGCGGTTCCCTCCTTCGGCTTCTACGAGCTGGATGGCTCGTGGGGCGTGGAGGGACACGGCGTCGACCCGGACATCGAGGTACTCGATGACCCGGCCCTGATGCAGAACGGCGCGGACCCGCAGATCGCGGTCGCCGTCCAGCAGATGCTCCAGGAGCTTGAGGAGGGTGCCTACGTGGCACCGCCGCGTCCGGCTGATCCCGATCGCACCGGCATGGGCCTCCCCGAGTCCGAGCGCTAATCCAAATCAGCGCGTTACTTCGGCCCCGCCGCGGGCCCGCGGGGGCCCAAAACCACGCGCCCCGGCGGGGGGGGTGGATGGGGCGG
>JBLIHL010000088.1:0-14572 GCA_047635895.1 Paracoccaceae bacterium | reverse complement strand
TGTCCAAAGGAGATCGTCCCACGGCGTCGCCCGGCTTGCGACAAACCGCGTTCTGGTTGTGTCCGTTCTCAAAGCGAGTAGAAAACAGCGATCCGCGAAGCGGCGCCCTGGGGCACCGCAGCGCGGATCGCTGTCAGCTGCGGCTGCCGCCCGCGGCTCTACAGCGAGCGGAGGAACGTGAGGAGCGCCACCTGGTCAGCGCCGCTCATAGCCTCGTAGGCGTCCTTCGCCGCCTCAGCCTCACCACCGTGCCACAGAATCGCGTCATGCAGCGTCTCAGCGCGCCCGTCATGCAGGAACGCCTCCCCGCCAGCGACCCCACCGCTGAGGCCGATGTTCCAGAGCGGAGCAGTACGCCACTCGGACTCCGTCGCGTTGCCCTCAAGCAGCGTCGATGCCAGCCCCGGGCCCATGTCGTGCAGCAGGAGATCCGTATAGGGGTGGATCGTCTGGCTGCGCAGCTCGGCGTGGGGATGGAACGGCGTCGTCTCAAGGGTCGGCACGTGGCACGCGACGCATCCCGCCGACGCGAAGAGAGCCTCGCCGTCCAGCGCGAGGGGATCATCAAGATCGCGCCGTGCGCTCACGCCAAGGAGCGACACGTACGCGGTCAGTTGCTCGACAAACTGGTCGTCGATCTCAGAGCCTGAAGGCCCACAGTCCAGCTGGAGTGAACCGCAGTCCGGCGCCGGTCGGATCGAGGTCATGACGCCCATATCCCCGTTCATAGCCGCGGCTATCTGATGACGCACGCTGGGTTCGTTCGCCTTCCAGCCAAAGCGGCCCAGGCGAATCTGCCCGGTTTCCACGTCGGTCACGAGGCGCATGCGGCCGGAGATACCGTCTCCGTCCAGGTCGTTCGGATCGGCGAGGGCCTCGACGTCCGATTCCTGAACGGCCTCGAGGAGTCCCATGCCGACGATCTGCGGCGCGAGCCGCGTGCTGAAGTGCGTCGGCGTCACGCCTGTGAAGGCGTAGACCGGCTTGCGCAACGCGCCGACCGACTGCCAGCCGGCCAGGATCACGCCAGCCTCGGCCGCGCCGTTCGTCACGCGCGGCTGCAGCACTGAGCCCAGGTTCGGATGGGGATCTCCGTTAGCGTCACCCACGCGAATCACGTACTTGGACAGCGTCTCGCCCACACCGGCGGGCAGCGCCCGACCGTTCCGATCGTGACAGGCTACGCAGGAGCGGTTCATGTACTGGGGACCCAGCGTGTTCGCAAGGCTCAGGAACGGCGGGTTCGACGTTCCTTCGTCGTGGGCACCGTTGCCGAAGTCCGTGTGGTGCACCCGACGGCCGAGCACGAACGGCTGGGCGTTGATGCCCGCGATGTTCGTGGACATCTGCATGAAGTGGTTGTCCGGCTCGTCGGAGTACTGGTACGGAAGCGTTGTGCCACCGCCCAGCCAGCCCTCGACAGGCATCGGGAAGGAATCTTCACGCTCGGTGGACGCATTTCCAAAGACGCCACGCGCCTCCCACGGAACAACGCCCTCGCCGACGATGTAGAGAATCGCCGTGCCGTAGTAGTTACTCCGACCGTTTGGCACGTTGCTCAGGAAGTGGCTCAGCTCGAACTCGAGGCGGTCGCCGACCTGCAGCGGCGCACCGGTCTTCTGGTTGAAGTTGATCGTACGCGTGTAGTGCTTGACGTTGCTGCCCGGCACGTTGAGGCTCGGTACGCTCGCCATCGTGCCGTTGTTGTAGTACTCCGCCACGGTGTTGAAGCCGCGGTAGAGGAACCGAAGCTCAGCCTCGGTCGGGCTCAGCGTCCACTGGGCGGCCACGTTGAACGTGATGGTGGTTCCACCCTTTCCGATGGTGTCGACCACCTCGACATCTGCAGTCCGATGCTCCCAGTAGAACGACAGGTAGTGGTCGTAGCTCTGGAACTGATCCTCGCGCGCGTGACGGTCCCGCGCGCGGTCACCGAAGCGGGTGATCAGCGCCGTGGGCGTGTCCTCCTGGAGCGCAGGCTCCAGGACGGTGGAGCTGTCGTACAGAGGCGCGAAGACCTGAACGAAAGGCACGGTGGCCCAGACGCCTCCAAAGCCCTCGCCCATCGTTTCACCCGGCAGCTGATCGCCCGAGTAGAAGTACAGGGGGCGGTCCTGGTAGGTCACCTGCTCGGTGCCGTCGGCCCGCGTGATGGCACCGAGCTGAGGCAGCCCTGACGCCACGCCGTCCTCGACGAGAAGTGGCGGCCACGATTGAGCACAGCCGCCATTACAGGTGCTCGTGCCGGGGGCGCCGAGGTCGCCGTCAAACGTGTATAGCGTGAACTCCGGGCTGATCGAGCCCGACCCGCCGACGAGGCGCCCGTTCGCAAAGGAGACCTCCTCGACCGGATTCACGATGGTGCAGCCCGTGGGATCCACCGGATCGCCCGGCGGGGTGTTCGGGCATTGATCGATCGTGTCGTCGACGCCGTCTCCGTCGCTGTCGATCGCATCCCCGCCGTAGACCTCCATCTCCCAGATCGAGTAGCCGTAGACATTGCCGGAGCTACGCGTCATCCCGTTCATGCGAACGTAGCGGTAGACGCCGCCGAGGCGGATACGGTCCGTCCGATCGCCGAACTGGCCGCCAGAACGGTTCCTCAGCGTGAACCAGTTGACGCCATCAGGCGACCCGTCAATCGAGTACGTCCCGGCGTTCGCGGCCTCCCAGTGGATGACCGCCCGGTTGAGCGCGTAGCCGGCACCGAGGTCGAGCGTCAGGAGGCTAGGGTCGATCCCATGGACCGACTCCCAGCGCGTGCCTTGATCGCCGTCCACGGCGAAGCTCGCGGGTCCTGCGGCTCCCGTGGAGCTGGCCGTGGCCGTCGCTGTGAGTAAACGCGGCACCCCCCGTGCGGGCCTGGCCCCCGGCCTCGTCGCCTGGGACTGCGCCGTGAAGCCCTGCGCCAAGGCGGGCTCCGCCCCTGGGATTCCCAGAGCGGCTGAAGCGACAAGGATGATGAGCGGTGAAGTCTTCATGGGGTGGTGCGGTGAGGCTGTCTCGGGGGAACAGTAGCGGTATTCGACGTTAGCGGCCCGGGCAGAGAGCGTCTGCCCCGGGGCGCGAACGATAGCGTCGGCGGTTCTACTCGCCGAAGACGACGCAGAGAGCGTCGGTCCAGTTGCCGCCCGTGCCGATGCTGTCGCGGTAGACCAACTGGAAGAACAGCTGGGAGCCGATGACCGGCGGGGTGCAGCCGAACTGCGTGTAGGCCGAGTCAGGCAGATCACGGCTGAGCGTTCCCGAAGCCGAAGACGAGAGGATCGGGCCGATGCGGCACGTGTTGCTCACGCACATGGTGCCATTGAAGTTGGCGGCGACGGTGGTACCCGTGCCAACGAACAGAAGCGCGAACGTGTTCGCGGGAAGGCCATTCGCCTCGATGACGAAGTCCTGGTTAGCCACGCTCGGCGAACCCGAGGACGTGATGGTCGCGCCAGTTCCGACGGAGTTCGGGGACGTGCTGCAGTAGTTGAGGGTCGTTCCCGCGGTGGTCGAGATCGTGACGTCGTCGATGGTCGCGTTCGAGAAGCTCCCCACGGCAGCGCCCGTGACCGCTACGAACTGCAGGGTCACGCCGCCGCTGACGTCGCTACCCGCATCGACCTGGTAGGTGAAGGTTTGCCAGTCGGCCGTCAGAGCCACCGGGCCACCGCCGAGGAAGGTCTGGGAAGACACTCCACCGCCTGCGATCTCCGAGAAGAACTCGGCAAAGAGAATGCCACCAATAGCGTTTGCGCCCTTGGCCGCAAACGAAACGTTGAGCGTGTCGCCCGGCTGAACGACGCCCACGCCGACGTTCGCCTGCTTGATGACCGCGCCGACCGCGGGGTCCGGGTTGTTAATCTCGCCGGCGAAGGTGCCGGTATTAGGGTCCATCACCGCGTTGAACGTGGTGTTGGGGCCCGGGAAGAACGCCCAGCCGCCGGTATCTCCGGACTCGAAGCCGCCGTTCGTGGCGAGCTCCGTGATCGTCATGGAGACGTCGTCGATGAAGACGGTGGACTGGCTGCCGGTGGCGGCACCCGTGATCGCGCCGATCTGCAGGGTCACGCCGCCGCTCACGTCGGATCCGGCGGTCGCGGTGTAGCAGAACGTCTGCCACTCGTCGGTCAGCTGGAGTGGGCCACCACTGAGGATCTCAGCGGAAGAGATGCCGCCGCCCTGAATCTCGGAGAAGAACTCGGCGAACGCAACGCCGCCCACCATGCCCGAGCCCTTCGCTGCGAACGAGATGCGCACTTGGTCGCCGGGCGAGACCGAACCTGCTCCCACGTTAGCCTGCTTGATCACCGCGCCGGCCGCGGGATCAGGGTTGTCGAGCACGGCCGCGAAGGAACCTCCGTTCACGTCGTTCGTGATGGTGAACGTCGCGTTCGGCGTCAGGAAAGCCTGCCAGCCGCTCGTGTCGCCGAGTTCGAAGTCGCCGTTGTTCGTCAGCTGGCCGAAGGACACGTTGGCCGTGGCTGCCAGGGAAAGCAGTAGGACCGAGGGAAGAAGAATCTTATTCATGAGTGGAGAGCTCTGGTCACTCCCGCGGCCGGAGCCCGGGAAATACAAAAGGGTGGCCGGGCGTCATTAGGCGGCGCGCAAGCCCAAAGAGTCGAGCACGCCGAGGGGGGATTCGCAAGTTGGAGTGAGTTCGATTCGAGTGCGACTTGGGTTCAATTTCGATCCAACTGTGCGCATCTGTCGCTCCACCAAAACTTCTCGTGAGAGGCCAGGTGAGAACAGGATGAGAGGCGCTTAGCCAACCGGCAGAGAGGGGGCCTCTACGCCTGCTGCCTTCTTAATTTCACTCACGGCGCGCGCCCATTCTCATGTAGAGCTGCCGCTCAAGAACGACCTGATCAAGAGCGCCGTCCGCTCTCAGGTTGCGCCACTGAATGCCCGCTACCTTCGGCCGCTCTTTGCTTCGAACCACCAGCTGCCCCATGGAATCAGTGGTCCCTACCGCAAGACCATCCAGCACCACCAAGGCGCCGGCTGCAGACCGGAGCGCGGGCTCCGGTGCCAAAACGACCAAGCGAAACGCCTGGCCGCGCTCGAGCGCCACGCGTACCCGCCAGGCTCCGGTCACGGAGTCAATCGTGAATGCTCGCTCGTTGCCGAACGCCGGCGCGTAGCCTTCTGACTCCACGGCCCATTCCAATGCGCTGCTGCTCGGGAATGACTCCGTAGGCAGCGGTCCGGCGTGCAGAAGCACCCCGTTCTCAGGGGACACTGACATGCGGATCGGCTCCGCGGTCCAGTCCTCGATCGCCTCTCCTGTCGCGGCATCAACGACCTCGAAGAGGAGCTCAACCGCCGGCTCATCATCGAAGCATCGAAACTCAATTCCGGGCAGCTCGTCCGCGGCGAAGTCGATACGCACCAGGTGTCCCCCCATCGAGCACAGGCGTGAGTCTCGCGACGCGCTTGACGTGCGGCGCCTCCCTGGAACCGAGGTCGAGCGTGTGCGCTGTCCCCGGGGCGCCTGCGTCCCCGGGAGCCACAAGGATCCCCCAGCCGAGCCAGCCGCCAAGCCCTAGCGAAAGCGCGAGCGCAACGTGTCCGCTCCTTCTCATCGCCCCTCTCCTTTCTGCCTGGCGAGCATGCCACGAGGCTACCACTACCCCGCAGATCTCGCGCAGGCACGCGGAAGGGCGTCGATCGTTCAGGGACGCATCGCGGCCTTGGGCTTACGATCCACCGACCAAAGGCCCCAGTGCTTTTCGGCTCCGTGCGCATTGTTCGGATCACCCTTCCAAGGCTCGTCGAACGCCTCGAAGAAGAAGACGCGCGTCTCATTCTCCACGGCCCATCCCTCTAGCTCCCAGAAGTAGCGATCCTGGTGTGCCTCGCTGGCGCGGTCGCCGAATTCCCCCGCCGTCGTTGCCCACCCGGCCTCCAGAATCGCGATGGAGACCCCGGGCAGCGCGGCGCGCACGTCCTCGACGTTCTCGATCGTATAGCCGAGCGCGTCATCGATCCCCTTGCCTTCCCAGACCGGATAGGTGTGAACGCCGATGAAGTCGAGCTCCGCCGCCAGCGGTGCGCCGTGCTCAATCCACCAGCGGTAGTTGTCTGCGACCGTTACTGGCTGCGGCGTCGCCAACTTGACCTGCCGAACGTAACCCAGCACGGACGCCAACGGCACCATGTGATCGTTCCATTCCACGAGCGCTTCGTTGCCGACGCTGATCGCCAAGACCGTCTGCGGATGCTTCCGGGCCAGCGCGATCCCGCGGCTGACCTCTTCGGCGTTCTTCGCCAGATTCGACGCGAGTGCCTCCGCCGGGATCGGCTCATTGAGCCACGCGCAACCAGCATGGTTGCTCACCTCCGCATCGAGCCACATCCCGAGCAGCACCCTGACCGGAAGTTGATGCGCTTCGATCACTTCGAGCACCATGGCGGAGTTCTCCCCAGAGTCGTAGAGACGAATGAGGCCGAAACCGCGCTCGACGAGGAGCTGGAGGTCTTCCAACGTCTCCGCACGGCTGGGATTCACCGCCCCCTGGCCGCGGTCGGGGTGCTGGCCCTCGCGAAACCCGGAGTACGCCGTCCCCATCATTTCGCGATTGATGGGAGCCCAGCTTCCCTGTTCGGACGCTTCCGCGACGCCCACCGCGGTGCAGGATCCGAGTGCAGGCGCGAGGACAACGAGAGCGAGGAGGAGTGAGCGCATCAAATAGAAGGTGAAAAGCCGGGTACAAAAACGGGGAGAAGTCTACGGGCTGTGCCAGAGGATAGAGTGAACGCCATGCATCCAATCCTTCGCCTCATCGCCATCACACTCTGCCTGATCGTCGGCGCCTGCGTCGGCCCTGCCGCCTCGGACCTCGGGCACAATGCTGCCACCAACGCACCGAACATCGTCCTGATAGTGACGGATGACCAAGGCTACGGCGACCTCTCCTGCTCGGGGCACCCCACCATCCGCACGCCGCGGCTCGACGCCCTGGCAGCGGAAGGCCGCCGATTGACGCAGTTCTACGTGGCCTCTCCGGTGTGCTCCCCCTCCCGCGCCGCGATCCTCACCGGTTGCTACCCGCGCCGCGTCGAGATGCACAAGCACGTGATCTTCCCCGACTACGACTACGGTCTTCATCCGGACGAGGACACGATTGCGGACGTCCTGAAGCGCGCGGGCTACCGAACCGCCTGCTTCGGCAAGTGGCACCTGGGTCACCGACCGGGAATGCTCCCGGTGGACCAGGGGTTTGATGAATGGCTGGGTATCCCCTACTCGAACGACATGGCTCAGTTCCACAGGCCGGAGGGCAATCGCTATCGCTACCGCCTGCCGCTCCTGCGCAACCGCGACGTCGTGGAGTGGGAGCCCGACCAGACGCGTTTCACCACGCTCTTCACGGACGAGGCCGTGAGGTTCATCCACGAGGAGTCGGACGCTCCGTTCTTCCTCTACCTGCCCCATCCCATGCCACACGTGCCGCTCTTCGCCTCTGACGAATCCGAGGGCCAGAGCCCCCGGGGTCTCTACGGCGATGTGATCGAAGAGATCGACGCGTCCGTCGGCCGAATTGTCGACGCCCTGGACGCACGCGGCATCCGTGACAACACGCTGCTCATCTTCACGAGCGACAACGGCCCCTGGGCGGTCCAGGAGCTCCACGGCGGAACGGCCGGCCCCCTTCGCGGCGCCAAGGGCACAAACTGGGAAGGGGGCCAGCGCGTCCCGCTGATCGTTTCCTGGCCAGGACACGCCGCGCCGGCCTCCATCGGCACCGAGGTCTTCACCGCGCTCGAACTGCTCCCCACGCTCGCCTCCCTTGCGGGAGCTACGCTCGACAGTGCGCGCCAGATCGACGGCGAGAGCCTCGCCACCACGCTGCTTGGCGATACGACCACATCCGAGTCACGCGGTCGCGAGGCGCCGTTCCTCTACTACACGTCCAGGGGCGCCCGCGCCGGTATCCGACGTGGCCCGTGGAAACTGCTCCTCGACGGCCCCAAGCTCTTCCACGTGGAACATGACATCGAGGAACGCTTCAACCGCGCGACGAATCAGCCTGACCTGGTGAAGGAGCTGACCCTCCTGGCCACCCAGCTCTTCGACGAGGTCGACGCAGGCTCTCGCTCACACTTCACCACCGAGGCCATGCTCTTCGACAGCGCCGTGTCGCAGTCAGACTCTGCTCCAGCAGGCAACCAGGTCAAGTAGGCGGTCCATCCGCCGACCACCAGGAACGCTCCCCCACCCCGGGGCACCGGGAAGGGACGCGGACCGAATTCGAGCTTTAGCCCACCTGCTGCTGGCTCCCGGACCTACTGTATGGGTGTAGCCACACACCGGCATAGCGCCCGCTGTTCCGAATGGCTCCCTAAAAGCCGTGCTGCACTTTCAAATCGACCCCGGGAACTCCTCACCCGCCTATCGCCAGCTCATGGAGCAGGTCCAGTACTACGTGGCGTCGGGCGTGGTCAAGCCGGGTGAAAAACTGCCGTCGATCCGCGAACTGGCGCGCTACCTGGGCGTCAACCCCAGCACCGTCGTCAAGGCCTACGGCGAACTCGAACATGCAGGTGTGATTGACCGACGCCAGGGGAGCGGCGCGTTCGTTTGCGAGGGCGCCAAGGCGCCGTCGGTGAAGCAGCGTGAGGCGGCACTGCGGGCCCGCGCCAGGCACCTCGCTGTCGAAGCGAAGCAGATGGGCGTCGATCGCGCACAAGTCCTCCGCATCGTCGCGGAAGAGCTCGAAGCGCTGGTTCCCCCCCCTCACCCAAGCCCCTCAGGCGTCACGGAGAAGAAATCATGAGCACGGAACATGCGATCGCAGTCCAGGGGCTGTGCAAGTCCTTGGACCAGCACCAGGTGCTACGGAATCTGAATCTCTCCGTGAAGAGCGGCACCATCGTCGGCCTCCTGGGCCGCAATGGGGCGGGCAAGACCACGCTGCTGCGCACGATCATGGGCGCCCTACGTGCGGACAGCGGCACGGCCAAGGTTTACGGCGAGGACCTGCACCGTGCGCCGATCGAAGTACGGTCGCGCGTTGCGTACGTGCCCCAGGAGCCCGCACTCTTCGGCCGCCCGTCACTTGAGCGATACGCCAGGCTGCACACGCGTTTTTACCCTCGCTTCGACATCGAGACCGCGCGTCAGCTTGCCGACCGCATGGCCGTCGACTGGAAGAAGAGCTTCGGTAAGCTCTCCCAGGGCAACAAGCGCAAGGCGGCCGTTGTCTTGGCCCTGGCCAGCCGCGCGGATCTTCTCGTGATGGATGAGCCGGCCGCAGGGCTGGATCCCATCGCGCGGCGCGAGCTGTACGACGTCCTGATCGAACGCATGGGCAGTGGAGGTGAGACGACCGTGCTGCTCTCCACGCACCTCGTCGCCGACCTGGAGCGCCTGGCCGACCGCGTCGCGATCATCGATGGAGGTCGCACGCTCCGAGAGGGCAATGTCACCGCGTTCACGGAGGAGCTCGTGCGTGTCCAGGTGATTTTCCCCAGCGACGTCCCCGTCGGATTCGCGATTCCGGGCGCCCGTGAGACAACCCATGAAGGCGCCGTCGCGCTGGGCATCGTCGACCTTGCCCAGGCCGGAGACGGGCTTATGGAGCTGGAGCACAGCTCGGAGCTGCGCGTAACGCGGTTCCCGCTCCATCTCGAGGACGCCTTCGTCGAACTCGCCGGTGAGCCGGCCACTAGCATCCAGGAGATCAGCTCGTGATGAACACCAGTAGCACCATGACGCCGTTGCGCAAGAGCGCTCTGAAGGGCCTCCTCTGGATGGACTACCAGCGCCACCGTGAGGGCATCCTGATCGGCCTGCCGTCGATCGCCCTTATGGCGATCTTCATTGGCCTGTTCGAGGACGTCGACGGCCCCATGTTCTTCTGGACGTGCCTGGCCATGGCGATCGGATGCGGCATTGGGTTTGGTCGCTCCGAGTGGACGCTCGGCGTCGAGGAGTACTCGCTCGGCCTGCCGCCTTCGCGCAAGGATCGCTACTACGTGCGCTTTGGACTGGGCATCGGATTCATGCTCGCCGTTCAGTTCATGGGCCTGGCAGCGGGTCCATTCGGCTGGGTGTCAGCACTCGGAGAGATGACATCCATCCAGGTCCCCCACCCGAGCCAGGACATTTCGCTGTGGGCCGGCTGGGATGCACCCGGCTTCTACATGATGTGCGTCGGCGCATCGCTCGCGATCTTCGCAGAGTGCTACGCCGTCTGCATGAACAGTGAGAACGCCGATACGTCCATATGGAGCGTGCGCATCATCCCGTTCATCGTCGCTGCGATCGCTCTCATCAACGTCGACTACTACCTCCTTCCAGGCAACGTGGGCATCCTGACGGGGACCTTGGGCCTGATTTACACCTTAGCCCGGACTCTGCGCGGTGCGAGGCAGTTCGAAAGCAAGGACATGGTCATGGACGGGCCCGAGACCGGGACGGATTACGGGAGCCATGCTCGCGCAAGGGTGCTGATCATGCTTGGGCTCTTGGCACTCCTTGGCCTAGGCTTCTGGACGCTTCTCTACAGGCAATAGCATGGTGCTACCATTGCGGCGCTTCGTTGAGCCACCGGGGACAGCCCCCGCCCGAGTCCCTCCCCAGCCAACACCGCGCTGCCCCCCACATGTACGTACGCCGCAAACTCCGCTGGTCGATCATCCTTCGCTTCGGATGGCGCGACATCCTCTGGTTCACTCTTTGGAGCATCGGGGTCACGGGAGCCTACCTCTTCGCGCAGGGTCACGGAGTCAACCTCGGTATCCCCTTCGCTCCGCTCGGGACGATCGGCGTCGCCGTAGCGTTCTACCTCAGCTTCAAGAATAGCCAGGCGTACGACCGGTTCTGGGAGGCTCGCAAGATCTGGGGTGGCGTGGTCAACGAGAGCCGAACGCTCGCCAATATGGTCCTGAACTTCTGGACGACACCGGGTGTCGAGCCCGGGGACGGACGTGGCGCCGAGGACCCATCCGCCGAGGTCAAGGAGACCCAACGGCGAATCATCTATCGGCACTTGGCGTGGGTCAACGCACTGCGCGTGCAGCTGCGCGCCACGACGATGGGCGACCGCAAGGACCACATGAGCCACGCGCCCGATCTCCTACTGCGCCTCGATCGAATGTTCCAAGACGAGGTCTACGGATTCCTCGAGGAGCCGGAGCGCTTACCCATGTGCACCAAGGTCAATACTGCGACGCAGCTATTACACCGCCAGGGCCAAGAGGTACGCAAAGCCCTCGCCAAGGGTTCGATCGACCTGTTCCACGAGTCAACGGTCCACATGGTTCTACGCGAGCTTTACGCACTCCAGGGCAAGTGTGAGCGCATCAAGTCCACGCCGTTCCCACGCCAGTACGCCTACTTCAGCAGCCTGTTCGTCAAGATCTTCGCTCTGCTCCTGCCCTTCGCCCTCGTCCATGAATTCCACATGATCCACCAGGGATCGGCCATCTGGATCGTCGTACCGTTCTCGGTGCTCATTTCCTGGATCTTCCAGACGATCGAAAGCGTCGGCGACAACAGCGAGGATCCGTTCGAGAACTACATCAACGACGTCCCGATGACGGCGATCTGCCGGACGATCGAGATCGACCTGCGCCAGATGTTGGGCGAAACCGACCTCCCGTCGAAGGTCGAGCCGATCGGGGACATCTTGATGTAGCCCAGTCAGCCGCCGCGTCCTGTTGCCAACCGTTCCGCGCCTGGGGCGCGCAAGCGCCCTCTGCGGTCCGCAAGGCGGCTCAACGCTTTAGGAGTCGGAACAGGATGAACCCAGGCTGGCTGGAGAGCTTCTCGAAGGCCTCTGGATGCGTTGATGCCATCTCCGCCATTGGAAGGGGCTCGACGAGACGCTCGATCAAGAAACCGGCCTCCGCAAACTCTGCGGTCAGCCGGCCGAGCGGGCAGCGCACCGCCGTGATCACCCAGCCGCGGCTCCACGTCTCCGCGACGGGCGCATCCGTGAAGTAAGAGCCCCCGAGCCGGACCCAGTCGTTGGTCGGATGAGACGTGCTGATCACCATCCCTCCACCGGGCCGCAGCACTCGGTGCACCTCTTTCAGGAATCCGAGGCGATCGTCGACGTAGTGATAGGCGAGCGCGCAGACGACCAGATCCAGACTTCCGTCCTCTATCCAGTCGAGGGGATCGTCCATGGAGTGGACGCGCAACGGCACCTCCGCCCCGACCCGCCCGCGTGCGACCTCGACCATTTCCCGCGACCCATCAAAGCCTGAGACGTCCGCCCCACCAGCACGTAGCGTCTCAAGGTAGATCCCTGGTCCGCACGCCGCATCAAGGACGCGCAGTCCAGAGACGTCTCCGATCAGCTCCAACGTCGCAGGGCGGTCGTAGAGGGCGTTGTAAGGCGCGGTCTCGGCAAAGTCACCGTAGGCGCCTGCAAACGAATCGTACTGCGAGGGATCGGGCATACCCACATCATCACGGCTCCAACCACGCAGCACCAGGCTTGAGGCCGTACTCTACCGCCATGAACACGTTCCCTGACGATACCCCCGCCGACGCCGATGGCGACGCACTCCGCGCCCTCGCCGAGGCGGGCTTCGACTTCTCCGTGCCCCACGACGTCGATTTCTTCGCGGTCTTCCCCGACGAGGCGGCCGCGAGTGCGGCGGTGGAGGCCTACATGGAAGACGACGAAGCCAGCCCGATCGAGTCCGTCCAGGCGGCGAGCTCCGAGGGCCGATTCGAGCTCACCTTCATCAAGAACATGCGGGTGACCCACGCAGGTATCCTGGGTTTCGAAGAAGAACTCGGAGCCCGCGTTGAGGCCGGCGGTGGCCAGCTCGACGGTTGGGGCATCACCCAGTGACGAGTCACGCGGGAGTGCGCGGCTCCCGCGTCAGCGGCTCCCGCGTCAGCGGCCGGGCGTGAGCAGTCGCTCGCACATCCACAGCGCCCGCGGCACGTGGAAGAATCCCTTGTACGGGCCGCCCTTGAAGCGCTGAGACACGCGGCCTTCTCGGTCAAGGTAGCCGAACCAGCCGCCGTGCTCGGCGTCCGGGAAATGCTCGAATGCCCACCCGGCCGTCTTTTCGAAGAGCTCGAACCAGGCGTCGTCACCGGTGGCGCGCCACGCCATCAGAGTCCCGACCATCGCCTCGCAGTGCGGCCACCAGAGCTTGCGGGACCACTCCAGCTGCACAGGGCTGTAGCCCTCGGAGTCGAGGAACGAGTAGAGCCCACCATGGGTTCTATCCCAGCCGATATCCAGGGCACTGGCCATCATGTCCTCTGCGGCGACCTGTAAATCACCGTTCTCGACGCGCTGGGCGTACTGCATCAGAAACCACGCGGTCTCGATCACGTGGCCCGGGTTCAGCAGACGACCCTCCGGTCGGTCCAGAAGAAACTCACCAGCCGCCCCCACCGTTTCGAACACAAGTCGACGGTCCGGGTCGTAGTGCCGGAGCATCCGGGACACGGACTCCTCTTCGATCTCGTCGTAGTCAACGCGGTCATCGAACGTGGTCGAGCCAGGCTCACCGCGCAGCTCCGCGACCACGTTGAGGAGGATCATCGGCACCGCCAGATCCGAAGTGGCTGCCTGGCCACCCAGGACAGGACGACCCAGGCGCTCGGGCTCCTCCACGAGGGTCAGGACGCGGTCGAAGAGCTCGAGCGCGAGGGTTCGGTAGCTCCCGTCACCACTCGCGCGCGCAAACTCCGCGAACGCCATGATGAGGAAGCACTCCGAGAAGATCTTCCGCTGCATCGCCACCGGGGCGCCGTCGCGGCGGAGCGCAAAGTAGGCTCTGCCGTCTGGGCCAACCGCATGCTCGCGGAGGAATTCAGCTCCAAGACGGGCCGCGTCTAACCAGCGTGGCTCGCCTCGATCGAGGTAGAGCTTCGACAGCATCCAGACCTGACGGCCCTGCAGCCACACATGCTTGGTGGTGTCGAAGGCCTGCCCGTCGCGATCCAAGCAGTTGAGATAGCCGCCGTGGGTCTTGTCGAGCGAATGACGCATCCAGAACGGAAGCACGTTCTCAAAGAGCTCCGTGCCGATGCGGTCGCGCCATTCATCTGCTGGTTTCATCTGCTCGATGGGTCAACCTCTCATCAAGGGTACCAAGAGCCCCGGTTTCCCGTGGCCCAGGCCCTCGGGCAGTCCACCCGACCAGCGGAAGAGCGCCGGCTGGCCGCGGGCATCGAGCCCTTCCACACCGCACGAAAATGGAACGCCCACCGGGCGGTCATCAAACCAGCGCGGCAGGCGGAGCCTAAGTCCCTGGCCCCCGCGAACGATTTCGTCCCCTATCCGAGCGATTAGATGGCCCTCGGCCAGCGAACCAGCGTTCTCAAGGCGCACGTGCAACTCGCCGCCCATCCGCCGGATGGTGATCGTCGCGGGCCTCACGCCGGGGCTCTCCCGCAGCGTCGTCAGGCGCCGCGCCATACCATCCGCTGTCGCCACCCGACGCCGAATGAGCGGCGCGTCGAGCAGTAGCTGGCCTCCGGCCTGAATCTCAGAGCCCGAGAGCGAGGCGCCGGCTTTCCACTCAAAGAGCGCGCCCAAGAGCGGGTCTGGACCGGGGCTCCGGGCGCCACCGCTCAAGTGGAAGGGGATCGATCGCCGCTCAT
>JBLIHL010000087.1:0-14583 GCA_047635895.1 Paracoccaceae bacterium | reverse complement strand
CCTGCTGTCGGCGATCGCCGCGGGTGTTTTCCTTGGCGTGTCGAAGCTCGGGGCCATCGAGGAGCTGCTCAAGAGGCAGTCTGCTCGGCTCAGCAGCGAGGCTGGCGAGCGTGAAGAGCGAATACTTAAGGTCCTCCGGGACCTCAAGGCAAGGGATGCTGGAAAGGATGGTGGGGGCGGCGGCGCCCCGGGCCCACCTGATTGGGTGGCGCCTGCCTTGGATAAGGTCATTCACTCCCTGAACGGCCTCGAGACAGCCCAGAAGGCGGGGACTAGCCAGCTTGCGAATACGCTCGCGGCCATGGCCACTCAGGGACGTTTTTCCCGGTCCTCGGGGCCGTCGGGGTCATTGGGGGTCGAAGTGTCGCCCGATCAGGAGGGCGGCGAGGAAGGCGTTCCCGACGGTGAGTACTCAGACGCTACCTCATCCGAGGTCGCTCCCGAAGCCGCCATCACCATGACCCTCCAGCGAGTGGTGAGGCACCTTGAGAGCGAGGGCTTCCACAGCATCCGAATCGTGACATCCACCGATGAGATGGACGCTGTCTTCATGCACAGCGGCCAGTTGATTGTCGAAGCGAGGCGCGACGGTGTCGTCCACAAGGGTAGAGTCTCCCTTCAAAACGGCTATCCGGCGGCAGTTGCGCTGCAGCCGAGTCATTCCATTTTTCCCTGACGGCGCCTGTGTGCGCTGACCCACTTCGAATTCGATGTCTTCAACTTCCACTCCACTGGCCACGATTGAGCACCTTGACCGTTTTGTCGGTCAGAACGTCGAGCTACGCGGGTGGGTTCACAATCGGACTTCGAAGGGCAAGCTGCACTTCGTGACGCTGCGTGACGGTACCGGCTACGTTCAGTGCGTCCTGAAGAAGAACCAGGTGGAGGACGAGTTGTTCGACACGATTGGTGCTGCTAGCCAAGAGTCCAGTCTCCGGCTGATGGGCGAGGTGAAAGCCGACGACCGCGCGCCCGGCGGCTTCGAAATCTCCGTCTCGAGCGGCGAAGTCCTGCAGTCCACGTCGGACTTCCCGATCACTCCCAAGGAGCACGGCGCAGACTTCCTCCTGTCGCGCCGGCACCTCTGGCTGCGCTCGCGTCGCCAGTGGGCCATCATGCGCACGCGCAGCGCCATCATCTTCTCGCTGCGCCGCTTCTTCGATGAGCGCGGCTTCCTCTGCATCGACTCACCGATCTTCACGCCGTCAGCCTGCGAGGGCACGAGCACGCTCTTCGAGGTCGACTATTTCGGCGACGAGAAGGCGTACCTGACCCAGTCGGGACAGCTCTACGCTGAGGCGTCAGCGATGGCGTTTGGCAACGTCTTCACCTTCGGTCCGACGTTCCGGGCAGAGAAGAGCAAGACACGCCGTCACCTGACGGAGTTCTGGATGCTTGAGCCGGAGATGGCCTTCGCGACGCTGGAGGACGTGATCTCCCTGGCGGAGGACATGGTGAACCGAGTTGTTTCCGACGTACTGGAGACCCGTCGCACCGAGCTGGAAACGCTCGAGCGGGACATCTCGAAGCTGGAGGCCTGCAAGGGCAGCTTTCCGCGCATCACCTATGACGAGGCGTCGAAGATTCTGCTCGAGCACCCTGACTCGGAGTTTGTCGCAGGCGATGACCTCGGCGCGCCGGACGAGGAGATCCTCGCCGCGATGCACGAGCAGCCGCTCGTGATCACGCACTATCCAAAGGCCGTCAAGGCGTTCTACATGAAGGAGGCGCCGGAGGATCCGACGCGAGTCCTTGCGATGGACATCATCGGCCCAGAGGGGGCGGGCGAGCTGATCGGTGGAAGCCAGCGCGAGGAGAACCTCGAGACGCTACTCGAGGCGATCGCGCACCACGAGCTGCCGATGGAGGAGTTCGACTGGTACCTCGATCTGCGCCGGTTCGGCTCTGTGCCACACGGCGGCTTTGGTCTTGGGCTGGAGCGGCTCGTTCGGTGGATCTGCGGCATCGAGCACATCCGTGAAGCTGCGCCGTACCCCCGCATGATGACGCGGATCCGTCCCTGATCCTGACCCGCGACGCGGCGGGGCCGGACTCGCGCTGGGCGTCCTTCGACGGAGTGTGTCCACCCAGTTGAGTGGGCCTCCGGAGAGCGTTCAGCCGCTACTTCAATAGGGCTTCGAGCCGATTCGCCTCTTCCGTCTCGTGAGCCCACGGGCCATCCGGACGGAAGAGGTTTTTCGTGCCCGTCCATCTGGCGAGCGTCTCAGCGCTCCGCGTCTTGACCCAGGCCAGCGTGGTGATCCGCGGCCAGGTCCTTGGGCTCTTCCCCTCATCGGGGGTCTCGGTCCGTAGGACGGCGAGCAGGAACCCGGTGGTTGATTTCGTCACGTCATCGGTGCGTGCGGCCTCGGTGGTCAGCTCCAGGACGGTCGCGGCGCATTCCACGCGAACGGCGAGCGATGGGTGGGGCTTCTGGCCCGCGCAAAGCTCGTGGAGTCGCTGGCGATACACGGAGGCTCCGTCGTCGGATCGAGTCAGCCGATCGAGAGAGCGCGCGGCCACGACGTCGACACCGACGCTCCAACGCGCTCCCGTGTCGATCCGCATGGAAAGACGTGTCAGTAGGTGGTCTGCCGCGACAAATCGGACTTCAGGAGCCACGCGCTTATCGGCCAGCAGCGCTCCGATCAGCACAGCAGCCCGCGTGGCCAACTCGTGATCGGAAGCTAGCAGGATCGCGCTGAGCGTCGCCATGGCCTCGGCCTGTTCGATCGATCCCGCACGGGCGACGGTGTCGATCCATGCTTCTGAACGCTCCGTGAGACCCACCGAAGAGCCTGCGATCGGAGGGTCGGGCAGGCCTGATGAGCTTCCGAAGTATGGCCTGGCTGCCACGCCGCCAAGGACCACTGCGGATCCTGCCACGGCGAGGATGAGGAGTCGCATGGCGGTTTTGGAGGCCCCGGACCAGGCCGATGATGGGGAGAGCTGGGAGTCTTGCACAGGCCCACGTTAGCCTTGCATGCACGGGAGGTCACGGGCGCGGCTGGGATCCAGTTTCAGTTCGTGGCGAGGTTATCCGGCCCGTTACAGATCGTCGCCAATGAATTCGGCCCCGCCCCTCCGCGGTCGCGGGAGGGGCGGGGCCAACGTAAGGGGCCAAAGCAGGCGCCAGGAAGCCCGCTATTTCGGCGTCTCGCCATCGGAGCTTACGGGCTGCCCCACGGAGCCTTCCGCGGGACTCTGCACGGGACTCTGCACGGGACCCATCACTGGGCCCATAACTGGGCCCATAACTGGGCCCATAACGGGACCCATCACGGGATCCAATGTGGGGCCGATGGTGGTTTCCGGGCTCACCGTCGCCTCGGAGCCGACCGCCGGGGACTCCGCCTCAGCGCTACCGGAGGCCAGTGGAGCTGTTCCAGTGGACGGTAGGATGCCGGTCGGGATTGGAGGCCCTGAGAGGCGGACTTCAGCGGTTCCGCTGACCAGGCGCTTGGCACCCGGAGGAAGGAACGCACGCAGGCCGGCGTTGTCCGCAATCCACAGGACCGGGTGATCTTCGACGCGGGCTGGCGACTCCCAGGCGACATAGCTCCAATCGCCGGTCTTGTTGATATGGAACGCCTCGGACTCAGCGCCGTCTTCGAAGATCTCGTAGGAGTCCTCGCTGACCCGAATCGTCCACCCTGAGCCGTCGGCCGTCGCAGCGCGAAGTTCCGATTGGCCCGAGCCATCCGGACGGAGGACCGAGAAGAGGCCCTCGAATCCGTATCGGAGGCTGCCGATATCCACGCGACTCGTTGGACCGGAGTCCTCGAGCGTCGGGCGCAGACTGGTCTTCCAGCGAGCGAGCTTGCCGCTGCGAAGCTGCGCGTGCACTTCATCTCCGACCACGACAGGACCGAACATCGGCGGTTCGCCAAGTTCCCACGGGCCCGTGAGGTTGCCATCCTCCGGACTAACCAGCCACACCGTGCCGGTCTCCGTCAGGAAGAGGAGTTCGCCGTCAAGACCAGGTACCGTGACCGGTCGGCGCGCGATGCCCGAGACTGTCTTGATGTCCTGTCGCCAGCGGATCGATCCATCCCATGCGGCGCGGGCGATCATGCCGTTCCGGTCGCAGATGATGTAGTCACCCGTTGCCCCGTCGCCGATGGGCGTCGGAACCGCGTCGACGCGTCCGTCGCACTCCACGTGGATCTCGTGGCTACGCGAGAGCTGCAGGCTGATGTCCTGGGGGCCATTCACCAGCAGCGTGCGGCTGTCGAAATCTGGGAGCTCGAAGTGCAGCTCCCACTGGTCCTCGAAGGTACCTTCAATCTTGAATGGGCTCTTGTGGACGATAGTGTCGACTTCGCCGGTCAGCGTGACCCACACGTCCACGCCCGCTGGGCTGGTGGTGACCTGCCACGGCAGCATGACGCGCACGGTCTCCTCGAAGGTCTCGTTAAGGCGCGCGAGCGCAGCCTCGTGGTTGCCGCCCGCGGCCAACTCCCGCGCAGCCAGGACGGCATCGCGCTTCCTGCGAGTATCCGCGATCTCTTCCGCGAGAACGCGGCGGAGCTTGCCCGTCCGATCGTTGTCGAGGATATCTAGGAAGTGCTTGAGCGCACGCTCGAACTGGTACCGCTCCACTGCAGCGCGGGCTAGCTTGAGAAGTCGATCGTTCTCGGCCATCTGCTGCTTGTCATCCGTTTTGATCTCGGCTTCGGAGCGCTCGTTTTCGCGGGAGATGATCAGTTCCTTGACGTCATCGAGGCTCTGTCGGAACTCGGCGAGGTGTGGCGACATCTGCTCATCCTCCGTCAGTGCCTCACTGAGCTCGTCGGCTTGCTTCCGGACCCTTTCTTCCTCGACTAGCTGCTGGGGAGCATGAATCGCCGGAGATCCGAGATTGCCGACCTCGACGCTCATACGCTGCGTCATCCCAAGCATGATCTCACTCGTGCTCGGCCACTTCACTTTGAGGAGCTCCAGGCGCGGCACCGGAGGAAGCGCGCGCACCAGCTCGAGAGCCCGCAGGTAGTCCCCTTCCTGCGCTGCGGTCTGCGCTTCGATGTACTTGTTACCCCACGCGTCTTTCTTGGCTATCTCGTTGGCGCGCAGTCGATCCTCGAGCTCTCGACGAAGGTCGCCTACTTCGAGGGACGAGTCGTCCGGAAAGAGTACGTTGAGCTGCGTAAGAGCCATCTTCGGCGCATCCAGCAGTGCACGGATCGACGAGATCTGAGTCTTACGCTCCTCCTCGACCTTCACCTTCACCACCGCACTCACTCCGAGGACGAGCGTCACGGAGGCAGCGATCGTCGCGTGACGACGGAGCTTCTTCGAGCGGGTCGACTTGCGATTGGCCTTGCTCAGAAGGTCTCGGGCGTCGCGGTTCCGTGGGTCGCTTTCGATCAGGGTGCGAAGGGGCCCGAGGATCCGATCCGCATGGCCGGATGCCAGCATGTCGGTGCACGCGCTGACAATCCACGGTCCCGCTTCCTCAATGCGACCGGCGAGGACCAGTCCCATACCGAGTTCGAGCCGCTGGGGAACAGCGGCCGGCTGCAGGAAGGCCGCGATGGCGAGGGCCGGTCCACTGCGGACCGGAGACCCATGCTCGCGCAGTTCGCGCGCCAGGTCGAGGATTTCGCGGACGTCAAGATCGCACCCTTCACCGGCGTCACGGAGTCGCATCGCCGCGAGGCGGAGCCGTGAAACCTGGTCCTGCGGACGGATGCGCGTGGCTTCCATCCAGTGCACCACTGAGTGGGAGGTGCTGCCGAGTGTGGTGTCGAGGCGGCGCAGAAGGCAGCGTACATGCTTGAGCGGCATGACCCGAAGCGCGGACGTAAGGCGACCTGCCAGCCATTCATTGGCGAGGGCTTCGGCGTCCTCTGCCACGAGCGGCCCTGGGGTACCGGTACGGCACCAGAGCGTCAGGCGCGCGCCAGCGCGGCTGAACTGCTTGCGTTGAAGCTCGTGCAGCGCGAGTCGCAGGACCTCGATCGGGTGGGCGATGCGAAAGCCACCGGTCTGGATGGCTGCGAGGATCGCGAGCTGCGCCTGGCGGATTGGCCACCCGAGGCGGTCCGCGATCTCCTGCACGGTTGAGTTGCCGTCACACGCGCCGACCAGTCGAACGGGGGTCTTGCTCAGCTCCACTGTATCCTGGACGCACGGGATCACCTCAGGCGAGATGAGGGCCGGGTGCCCCGCCAGCTCAATCTCGTCCGCGATACGCGCGTACTCGAGCAGCATGAACTCGACCGGCATCGGTTCGCAATGAACCTCGGTGGTGGAGTGCCCATCCTCTTCGAGCTTGGTCTCGCGATCCGGCACCGGGCCTGGATCGAAGCGGAAGTGCACGCCGCCGCCGTCCAATAGTTCGTAGAGCGCCTCGAGACGCGCAGCTTTGACGATCGGGCTCAGCCGGGCCGCGTCCATCGTGAACGTCGCATCGTCGGCCCATGCATCGCGTGCGCGTGAGCGCCAATGGTCCGCGACCTCGTCAGGGTCCGGCATGAGCCAGGCCTTGCCTTCCTCCATGCCGAGTACGGACCGGTGGTCACCGCGCGACGTCAGCGTCAGGACGCCTTCCTTCCGACCGCGTGCCAGGCCTTGCAGCAATTCCGCCAGGCCGATTCCTCGCACGTCTCCCTGGAAGCTCATGAATAGTGGACCGTGAGACGGTCAGTGAGGGGGTAAAGAAGCATGGAGGCAGACAGGTTTGGGGAGGCCCAGCGGTGGGGTCCCAGCGTTGGAGGCATAGCGGCCGCAGCCGACACGACTCAGGCTTCGTCGTGCGCGGTGCCTCGGCTAAAGCCAGAGCCCGTTGAGCCTGTGGGTATCTCTTTCTGGGCCACTTGGCCCTCCCTCTTCAGCCCATTTTCGAACGAAGACGCGCGAGATCACCGGGCGTATCCAGGTCGTCCAGAATCGCGTCATCCATGACCAAGACGGTGGCAAGCGGGTCCGCGGCCTGCCTAAGCTGCCTGAGCGGCGCATCCGGCCCGAGGCCCAGCGCCATGCGGGTGAGACCTGCGCCGAGGAGGATCGGATGCCCGAACCTTGGCCCCATACCCGGACCTCGTTCCATGCCAGTTGCCTTCGTTGCAGGCACCTCAGAAGGCCCCAAGGAGGGCGCAAGCCAGCCGTTCGCGGGCTGCCCGAGGGAATCCCACTCATGGACGATGGAGCGCAACACCGCGGCAGAGACGAGCGGGACGTCCACAGGCCAGAGGAGCATGTCCTGTTCGGGCCTGAGCCGGGCAGCGGCCTGGACGCTCGTGGTCCTGCCCAGGGCCCAGCCCGGGTGGAAGGCGACCTCCGGGCGCGCGTCTTGCTCTGCAAGGAAGGCAGCGATCGGGCCATGGTGGGCCCCAGTGACGACGAGCGGCCGCGTGGAGAGCGCTCCGAGTCCGTCGTCGACGGCAGTCAGCATTCGCGCGAGCACCCTGGTTCCTCCAATTTCGGCCAGAGCCTTGGGCTCCCCCAGGCGCGATGAGGCGCCGGCCGCCAGGAGAACAACGGCGACGTTCAAGCCCCGATCCAGCGCGCGACGAGGCTCATGGCGCGCCCGGTATCCTCGGTCCCTTCCACGAGAGTTCTTCCGTCCTGGAAGTGCGTGAAGCGGTGCCCGTCGGCCTCAAAGCGAAGCAGCGGTCCGAGTCTCCGGTATTCGACGCCACCGTCGTCCAGCTGCGCTGCGATGCGATCCAGTGAAGCATTTGGGGGATCGGTGGCAACAAATTGCTGGGGCATGACCTGAACGGTGTTGCGTCCACAAAGCGAGACGGCCTCCGTTCGACTGCCCCCAGAGTCCAGGAATTCGAATTGGCTCGCAGAGCAGGCGGGGCAGTCGTCGGCGCGCGGGACGGTCAGCCTGCGCACGGTTCCGGACCACGCGTCCAACTCGAGGAGGGCAGGCTCAAGCGTGTCGGCATGGCCAGAGAGAATACGGAGCGCGAGGCCCGCCTGCATCGAGGCGATAACGCCGACCGCCGGCCCAATCACGCCCGCTGTATCGCAGGTCGGGAGGGCGCCTGGCGGCGGCGGATCGCGGAAAATACACCGCAGGCAAGGACCGCTTCCCGGGAGGACTGGCAGGATCAGGCCGCCGGCTGAAACCACGCCGCCGTAGATCCAGGGAACCCCACGGCTCACCGAGAAGTCGTTGATCAGATACCTCGTCGCCATGTTGTCGGTTCCGTCGAGGATGAGATCGACGTCGCCACCAAGACGAAGGAGAAGGTCCGCGTCGAGATGGGCCGCGTGCGCCTCGATCTCGGTGGGGCCCTCGACCTGGGAGAGAACCTCCTTGGCCGCAAGCGCCTTGGGGGAACCCTGGCGAGCGTGCTCCGCCGTGAACAGCACCTGGCGGGGGAGGTTGGTCTCTTCGACAATGTCACGGTCGACAAGGATCAGTCGCCCGACGCCCGCACGGACTAGCCACTGGGCAAGTACTCCACCGAGCGCGCCGCAGCCGACCAGCAGCACGCGCGATTCCCCCAGGCGGGCCTGGCCATCGGTGCCCAGCGCGGCGAAGCGCGTCTGTCGGGCGAAGCGGTCTTCCTTTTCTCGATCCATGGGGGCTGTAGGGGGGCTCACCGGAAGATCCAGTAGGCCACCGTCAAGACGACCACCAGCACAAGAGTGACGATTCCCGCCGCGATCAGCGTCGCGGTGCGATCGCTCTTGGGCGTCCGGTCGATCTCAACCCAGTTGAAATAGCGGCGCGCGCTTCCCTCGATGGCTGCCCCGCAGTGGGGGCAGGCATCCCCCTTGAAGTCATCCCATGGGATGACGCCGTCGCATTCCATGCAGTAGTAGTTGCGCGCCTCCCCGCCCTCCTCGACGCCGGGAGCATGGGACCGGTCACGGTAGTAGTCGATGGCATCGGCGTTGCGCTCGCCGCGTGTCTTCGACCAGTGCCGGTCGGACATGTTCCCGTAGCTCTTCTCGTCCGCTTCGCGGTAGTGGCTCGCGGGGCCTGAGGGATTCTCAGGCGAGTCAGGATCGGGTCGCGTCATGCCAAGGTACCCGATTGTAGCCGGCCAATCCGATGCCGCCGAGCGGCGTCCAGGGCCGGGCCCATCAATGCCAGAGCAGTGCCAGAGCAGCGCCAGAGAAGTGACAGAGAAGTGACAGAGCAGTGGCCGAGAGAGGGCAAAGGAAATGGGGTGGGTAATGGGACTTGAACCCACGACCTCCGGTACCACAAACCGGCGCTCTAACCAACTGAGCTATACCCACCATTCAGGCCGTACCAACGCGCTGTGGTCTTCGCGTCGTGCGCCAAGAGGATCGAAAGCAGCGGCCCAATTGTCAAGCCCGAGAAGGCAGGTCCTAGGAATGTTTCTCTGACCTCAGGCAAGAGACGCTGCAGCGTGCCTGGGCAGGAGCACAGGACAGGCCCCGGGAGCATGCCCCGCGGGGCAGTCTCCGCAGGCCGGGTCAGCCGCTGACGAAGTCGCGGGCTCTCACCATCTCGGATCCGAGCAGGCCGGTCAGCTCGTTGAGTTCTGCCTGGCCGAGTCCCGTCAGATCGCAAGCAGCCTCGCTGATCTCGTAGAGAAGAGCGTGCGGGTCAGCATCCTCCGACTCTTGTTCGACCTGCTGGGTCAGGATCTCGGCGAGGTGAATCGTGGCGGCCAGCTCGGCGTCAGCGCCAGCAAGCTCGGGCTGGTGGTGGTAGCGGATCACGTCGACGAGAACTTCCGGGAGGGACCAGCGCGTTGTGAGGCGCGCCCCGATTTCCGCGTGGTGCATACCAAGAACTTTTTTCTCAGCTTCGATGAGGTTCGATCCGGACATGGCAACGGCTCGGATGGCCTCCATGCCGCTGTCGACGAATCGGTCGAGTACGAGGTGCCCGATGTTCTCGAGTAGTCCGGCGGTATAGGCGCGCTCGGGATCGACCTTTCCGTGGCGGCTCGCAATGATGCGCGCCCCGATCGCGTTGGCCACGCACATCTCCCAGCGGCGCTCCATGTTCTGATTGCCCACGTTCCCGTTGTCCTTGAAGTACTTGCCGGCGCTCGACGTGAGGACGAGGTTGACCAGGGTCGTCACACCCAGGAGGTTGCCCGCTTCATGCAGGGACGCGATTTCGCGCTGAAATCCGTAGTAGGCGGAGTTGCAGAGCTTGAGAACCTTGGCGGTGATACCTGGATCGGTCTGAACGAGATCGATGAGCTCGCTTGGAACGACGTCGGCACGGCCGGATAGTTCCAGAACGCGGGCTGCGACGCCGGGAAAGGGCTCGAGACTACGCATCTCGAACATGAGGTCCTTGAGAGGGATTTGCATGTGCAGGAACTGAAACTCGGCTAGCCGGGAGGGGGCATAGGGGATTTCGGCTACCGGCCCTGGCTCACTGCACTCAAATTCCTTGGGACTGCCTTACTGGGACAAGAAAGCGCACGCGCGGGAGCCCTTCTGTGGGCTCGCCGGGTCTAGTTCGGCCGTCGCTACTGGGCGAAAAGCTGCGCGCCGTTCTGGAAGCCTTTGAACTCCAGAGCGTTCCCAGAGGGGTCACGCAGGAAAAAAGTGCCCTGTTCACCCGGCTCGCCCGCGAAACGAGTGCGTGGGGCGATGATGAACTCAGCCCCTTTTGAACTCAGGTGATCGCCCAGGGATTTCCACGTCTCGATATCGAGAACGACGCCGAAATGCGGCACTGGCACCTGGTCGCCGTCCACTGGGTTGGAGCCTTCGGAGGGTGGCGACATTTCCTCATCGAGATGCACCGTGATTTGGTGCCCGCCGAGGTTGTAGTCGATCCACCGCGCGTTTGTGCGGCCGACCGTCGACCCCAGAAGCCCGATGTAGAACTCCCTCGACGCGTCCAGGTCATGGACGCGGAGCGCGAGATGGAACGGGGAAAGGGTCGCGCCAAACGGGGACCCTGGGCTTTCTGGGGTGGCCATGGGTGGTGGTCCTCTGCGCCCGGGGCTTTCCCCGGGCGTTCGGTTTCTCGGTCGGATCGGGGCCGGGTTGGATCGGGTCGGGGTCGGGTCAGTCCTTGATGTAGATGCTGTGCCCTTCCTTCTTGGACGCGCCCAGGCTTCGATAAAGCACCTTGGCCTGATCCGTATCCTCTTGGTCGAGCGCAAGCTCGAGGTCGACCAGAATGCCGGCTACGGTCAGCATGCGCTTCTTGAAGTCGGCCTTGTAGGCGAGGAGCTCGGAGCCCTCGAGCCCGTCTGGGGAATCCGGCGCGTTGATGAATCCTGTCATCGTTGCGGCTTCCATTTCCAAGCACATGGCAATGGCCTCTGCTTTCTGCTCCGGCTTGCCGAGCACCTTGCGCAGCGCCTTCATGTTGCGCTGCATGGCCTCCATGCTGTCGTGGAGCTCGTGCCCTTCACCCGCGTGATGGTCGTCATCGTCATGGTCGTGCTTCTCGCCCTTATCGCTGTCCTGGCCACCCTCCTGGGTCTGCGCCGCACTTGGCGACGTGGACGAGAGAGCACGGGAGACGGCGGTGCCCCCGAACAGAGTGACGGCGATAGCGAGGGGAGCGACGGCGGAGAGTCGAAGGTTCATAGTGTTCGGTCCGGCGTGCCACGCCGGTCGGGATCAGTGGCCGATAGGGTTCATGGGTAGGAGTGGGTTCGGGTGTCCCGAAACCGCGCTCCTACGGGGTTCCGAGCATACGCTTCCAGGCGTCCACGTGGGCCTGTGCGACCGCCTCCCAGGTAAAGGCTTTTGCCCATGCCTTTCGTTCCAGGCGAAGGCTCGAATTGAGGCCCTCGACCAGGCCCAACTCGAGGGCGTCGGCGATTCCAGCGGTGTCGGCCGGGTCCACGTAGTGGGCTCTATCGCCGAACGCCTCCTCGAAGGCGGGGAGTCGGCTGGCCACGACGGGGAGTCCCATGCGCGAGGCTTCGAGCGGGGTCACGGGGCTCGCCTCATCTTCCGCCAGGTGTAGGAGCATTGTGGCGCCCGCGACGCAATCGGGCATGCGACGCTCTTCGGGGCTGTCGATCCATCGGATCGACTCCGCGCCCAGCCGTTTTTGGAGGGCCTGGAGCGCCTCGCGAAAAGCACCTGCCTGGTCACCAGGCCGTCCGACGAAGAGAAGCCGTGCGCGGGCACCGCGGGCCTGCAATAGTTCGAAAGCAGACAAGGCAGCGAGGGGGTAGCGGGCGCGCCTGATGGCTCCCAGGACCAGGATGTCCTGGGTGGGCCTGGGGTCCACAGGCAGTGATCCGGAGGCGCCGAGGAGGTCGCGTTCCCAGTGTTCCGATCCGACAGGGGATTGGAAGACGTGACTCGGGTCGACGCGGAAGTCCCTGGCCACCCGGGTGGCGGCATCCGAGCTGAACACGATCACGCCGAGTGCAGCGCGGCACTCAGCGGCGAGGACCTCCGCGGCTGGGCTGCCGGTGGGGGGGAATTCAGCTACGGCGATGGAGTGCGGGATGGACCCCACCGGCGGCCAGCTGGGGACCACCCGGTGGAGGAGCCCCGCGCGTCGGCTCGGCCCGATGAGCGCGCGGGCGAAACCGGGAGCCCGCTGTCCCTGGGCTATCAATCGCCGGGGCAGTCGCGTGCTGCGCCGGGCGAACTCGGGCCCTCCAGCGGGCACGTCTTCGAGTCCAAGCGGTGCGCCTTCCATGGGGCGCGGCGCCCGCCCGACTTCGAGGAGCTCGAGGGGAAAGGCATTCCGGGCAGGCAGCCGCACCAGGGCTCGGACGAGCTCGCGCACGTAGCGCCCGACGCCGGGCGCGTGCCCAGGGCCCGCCGTGTAGTCGAGGGCGATCGCTGGTCGGTTCGGGTCTGCGTTGCTCACCGGCGGGAAGTGCGCCCGGTGGGGGTCTGGCCCTGGGCCTTCTTCACGTGAGCGAGAGGCTCATTCACGAGCGGGCTTGCCTCGCGGCTCTTCCGCACGCGAATTTTGGCCAGATCAGTCTGATTCGGGGGCTCTCCTAGAAGTCCGCCGTCCTCCTCGAAGGCCATCAACAGGTCCCTAACGAGCGCTTTCAGGAACGGGAGAACCCACGGAAGAGACGCGAACAAGAAGACGAACTTCAGGATCTCTTTGAGTTCCATGGCCTGGCCGGTTTGATTGGGTGCGGGTGAGGGCGTCCAGATGCGGGCCGCCAATATCCCTTCATCGTACGAATTGCCCCCGATCCGAAGTCCCTGGACTCGAATATCCGATGACGTCCCCCAAGAGCCCCAAGCCCACTCTCTCCGTTGCCCTGATCGGCCAGCGCTTCATGGGGAAGGCCCACTCCAATGCCTGGAGTCAGGCCCCCAGATTTTTCGATCTGCCCGTGGTCCCTGAGCTCGACACCGTCGCCGGTCGGAACGCCGAGTCCCTCGAAGCGTTTGCTGATAACTGGGGCTTCAAGAAGACCACGACCGACTGGCGGACGATTTCCGAAGACGACAACATCGATCTGGTCGATATCGTCACGCCCAATGATCTGCACGAGGCCCCCGCGCTTGAGATGTTGCTCGCGGGCAAGCACGTCGCGTGCGAGAAGCCGCTGTCGGCGACCCTTGAGGGGGCTCGGCGAATGCGGGACGCGGCGGCGGCGCCGGGCGCCGGGCAGACGTTCGTTTGGTTC
Source organism: Paracoccaceae bacterium (assembly GCA_047635895.1). Classification (GTDB taxonomy): domain Bacteria; phylum Planctomycetota; class UBA1135; order UBA1135; genus Saltatorellus. The sequence continues at coordinate 1,048 of JBLIHL010000087.1, read as the reverse complement.
AACTATCGCCGCTGCCCCGCGGTCGCGCTGATGCACGAGCTCGTCCAGGAGGGGCGCATCGGCGACGTGCTTCACGTTCGCGGCGCCTATCTTCAGAGCTGGGGAGGACCGGACACTCCCATGCTGTGGCGGTTTGATAAGGAGCGTGCCGGGAGTGGTGCGCATGGTGACCTCAACGCTCACATTGTGGATATGGCACGGTTCGTGACGGGAGACGAGTTCCGTTCTGTGCAGGGTGCGATCGCTAAGACCTTCGTCGAGGAGCGCAAGAATCCGGATGGGACCATGTCACCGTCGACGGTTGATGATGTCGTGTCTTTCTTGGCGATGATGGAGCGCGGTGGTACCGCGTCCTTTGAAGCGTCCCGCCTCGCTCACGGCCATCTCAACCGAAACACTCTTGAGATCAATGGCACGAAGGGGTCGGTGCGCTTTGACTTCGAGGACATGAATGTCTTGAACTTCATCGACGGTACTGAGCCTGCGCGCACGCGCGGCTGGCGGCGGATCATGTGTACGGATGGCGAGCATCATCCCTATGCCGGCGCGTGGTGGCCGGATGCGCACGTGATTGGTTACGAGCACGGCTTCACGAATATGGCGGCAGATATCTGTCAGGTCTTGGGCGGCGGGTCCCCGCGCGTGAAACTGCCTGACTTTGCCGATGCCTTCGAAACTCAGGCGGTCTTGGAGGCGGCACTCCTTGCGGCTGATCGCGGTGCGGCCGTGGAAATGGCCTCGGTGCGGAAGGGCTGATTGGGGTTGGTTCGGGAGTCTTTCGGCGGGACTGTGGGGAGGCTCGCCCGCATGGGCGAGTGTTGTGGCTTGTGACTTGTGGGTTGTGGCTTGTGACTTGTGGCTTGTGACTTGTGACTTGTGACTTGTGACTTGTGACTACCGCCTAGCCCAAATCCGTCCCATGCGTCCGCAGGACGCCCGGGCCATAGCGCGTGCCCGTAGGGCGCGTGCGGCCCGGCGCGAGGCTCGCCCTCGCGGCCCCTCCGGCGAGGAGGCCCGTGCGGCAGCACGCCCGTCCGGCGAGGACGCC
>JBLIHL010000086.1:0-14595 GCA_047635895.1 Paracoccaceae bacterium | reverse complement strand
AGCCTGCACGTGCCGCCCAGAGCGGCGCGCCAGGCCGGATGGAGATCGTCCTTCGGCAGGAGTACGGCTCGCAGCACACGCTCGGCTCCTGGCGCGTCACCTCCACCACCGCGAAGGGACGGCGCGCGGTGGCGCCACGAGTCCGCGAGCTCATCGCACGTGACCCCACGGACCGTACTGGACCTGACCGTACTGGGCCTGAGCGTACTGGGCCTGAGCGCGCCGAAATCGAGGCGCTGCACCGCTCGCAAACACCGTTTCTGGCGAACGAGCGCGCCAGTCGCACCGACCTGATCCGATCGCGCGATGCGCTGCGGGCGAAGATCCCACTGGTGCTTCAGACAAGGGCCGTGGAGCCGATGATGACTCGCGTGCTGTCGCGTGGGAATTGGATGGACGAGTCGGGCGCCGTCGTAGAGCCTTCGGTCCCGCAAGTACTCGGCGCCGTCAAAAGCACCGGTCCGCGCCCGACGCGGCTGGATCTCGCGCACTGGATGGTGGATGGCGACAATCCGCTGGTGGCGCGCGTACTCGTCAATCGCATCTGGCGCCTGCTCCTCGGCCGCGGGCTCGTGGAGACTCTCGACGACTTCGGAGTTCAGGGAGCCGCCCCCACCCATCCGCAGCTCCTCGACCATCTAGCGCTGGAGCTCGTCGACTCCGGCTGGGATCTTCGGCACATCATCCGCACGATCGTCACCTCGTCGACCTACGCACAGGCCGCGACCACGAGCGCGACGCTGGATCCCGGAAATGAGTGGTTCGGACGCCAAGAGCGCTTCCGAATCGACGCGGAGTTCGTCCGGGATGGAGCTCTCGCGGCCAGCGGTCTGTTGGTCCGGGACATTGGAGGTCCGAGCGTCCGCCCCTACCAGCCAGAGGGTTACTGGGCCCACCTCAACTTCCCCGCGCGGGTCTACGTCGCCTCGACCGGAGATGACCTCTATCGTCGCGCGCTGTACGGCCACTGGCAGCGTCAGTACCTGCACCCGAGTCTTCTCGCGTTCGATGCGCCGAGCCGCGAGCGCTGCACGTGCGAGCGGCCGAGGTCGAACACGCCGCAGGCGGCGCTCGCGCTCCTCAACGACCCGATCTTCGTCGAGGCGGCGCGGGTACTCGCCGGCGAGCTGCTCAGGAGTGGCGAGGAGTCGGGTGACGCGCAGGTGACATGGCTCTGGCGCCGCGTGCTGCAGCGAGACCCACGTGAAGCAGAGATCTCGTCCATCTTCCAGCTCGTCGCCTCGCACCGGGCGCATTACGCCGCCCACGAGGACGAGGCACGCGAGCTGCTCGGCGTGGGCGCTTCGCCGCGCGATGAGTCGCTGGCGCCCTACGAGCACGCCGCATGGACGTCCGCTGCGCGCGTAGTCCTCAATCTGCACGAGACCATCGTGAGGAACTAGATGAATCTCCCCTTCGAATTCGACCGCTTTGCGCTCTCGCGCCGCACGTTCCTCGGTGGGGCGGCGGCGGGTCTAGGCCAGGCGGCGCTCGCATCCCTCAGCGCTCCGGCGCCCGTCGCTCCGCGCGCGAAGCGCGTCATCCACCTGTACATGGCGGGCGGACCGAGCCACCTCGAGACGTTCGACGAGAAGCCAGAGCTCGCGAAGCTCGATGGCCAGCCAATGCCTGAGTCGTTCACGAACGGACAGCAGCTCGCGCAGCTCCAGGGCCAGCAGCTTCGCTGCCTGGGCCCACGCTTCGCCTTCAAGGCATTCGGCCAGAGCGGTCAGCGCCTCTGCGAGAAGTTCCCGAAGCTCGGCAGCGTCGTAGACGATCTCTGCATCGTCAACTCGCTGGAGACCGATCAGATCAACCACGATCCGGCCCACACCCTCTTCAACACAGGATCGACCCAGGCTGGCCGACCCTCCATGGGATCGTGGGTCCACTACGGGCTCGGTTCGCTCAACGAGAACCTGCCTGCATTCGTGGTGCTGACGTCGGTCGGTAAGGGAGGGCAGTCCCAGCCGATCGCAGCACGCCAGTGGCATTCGGGCTTCCTCCCCTCCCGCTTCCAGGGCGTCGAGCTGCGATCGGTCGGTGACCCCGTCCTCTACGTCGGTAACCCGGAGGGTGTCGACCGTGAGCGCCAACGGGACGTGGTCAGGGCCATCGGAGCACTGAACGCCGACCAGCACAGGCGCTCGCTCGACCCTGAAGCGCTCACGCGCATCGCACAGTACGAGCTCGCGTTCCGGATGCAGGCATCCGTGCCGGAGCTCGTTGACCTCGCCAATGAGCCGCGTGAAGTACTGGACCTGTACGGCACAGAGGGAGGCGACGGCTCATTTGCGGGCAACTGCTTGCTCGCGCGGCGCCTCGCCGAGCGCGGTGTGAGATTCATCCAGGTCTACCACCGCGGCTGGGACCATCACGGCGCGGTGAAGAAGTCGATCGAGATCACGGCGCGAGAGGTAGATCAGGCCGCCGCGGCGCTGCTCACCGATCTCAAGCGACGTGGGCTTCTCGAGGACACACTCGTTCTGTTTGGCGGTGAGTTCGGGCGCACGCCGATGGGCCAGGGTGACGGTCGCGACCACCACATCAAGGGCTTCTCGTACCTGATGGCGGGCGCAGGCATTCCCGGCGGAACGCGCTACGGCGCGACCGATCCTCTTGGCTATGCCGCCGTAGAGAACAAGGTCCATGTGCGCGACCTGCACGCAACGATTTTGCACCTGCTCGGGCTCGATCACGAGCGGCTCACGTACGACTTCCGCGGCCTCGACCTGCGCCTGACCGGCGTGGAGGCCGCGCGCGTGCTCAAGGATGTGATCGGCTAGCCAGAGCGTACTCCCCTCCGGCGCCATCTCCGTCACGCTGAAGGACTCGCGGGAGCCAGCCGCCACCAGAGGACACCTACAGGCCTGTGGGTAGGCTCCCTCGTGAGCCAGTTTAGGGGAGTTGAAAGGTCAAGGCTATTTGGAAACTTGTCCGTGCCAATGGGCTAGATCCCAGTACTCGCGACCGGTGTAGCTCCTCGCCCCTCACCCATCCTTCCCACGATGATCACCCAATATCTCCCACGTTCGATCCGCTCCGCGGCTCTGCTGCTGAGCCTCGCCACGACCGCTTACGCCCAGCTTCCCTCCGCGGAGATCGTCGCCGTCGGCGAGGTCTTCGCCACCGCACCTGGCGTCCTACGCAACTTCACCGAGCTCTCCGCTGGCGTGGACACCGGCTGGATTTCGGGTGCGATCGTCAACGACTCGGCCGGCACTCCGGAGGCGGTCCTCTACGGGGAATTCTCCTCCGCGGACCCCGCCGGGCCCCGCATCCTTCGACGTCCCCAGGTGCTTGCGGGCATCGACCAGAGGAGACTGCTCGCGCCAAGCCTCGCCAATGGCAGGCTGGCTTACCTGTCCCAGACCACCGTGTCCGCCACAACCCGCGCAGCCTGGCTCGAGGATCAGCTCCTCACACAGGTCGGCGCTCCGGCCTACAACTTCTCCAACCCTTGGGTCCAACTCGAAGGCGTGATCCACACCCTCCCCGGTGATGTGGTCGTGCATGGACGCGTCGCGCCCGCCCCGTCCGGGCCCCGGACCTGGGTTCGATATCCTGCGGGCCAGGTCGTCCTCCAAGAAGGACAGGCGGTCCCCGGTACACCTGAGTCCATCGGCCATGTCCACAGCTTCGACCTGTCAGCCCAGGGCGAGCACCACGTCGCCCACGTCACTCTCTCCCCTTCGGACGACGAGGCCATCCTGCTGAACGGCGAGATCTACACGTTCTCCAATGGCAGCCAAGCCCGTGAGGGTGAACTCGTCGGCTTCAACATAGTCACGGTGTCCCCCATCGGCTTGCTGTGGGAGGGCTTCGATTCTCCGCAGGTCAACAGTCACGGGACCGTCGTGTTCACGGCGGACTACGGCTATGGCACCCCTGACTTCGCGAGTGCCTTCCGCAACGGTCGCCCCCTCCCCCCTGCTTCAAATCCGGTCGCTCCGATCGACGTGATTGACCTGGACGAGCGCGGATTCACGCTCAACGCCAATTCCTTCGGCACGCTCCCTTCGGTGACCTTCGAGCGCGAACGCCTCGCGTATTCCGACTTCGAGGTCGATTTCGACGGGGATGGATTGGCCGACCCGGGCTACCGGATCACGCCCGCGATCAGCTGGGGCGAGCCCGCGGTCGTGAGCGGTGCGGGTGCGGTGTACGGCGCCGCGAACCTGCGGATCAATGGCAACACCGGCTCTTTCCAGGCCGTCATCAGGGCCACCTTCGTCCAGGAGGGAAGCCAGTACTGTCCTGGTGAGGACAACACGACGGGAAGGCCGGCTCGGCTCGCTGCCGTCGGCTCGGACGTCGCCGCCTTCAATCGCATGAAGCTCGTCGCGACGGGGCTTCCGTCGGGGACCATCGCCCTGCCGCTCTTCTCGCTCACGCCGGGCAACGGCGTGCAGCCACCAGGTAGCGTCGGTACTCTTTGCCTCGCTGGCTCGATCGGACGCGGCTACTACTCACTGATCCGCAGCTTGAGCCACGACACGGGATCCTCGGACGTGTACCTAAACGCGATCCCGCAGCCGAGCGGGCCGCAGACCGTGCTTCCCGGCGAGACTTGGTACGCGCAGCTCTGGTACCGCGACAGCGTCGGCCCGACGGCGGTGAGCAACTTCTCTGACGCGATCACAATCCGCTTCCGCTGAGGCCTGCACCGGCCGCCAACTAGGAGCGTGTCGCGAATAGCTGAATCCGCATAACGCGTTGCCCAAATCGCTGCGCTGCGTTGCCCGAACCCGCACGTAGCTACGGTAGTGAACCGTTCACCTTCCCGTGAGGATGACACCCTCTTGATCCCAATCCTTCTCCCGAAGCTTCTGAACGACACCGGGCCAGTCACGGCGACCGCGTTCAGTCGTCATCTCGGCGGAACCTTCAAAGTTGGCATTCTCGAAGCCCCGGTCCATTCCTTCAGGACGGGGTGAAAGGAGGGACCGGAGAGCCGACAAGGGTCGCCGCGCCCTCGACCTGATGGGGCCGCGACCCTTCAGGTGACGGAGTACGAGGAGGCGTCCAGTGGCTCGCTGGTTCTCGATCACCAGGGGCTACTGTTCATCGGCGCGATCCTGCGGGCGCTTGCCCTGCGCCGGTGCGTTCGAACCGGGGTCAGAGTGGGCCCTTGCCGTCGAGTCCGAATCGGCGCAGCTTGTTGTAGAAGCCGGCGCGACTGACCTCAAGCCGTCGCGCGGCCTCGGCGCGATTGCCGCCGGAGGCCTCCAGCGCCCGCACGATCGCCCGGCGCTCGGCGTCTTCGAGAGCGTAGGACTCAGGCTGGCCCGCCGCCTCCACGAGCGGCCCGGAGGGCTCGCGCACCAGGTCCAGATCGGAGATCACGTCGCCGGACAGCAGGAAGAGACGCTGCACCTCGTTGCGCAGCTCCCGAATCTCGCCTGGCCAAGCTCGCTCGGTCAGCCGACGAAGCACCCGGGCCTCTAGCCCCTTGTCCACGCCATGCTGGTCACGAAGCAGGTTCAAGAAGTGCTCGACCAGGAGCGGGATGTCCTCCCGGCGCTCGTCCAGGGACGGCACTCGCACCTCCGCTGCATTCAACCGGTAGTAGAGGTCCTGCCGGAAGTCCCCCGCAGCCACACGTGCGGCCATGTCGGCGTTCGTCGCAGCGACAAGTCGCACGTCCGCGTGCCGCACCGAGCTTTCACCCACGCGGCGGAACTCGCCAGACTCCAAAACGCGCAGTAGCTTGGCCTGCAAGGCCATCTGCAGGTCAGCGATCTCGTCGAGGAAGAGGGTTCCACCGTGGGCCTCTTCGAACAGTCCGACGCGCACGCCGCTCGCCCCCGTGAAGGCCCCGCGCGCGTGGCCGAACAGCTCGCTCTCCATCAGACCCTCGGAGAACGCGGCCATGTTCTCCACCACCAGCGGTCCCCCATCGCGCAGGCCGAGCCCGTGAAGCGCCCGCGCCACGAGCTCCTTACCTGAACCCGACGGCCCCGTGATGAGGACCGGCAGGTCCGTCCTTGCGAGCCGCCTGACCTGGTCGCGAAGAGCATGGACAGCGGGCGACTCCCCCACGATTCCGCCGAGCGCGGGTGACCGCCCCGTACGGCGCATCTGCGTCCGCACGGCAACCAGCTCCTCTTTCTGCGACGCAACCCGCGCCTCAAGTCGCGCGTTGAGGTCACGAATCTCGTTCATCGCGATCAGCTGACGCGCGACGGCACCCGCCTGGTTCGCCAGCGCTCGCAGCGCCCGCGCATCCGTTTCATCGAAGAGGGCCTGCGGCCGATCATCGTCCACATACACGGCGCCGAACGCGCCCGCGCTGCCCATGATCGGTACGCAGAGAATGGCCCGCAGCTCGAGCGACTGCACGCTGGCGGCCTCGCTGAAGCGCGGGTCCGAAGCGATGTCCTGGGTCAGGATTGTGTCGCCGGATTCCATGGCGCTCCGTACGAGCGAACTAGAAAGCTGACGATCCCCTCCGCTGGCCGATTCGCTGCCAAGATGCCGCGTACTCAGCACCTCAAGTCCATCGGGCTGGCGGAGGAGCATCAGACCGCGCCTTCCGCCCGTGCACTCCAGTGCCTGATCGAGCACCAGCGCGAGGAGTTCCTCGAGGCCCTCGCTCGCGGCCAGCTGGCGATTCACGCGTGAGAACCACTCGAGGCTGAGCTGCTCCGCAGGCGGTGGCGCGGTGGGCGCGCCTCCGCCCCTCGCCAGGCGCACGACACGGTCCATCGCCGCCGCGCGCCGCTCGGCGGGCACCTGATCCAAGACATGATCCGCGAGCTGCGCGGCACGTCGCGAGGCTCGCCGGCGCGCGTCGGCCCATTGCGGCCCGCGCGCCACAGCGGCTAGCTGCAGCACGGCCGCCCACTCAAGATCCAACCTTCCGTCGCTCCCAAAGCCCGCGCTCCCCGAAAGAAGTTCGTCGGGGCGGTGCGAAGCGGCCGTTCTAAATCTTGCTTCGCGGACCCGCGCTGGCCCCAGCGTTTCGCCAAGTTCCACCAGCTGGGCGGCAAGCTCCACGCGACGCTCCTCGTCTTCCTCTAGCGCATGGGCGAGGCTAACGGTGCGGAAGCGTTCCGCAACGCCGCCGTTGATCGACGGGTCGGCAAGCGCCCCTCGCAGCACGCTGAGTGCCCCGACGATATCCCCGTCCGACTGGGCCCGCAGTGCACTCCGCCGCGCGTGCGCCAAGGAGGTCGATTCACTCGCAGCGGCGACGGCCTGCCGGACCGGATCACCGAGTAACGTCTCTACCATCTCGCGATGAACCTCAATGAGGGCCCGCTCCGCTTCGTGCCCACCCGCTGCGAGCAGATCCTGTGCCTCCCCCAGCGTGATCGCAGCGCGTCCGATCACGCCCTGCTCCATATCCAGAAGCGCAAGACTGCCCACGGTCGTCGCGATGCCGTACTCGTCCCCTGCCCGGCGCCTGAGGCGGAGCGCGCGCTCCAGCGAAAGGCGCGCGCGCGATAGATCCCCGCGGTCCCGCAGGAGCGTCCCCAGGTTGTGCATGACCAGAGCGCGAACGCCGAGAAGATCCGTGGGACCCGCCAGCCCTGCCGCTTCCTCAAGGCTGGCCTCTGCCTCCGCGAACCGTCCGTTCCTGCGCTCGACCAAGGCTCGATTCAAGAGAGCACGAGCCGCCAAGCCACGGTCCTCCGACGCGCGACCGAACGCGAGCGCGCTCTCGAACTCAGCTCGCGCTTCGTCCAGCCGCCCGAGGCGCACGAGCGCCCCTCCTCGCAGGTTATGCAGGGCACCTGCCGTCTCAGCCTTCGCCCCGTCAGTCGCCGCACCAAGAAGGGCAGCCAGCACGACCTCGAAGTCTCCTGCCAGGAGTTCTAAATGGGCCAAGCCCACGCGTGCCCGCAGAAGGTCGTCGGGATCGCGTGACTCCGCGAGGACCACCTTGTACTTGGCGAGCGCTTCGCCGCGCCGGCCCAATCGCTGGTACAGCTCGGCCTGAAGCACCATCACGCGGTGACGAAGCTGGACCGCATCAGCACGGAGCGCTCCTTCGACGGCGTCAAGCCGATGCATCGCCCCATCGAGCGCGCCCTCCGCCAGATCGAGCTCAGCCTGAAAGAGATGAATCCGCTGAGCCGCCTCAGGGTCGAGCTCGGGATGAGAGCTGCCCAGGCGGTCGGCGAGCGTCCGCGCCGCCGCGAGCCTCCCCTCCCGTCGGGTTCTCTCAAGGCTCTCTATCGCCTTCGTGAGATCCCCACCCACAAGCACTTCCAGATCAGGAGTCTGCGCCGACACCCTCGGGGCGGCGTCGCCACCGGAGGATGGCAGGACACCCTCCGGCCAGCGATCGCGCTGGAGGATCCAGCCATCCGTGAGATGCCGGGCCACGCCCAACGCCTCGGCCTGGCTGAGCGCCGCCTCGATCACGGACTGCTGACCATTAGAGCGCGCGTGCAGATCACGGGCGAGAGGCGCAATCACCTCGCGCGAGGAGAGTCGAGCCTGGCTGGCGAGATGACCCTCGAGCCCCTCCAGTGGAACCGCGTCCAGCCGGTGCCATTCCACCGAGTCCCGGAGCCCCGCGCCGAGCGCCCGCTCCGCCTCCTCCGCCTGCACGCCACTGACGACTGCGAGCAGCAGCGCGCCGGCGGTACCGGCGGACGCCTCCGCCAGTGCCTCCGCCAGGATGGCGCCGTCTGCATCCACGTCCAGGTGAACAAGAAGGCAGCTCTTCGGCGATAGAGAGTCAGGAGATGACGACGCCAGGAACACGTCACGCTCCTCGCGCGCCTCTTCCACGAGCACAAGCCGATGCTGTTCCAGCGCCGCCGCACACGCGAGTACCGGAAGTGCCGCCTCCTGATCGCACGGATCATCCGTCACGATGACGAGGCTCTGCCCTCGACTCACCCGGCTGCGCGCCAGCTCAAGCAGCGACTCGGAGCGGCCGAGCAGGGGCGGTGGGCTCAGCGTACCGTCCGCTGGCTGACCACCAGGGAGCAGAGCGAGCGCGGCCATGGCCGAAACTGGACGAGCCTTCGGGTCACGTTCGACGAGCGCCTGCAGGAGGCTCCGCAGCGCGGCTGGCAGCGCCATAGGATCGAGAGCGCTGGCGCTCCAAAAGTCCCGCGTCGGAAACTGCTCGGTGTAGCGATTCGACCCGTTACCAAGAAGCGCCCGCACCACGGCCACGCCCAAGCCAAAGAGATCCGACCGGGCGTCGGGAGCCTGTCCGGACAGCACCTCCGGCGCCAGCCAGCGACGAGTACCGGCGGACGCCATGGCGCCCGCGGCGGGTGCTGCGAGGTCTAGATCGAAGAGCTTGGCCCCCGATGGCCCTACCAGGAGGTTCGCCGCCTTCACATCCCGGTGGAGCCAGCCGCCGGCGTGCAGGGCGTCCAGGGCTTCCAGCCACTGGCGAATGAGATCGTGCCAGCGCGGGTCGTCAGCGACGGGGCGCACGTCCTGGAGAGTGGCTCCCTCGCAGAAGGGCCTGGCCATCCACGCCTTGCCACGGGCATCGATGCCCATGCGGCAGGGTAGGACCAGAGCCGGATGCCGCGAGCGGCCGAGGATCTCGACCAACGGGAGCAGCGCGTCGGGTGTCTCCAGCCAGCGCAGCACCAAGTCACCGCCCGCCCGGCGCAGTCGCAGGACCGGCCCCTGGGCATTCACGCCAAGCGTCTCAACGGACAGGGCGTTCAAGGGGATCGGCGGCGGATTGGTGTCCATCATCTGGTCACCCATGCTATCCAAACGGTGGACATCTACCGCTCCGAACCCGCCGGGGTCACGCAAAACGGACCGTAGAGAGACGCTCCAGGCCCAGGCAATGGTCAGATCGAGGCGACGATAGACGCGAGGCGGGCCGCGCTCAGCAACGCATCCGCCTCCAGGTGGCGAATGGCCGATGCGGCTCGCTCCAGAAGCTCGATCGCCGTCACTGCGCGGAGACGCCCAGGATCCAGCGGCGCACCGCCCGCCCCACTGTACAGCTCCTCCAACTCACCAAGCACCGCCTCGACGTCGGCCGTATGCCCGCGAGCCAGCACATCCGCCGCCCAGCTCGCGATGTCCTCCTCGGGCGCGCCTGGGCGCAAACCATCTAGCCCCAGAAGCCCAGCGCCGCCCTCACGAATGAGCACCCGGCCAGGATGCAAATCCCCGTGGATCCAGGCCGTCGCGGGAATCTCCAGCGGTCGCCACAGCCAATCAGGCACCCGGTGAATTCCAGGGATGCCGTTCAAGAGATCCATTGGCGCCAGGCGACGCCGCGGCCCCGGCTGCCCCGACGGCCCTCCGGGAGCCAACGGCGCCCCGTGAATCTGGGCCGCACACGCCAGGGCGAGTGCCCCGACCGAGACATCCCCATCCTCCGCGGGCACCCCCGCCGTCCACTCCTCGAGAAGCCACCCATTCGCAGCGTCGTGCCCTATGAAGCGCGGGACTGGAAGCCCGGTCCCCGATCAACCCCAGGCTCCCAATCCAGGAAGCGGTCCTCGCTGAATTCAAAGCGCGCACGGCACCACGCAGCTCCGGATCTGCCGGAAAGACCCAGAGGCTGGCCATCCTCTCCGGGAGGAGCTCGTACGGGAGCAGCGGGTCACAGACCTTGCGCACCCTATCGGCATAGCGGCCGCCAACAACCCGGTTCTCGGCACGCCCACCAAGGTGAACCTTGTACGTGACGAAGTGCTCCACGCCGTGAATATCCCTGACCGCGTAGGTCGCCGAGGTCGCCACACTCGGACGGTAGCGCACATCAACCAAGCGAGCCTCAGTGGTGCAGGTCACGGGCGAGACAACCGCGCGCGACGATGAACGTCCAAGTGCAAGCGCTATGCCACGGGCCCCGAACCCAAACAGACCGCCCGCAATCACCCCTAAGGGGACATCTCAGCGCCCGCAGCGCGCGTCAGCTGCCAACAGGCTGGGCAGAGCGTCCACTTTCTAGACACTCGAGCCGTCATGCCCCAGGAGCGTACCGCAGACGAGTGAATTCGCGTAGCACGCCGATCGAATCGCCGCGCTGCCAACCCTGGGCCGCTCAGGCAGGTGGGCTTCCCTCCGTCCCATCACCCTTCACCTCGTCGCTCCCCATGGGGCCTTCGTCATCGAGCTCTTCCAGCACCGGCGGCTGAAGGAGCTCCTCGAGCGCCGCCACCGGAAGTCGGCCATCGAGCTTTCCGTCGTACTGGTCCACAGAGATCATGACCTCGCGCAAATCCTCCCTCGTGACGGTGCCCTTGTGGTCGAGTTCGGCGAGCAAGCTGGTCAAGGCCAGGGAGAGGAACTCCACCTCGGCGCGCAGGTCCATGATCTCGTCACGCACCTCCCCACGGCCCTGGCGGCCGCGGCGCCGTGCGCGCATCTGGGCACGGTGGATGTGATTGAGTTCGCCCCTGAGGTGCAGGGTTGAGTGGGAGCTGCCCCAGAAGGAATCAGTCATGTTGCTCAGGGTAAGGAAGAAGAAAACCGCGTCGAACAGGTGCGGTCTACGCGCGGCAGACCGTCCTATTCGACAGGATTCCCGCCCCACGGAGGGCCGATCCACCCTGGGCCAAGCGGACGCGCCCCTGCGCCTTCCGCATGAAACGCTGCAAATGACTGAGCCCCGCCGCCCGATGCCCGCGCAAGCCTGCGATACTGCACGAATGCCCCGCCTTGCCGTTGCCATCGAGACCTCCTCGCGCCCGTCCTCCATCGCCGTTTCCGTGGACGGCGGCGCGCCCGAGCTGAGGGTTCTGGACGAGTCATGCTCGCACGCCAGCGACCTGCTGCCGCTGCTGGACGAGATCGTGCGTCACGCCGGCGGTAAGCCCGTCGATGTCGAGCGCATCGTGGTCGGGACAGGGCCGGGGAGCTACACGGGGCTGCGCGTGGGCTCCTCCACCGGACTCGGGCTTTCCATGGGCCTTTCGGACGCACTCGCCGGCGACGAAACTGGCCCTGAGCTGATCGGGATCTCTTCGTTCGAGGCCCTCGCCCACGCGGCGCTCGCGCCGGGTGAGCGCGCGGCCGTGCTGCGGAATGCCTTCGGCGGCAGCGTCTACCTGGCTGCTTACGGCCGCACGCCAGAGGGGCTTATTCAGTTCCAGGAGCCCATGTGCTGCGCGGCCGAAGAGGCCAAGGAGATCCTCGGATCGGAGCGGATCTGGCTCGCCGACGCCGGTGCGCTCAAGGCGATCGACAGCGTCATCCCCGAGGCGGACCGAAGCCGCGTCGAGCTTCGATCCCAGAACCCAAACGCGTCGGCGCTGCTGGAACTCAGCGCGCTCCCAGCCCCGACCAAGGGCACCTGGGACGAGCACTGCGGCCCCGACGCCGTCAAGCCACTCTACCTCCGCCCGTTCGACGTCAAGATCCGCAAGAGGTAGACCGGCCGTGCAACCTCATGAAGGGCCACCACCGTCGATAGACCCGTTGATAGGCGCCATAGGAGCGTGTCGCGCATAGCTGAATCCGTGTAGCGGGCCCCCAGCTTCCGAAATCCATCTATCCGGGACACGCTCCTAGGTTTCGGGGCCGCCGCGTCCTGGGTGGCGGCGGCCGCCGCGATACAGCCGTGGCCGGTCGTGACGAATGCCGTCGTACAGACCGATACCGCCGGCGCGTTCATGCTCTTCCTCGTCTTCCACGTGGCGCTAGGCGTGGACCAGTCGCGGCGCTTTCGCCACCGGGATGCAGCCCTACTGGGGATCTCACTGGGCGCGGCGGTCGCCGCGCGCTACACGTCCGCTGTCGGCGTCACGGCCATCCTGTGCGTCGTGGTCGCTGGGCTGAGGCGCGGCGATCTCGCGCCACGGCGTGCTCTCATGTTCCTCGCGAGCGCGGGGACCGTCGCCCTCGGCACCTTCGTCGCCATCGTGCCCGGCTGCCTCCATCGGTTCGACGCCTTCAAGGCCTCGCTGCTCTATGAGTACCGCAGCAAGCAGGCCGTCACGACGTGGGACCTGGACCAGTTCTGGGATTCCCTCACGCAGTGCGCTCCCATCTGGATTCTCATCCCCACCGCCGTCGGCGCGGCGCTCGCCTGGCGCACACGCCCGTCGGCGGGGCTCCTTGGGTCCTTCCTGTCGCTCCTCGTGTACTTCGCGATGACCGCCAAGGCGCTGATGCCGGACTACTGCATGCCGCTGATGCCGCTGGCTGCGGCCCTCACCGGCATCTCCCTCTGGAAATTGGCCAACGCCAACCCTTTGGCTCCCGCCGGTCGATCGTTCCCCATCGCGGCGGGCGCCTTCGTGCTCGCCGGGCTCGGCGTGACCTCCGTGACGGTCCACGAGCGCTACGCCGGCGACACTCGCTACCAAGCCGACGCGTGGAGCAAGGCCAACATCCCGCCAGGCCCACTCGGCTTCGCCCCTTCGGGCCTCCGAAGGAAGCGCACCGCGCTCCGCGCGCCCGCCGGCTACGAGTTCGTGGACGTGCATGACAAGCCCGAGTGGATCCTCATCCCCCGGCGACGCTCCCTCCCGATCTACAACGTCTACGAGGACCCGGGTCACTACCCGAAGTTTCCCTTCGATCCAAAGGCGAGGACTCTCGGGCTCCTGGGCCTCCCCGACTTCGACTTCTTCGAGGACGTGCTCTTCCAAAAGCGCCGGGACTACCATTACGACCTGGTACAGGAAATCAAGCGAAGCCCCTGGCCGCTCGACTACCGCGGCTACGACGTAAAAATCTACCGCAAGACCGCGAGCCGCTAGGAGTCTGCATGATTCACGAGATGGAGCCACCCGTGCGTCTCAAAGGCGCTGTGGCAAGGACGATTCGCGAACGGAGCGGAAGCGGGCCCGTCGGCCCGGTGAGCACCCTGTGGTCAAACCCGCGGAGCGGGCGAAAGCCGCAGGTCTTCGCCTGACGCAGGCCACGGAGCGGTTTATGCGTGCCGGTCGCTCCATTTCGTGAATCATGCAGGCTGGCTGTCGGCGGACGGGAGATCTTCGACCCATGAGGCCGGCCCGTCCGCGCCGGCGGATAGGCTTGAGTCAGAGCGCGGGGCCGAATTTTGGAACCTGCGAGCCACGAACGACTCGACACGACCTCATCATGATTCGCGCCTTCAGCGGCATCGCCGCGCTCCTCGCCACCTCCATCGGCTTCGCCAGCTGGTCCACCTCTGAAACGCGCGAGCCATCGGAGCTCCTTCTTGAGCTGGACAGTACGGGGGGTCTCGGAGGCTCACTCGCCGCGGGTCTCCGACGTGAGAGCCCGATCACCACGGCTCCCCTGGAGACCGGTGGCGGCGTGATCTTCAACGAAGCCCAGGACAGCTTCGTTGCCAGTGAAGAGCTGACTCTCCCGAGCACGACCTTCACGGTGGAGGGCTGGGTCGCCGTTGAAACCCCGCGCCGCTGGGGCGGCATCATCGGCGCGATCGAGGACAACAACGCGTTCGAGAAGGGCTGGATCCTCGGTTACGACGACTCGAGCTTCACCTTCGGCATCTCCACGACGTCGACCGACGACGGGGACGGCCACCTCGTGTACCTCAAGGCCCAGGACACCTACAGCGTGGGTCAATGGCACCACGTCGCCGCGACCTACGACGGCTCAGTCGCGCGCCTCTTCGTGGATGGCATGCTGACCGCCGAGTCCACCGGCGTCGAAGGGCCGGTCGTGATGGCGGACTCAGCGCGGCTCGTC
>JBLIHL010000085.1:0-14640 GCA_047635895.1 Paracoccaceae bacterium | reverse complement strand
TCCGGGCTCAGAAAGTGGTAGTGCTGGCCGTCGACCTCGCCGGGACGGGGCGTGCGAGTCGTCGCCGACACGCTGAAAACCACGTCATCGCTCATCAGCAACTGCTTGCAGATCGTGCTCTTTCCAGAGCCCGAAGGCCCGGAGATCAAGAGCATGGAACCGATTCGCTGTTGGGCAGGCTGACTCACTCGGGGTTTCTTTTCTGGGCTAATGGCTGCGCTCATTCGACGTTCTGGACCTGCTCCCGCAGGCGTTCGACATGGGTCTTCAGGTCGACCACGAGGTGCGCGACGGCGGCGTCACTGCACTTGGACCCGATGGTGTTGGCTTCGCGGAAGAACTCCTGGGCGAGGAAATCGAGCTTGCGCCCAATGGCGCCGCCGCCTTCCAAGAGGCCCGAGAGCTGATCGAGGTGACTGTCGAGGCGCGTGATCTCTTCGGACACATCGAGCCGGTCACTGAGGAGCGCGATCTCGCGCGCCAGGTCCGCCTCGGTGGTGCCGGGATGCGAGCTGAGCTCACCGACGCGCTCGACGAGGCGCGCTCGGTGATGCTGGACCACGTCAGGAATGCGCGTCGCGATTTCACGGACGAGCCGGGCGATCTCGCCGCCGTTGGTCTCGAGGTCCCGGCGCATGGCGGCGCCCTCGACGTCTCGCATCTCCGTGAGGTGATCCAAGGCCGCCGTCACGGCGTCCATGACCGCCTGCGCCTCGGGGCCCTTGGGATCCAGCGCCTCGGTGCGGCTAGCACCAGACTGAACGATCACCCCGGGCAGGCGGATCAGGTCCACCATCGAGCTGATCGGGTCGAGCTCGAAGCCCTGGAGTTCCTGGGCCAGTTGGCTCTGCATCTCCAGGTAGCGGCGCGCGACGACCGCGTCGACCTGAACGCCCGCATCACCACCGATGCGGGCCGTATCGATCGCCATCTGCACGGCGCCGCGCGCCAGCTTCTGGCGCACGAGCTTGTCGATCACAGGCTCGAGCGAGCTGTACTCCTGCGGCAGCCGGATCTTCGCCTGCAGGTGCTTGTGATTGACCGTCTTCACCTCGGCGGCGACGGTCAACTGGCTTCCGTCTTCCAGGACAGCCTCGACGCGCCCAGCGCCGAAGCCGGTCATGGAGTAAACGGTTCCGCCCATGGTATTACTTCGAATGGAGTGATCCAGCCGAAGGGAGAATCACTTCTTCTTGTCGTCGGGAGCGCCAACGGGAGTGCTGCCGGGAACGACCGCCGGGGGAGCCGCCGGCGCGTCCAGGCTGGGCAGGCCGAGGTCATCCCCTAGCCCTGGCAGATCGATATCCGTCTGGCCGTTCTTGTTAAGCACGTGGATGGACACGGCCGACGCGAGGAACGCGATGGCGATGTACATCGTGAACTTCTGAACGCCGGAAGCCTTCACGCCGAAGGCCTGCTGGCCGGCGGCACCGAGTGCGTCACCGAAGCCGCCACCTTTGCCCTCTTGGAGCAGGATGACAACCGTGAGAATGATCGCCGCGGCGACGAACAGGATGTAGAGGAGGACGATGGTGGTGGACATGGAGAGTCTCGGCTTGAGGATCCGGTTAGGGGATCCGTTCTAAAGAGCGGCGTCGATGATCGGGAGGAAGAGGTCGGGCTTCAGCGAAGCGCCGCCGACCAGGGCGCCGTCGATATCTGCGACGGACAGGAGTTCCTTGGCGTTGGACGGCTTGACGCTGCCCCCGTAGAGGATACGCGTTGCATCCGCGGCCGCCTGGTCGTACATCCCGGCGAGCACGCCGCGGAGGTAGGTGTGGACGGCGCCGGCCTGCTCAGGGGAAGCGGTTTCGCCGGTGCCGATGGCCCAGACGGGCTCGTAGGCGATGGAGACGCGGCCGCCGTTGTCTCCTGTTCCGAGGACGTCACGGTCGACGCCCGCCAGGCCGGCGGTGAGCTGGGTGCGGCACACGGACTCGGTCTCGCCCGCGCGGCGCTGCTCGATCGTCTCGCCGACGCAGAGCATCACGTCGAGCCCAGCGTCGAGGGCCCGATGGACCTTGCGCGAGATGAACTCGTCGGACTCGCCGTAGACGTGGCGACGCTCGGAGTGGCCCAGGAGGGCCACTTTGGCGCCGATATCCTGGAGCATGGCGGCCGAAACCTCGCCGGTGAAGGCACCCGAGTCCTCGTCTGAGCAGTTCTGCCCGCCCACGCGCACCGCCGACCCGGCGACCTGGCGGATCACCTCGTCAAGGTGCACCATCGCCGGAAAGAGCCCCACATCGACGCCCTTGGACGTGTGGTCACGGATCGCAGCCGCGAGCTCTCCCGCCGCTCGGCGATCGAGGTTCATTTTCCAGTTGCCTGCGACGTAGGGTGTTCTCACGAGGGGTGTTGTGGCGGAAGGAGTCGGGGACGCGATGGGGCAGCAGAGGAGGCCCCAATAAGGAATTGCGTCGGGACGTTCGAGCCGAGCATTATAGAAGGCCGCGGGCGCCGCCCCAGTCCAGGGCCCCCAGAAAGCCTGGAAACTGACACTGGAATGTCGCGCCCCGGGAGATCTTGCTCCAGGATCAAGCCCGATCCGTCTCGGCAAATGCCCTTCATCCATGGCTATCGAACGCCCCGCACTCCCGTCCATGGCCCACCGAGCCGAGTTCACTGACCTGCCAGAAGAGCCCCGATCGTGGAGCGCCGAGGGGGCACTCGCCTCGCTCTTGGCCCTCGTCCCGCTAGATGATCTGCCCCGGACGGGGTGGGTCCTGAGGGGGATTGAGGCGCCCGAGTCGATCGCTGGACACGTTGTGGGCGTCGCCCACGTGGCCCTCGCCATGGCCCCCCAGGTGCGCCCCACGCTCGACCTCGGTCGGGTCCTGGCGATGGCCCTCGTGCACGACGCGCCGGAGGCTATCTCGGGCGACCTGCCCCTCCCCGCGGCCCGGCACCTGCCGCCTGGGGCCAAAAAGACCATGGAGGCGGGCATCGCTCGCGACCTCCTGGGCCCCCTCTCCACCGCCGCGGTGGACGCCTACGCCGAATACATCGACCAGGGCACCCGCGAGGCTCGATTTGTCAAGCAGTGCGATCGGATCCAGCTCGGAGTACGCCTCGTCGCCTACGAACGCTCGGGCAGGCGAGGCCTGGACGAATTCTGGCGGGGCCTTGCCGTCGACTCAGAATCGGAGTTCCCAGCCGCAGATGCTCTCCTGAACGCCCTCAGGGCCGCCCGAGCCGTCGTATGAGGCTCTCGAGGATCATCCCCCTGACCTCCCTGGGCATCGTGGCGGCAGTCCTGGTCAGTGGAGCCCTCCATGACGATCCCCTGGGCATGGAGTTCACGGCTCCGCCCCAGAACACGGACATCGCCATGGTCGATCTAGGGCTCGGTGACCTGACGCTGCGGGCCATACTCGTCGATACGGACGGTGAACCGGTCCCGGACGCCGGCATCACGACCGAACAGGGCGGCAGACCGGCCTGGACGTGGACCGGCCGCGACGGATCGTTCGAACTGGGCGATCTACGGCCCGGCCCCCTCCTCCTGCGCGTGGTCGCCCTCGGCTTCAAGGCGAGCCAATTCACCGTCACCCTGGATTCGGAGACCGACGCACCCATAGCGGCGGAACGGGAGCGCAGGACCCTCACGCTCGATCGGAGGATCGGGCCGCCCCCCGTGCCCCCCACCCTGGCACTCGCCGACCTCGACGGATCCGTGCAGCTCGGGCCGCTGGCGACCCCGGAGCTAGGCTACGAACTGCTTTTTCAGCCCGTGACCGCCCCCACGGACCCGGCCGGCGGATTTCCGCGACGGACGCTGGTCGCACCGGATGGCTCCTTCCACGTGGACATGCTCCACGCGGGTCGATATCGGGCCATCCTGCTCTCACCCGACGACCGTGGCGCCAAGGAACCCGACCTGCTCCAGACCGCCAACGGCGAGCCGCGCACGTTCAGCCATGAAATTGGCGGAGACACGCCACGGCTATCACTGATCGCGACCATGGGCGCGGTCACGGGTCGCGCTTTCAAGACCGTCCCGAACGGCGGCGAGGGCACCGGCGAAGTGGTCGTGTCGAACGCGATCCGTGGAGCGCTCGTCAAGATCGAGCGCCTGACGAGCTCGGATCCTGCGCCGGATTCGAAGGAAGCGGTCGATCGA
The DNA here is from genome assembly GCA_047635895.1 of Paracoccaceae bacterium. GTDB lineage: Bacteria > Planctomycetota > UBA1135 > UBA1135 > Saltatorellus. The sequence continues at coordinate 10,517 of JBLIHL010000085.1, read as the reverse complement.
GTGACGTTCCGCGCCACCCGCAGCGATAAGGACGGTCGATTCGAGATCCACGACCTGCAGCCCGGCAGGTACAGGCTCCAGCTAGTCGCCGGGCGAGATCGCCGGACGATCGACGTGACCATCCCCACCGGCGAAGTCGTTACGATCGATGCCGACCTCGCAGACCGACAATAAATGAACCGGGGTTCCGGGCCACACTGGCCTCCCCTCGCGTCTGCCGCCACCGCACCCATCCCATGAATCGGATCACTGCCATTCTGCTCGCGATGGCGGCTCTCTTGGTGCACATCGTCGTGGTCCATCGGAACGCCCTCGGCGTCTTCGCGACCCCCTACGACTCGGCCCATGCCGCGTTTCACCTGGGACGCAACCTGGCCCATTACGGCAGCGTCTTCTGGAACATCGATCCGGAAACGGGCGTCGCGGCCGGCGGACTGGGCTCCTACCCCTCTCCGCTGCTCATCTGGCTCTCTGCGGGAGTCGAAGTCATGGCTGCCTGGATCCGGAGCAGCTGGTTCACCGTCACGCGCATCGTTCAGTTCATCGGGGTCGGGTGCGCGCTCGGGACGGTCTTCCTATCCACCCGCTTTGACACCGACCGCAACGCGGGCGTGATTCCCGCCCTGCTGCTCGTCTTCAGCGGCGCCGTCGCGGCCGCCGGGGCCAGCGGCACGGAATGGCCCATTGTAATGTTCCTGATGGCGATGGCGTTCGTCACGCTCGAGCACGGACGCCGACGGTTCGCCAGCGTCAGCCTCATGCTGCTCGCGATTGCTAGCCCCGTGGGCGTCGTGGGCGTGCTCACGCTCGCGCTCCAGACGCTCATCCGCGCGCTGCGTGCGAGGCGCCGAAGCGCGACCGACAGGGGCACAGCTTCCCCCAAGTCGCCGACTCTCCTGGTCTTCCTTCCGGCCGTGGTGGCCCTCACGTTAGTGCACCGCGCGGGGGCCTCCCTCCTGCCCGACCTGGCGGCCGCTCTGCAGTTTGAGCCCTACCCGGTCCAGCACGGTATAGCGCGTCTCCGTGACTTCATCGTGATCACCGCTGCGCCGGTCCTGCTTGTGTTCCCGCTCATCGCGCTCGCCATGGGCGAGCTCTCCAGCGTTGGCCTCCGCGCCCTCACGCTCGGGCTCATCCTCGCCGCCACCACCGCCCTCATGGGAGGTGGCGACCCCGACAGCTTCGGCATCGCCTTCACGCCGGCGCTCGCCATGCTGTTCATCGCGATCCAGCAGGGCATGGCGCGCGCGCTCGACACCTACCGGCGGAGCATGGAGCGCCTCGTATGGGTTTCCATCGGTTCTGTTCTGTTCGTTGCGCTGTTTGCGAGCCGGTTCCCTGGCGACCTGGGGCAGATCAAGGTGCAGCGAGTCCAGGAACGGGTGTACGACGCCCATGCCCGTCGGTCTCCGGGCGGAAGCCTACTCCTGGGGCGGTCGGCCCTCCACAGCCAGATCCGGCTGACCGAACAGCTCCGTGAGGTCGGCAGCTTCCTTCGCACTCGCCTTCCCGAGGGATCCACCATCATGACCCCATGGCCGGGCGCGATTGCTTACCTGTCGCGGCACCAGGTCCTGGACTTCTTCGGCCGAACCACGCCACTGAATGGACGGCGGCGGACAGGCTGGTCGCCGAGCCCGCCCATCATTGACATCGAGGCCGCCCTGGAGCTCAAGCCCGACTACATTCTGCCGTCCTCGAAGTCGATCAACGGGATCCCCAAGGGCGAGCTCGTCGACATGATCGGGTCGGAGCTTCTCAACGGAGAAGACCAGTTAGGAGAGGCCCTCCACAGCGCCGTGCAGGCGAGGCTGGCGCGCTACGAAATGGTCGTCACGCCCGGCTCATTCCACCGCAGGCAGCTCGATCCGAATCAGATAGGCCGCAGGGAACTGGTGGGTCCTTTCGTGCTGTTCCGGAAGCGAGGCATTCAAAATCCGCCCCAGCTGAGGTTGCACGAGGCCGGGGAATTCCTCGAAGTGCGCCTCGGGTTCGATCAGCCCGTTGCCGACCCTTCCGGGGCTCAGCGGAGAGCTCTCATTCAGGTCTTTGACGCCGACATCTCCCTGCGCATGCAGGACGGTAGCACGCTGCTTCTGAGCCCGACCGGTGAACGCATGGTGGCTAGCGTGGGCTCGATTCGCTCCGTGACCGGGATGCTCGTCGACCCACTGTGGACGGAGGCTGTGACGATCGCGCGGGTCCCGAAGAGCGCGCTCGCCGAAGGCGCCAGGTCGCTGGAGGCCAGGGTGTACCACCACATGATGGGCCTCGCCGAACCGGGCATGAATCGTGAGCCCAACAGCGGGGAAGACGCGGTCGCGGGCTCGTCGCCGAGCGCCGTGGCCACAGCTCCGCTGATCTACGCCTTGAGATGAAGCCCGGAGCGCGAAGCCCCAGGAAGCGCGCAGCGAGCGTCGTCAGCTAAGGGAAGCGCGCCACTCGGAAAGCCGACGATAGAGAGTGCTTTTTCCGATGCCAAGAAGCTCGGCTGCCAGCGTTCGGTTCCCGTCGGCGGCAGCAATGGCGCGAAGTACGGCCTTGCTCTCATAGAGCTTGATATTGATCGGGTCGGACTCTGTGATCTCGAAGTCTGCGCGACCCGGAATCCAACCTGAATCGTGGACAGGTAGATCCGCCGTCCGAGACTGCGGCGTGAGCATGACGTCGTGCATCGACTGGTCGCCCCTATCCGCCTCCTCGCTGCGGGTCGCCTCACATGACGCACAGGCCTCGCGCACGCGGAGCTGCGCTGCTACCAGATCACGCAAGATCAAGATCTGGTCGACGGTGATGACGGTGCTGGCCCCGCGATGGAGAGCTGACACGAGGACGTTAGGCGCCAGGGCCCGTCGAGCCAGCGCGAGCAGCAAAGGCTGACTTGAGTGCCCGCGAACCCAACTCGCTACGTCCCGGACGACCATCGCTCCCTCATCGCCCTCACCAGCGCCCGAGTCGATGGATACAAGGATGACGTCGACCTCGTCGGGGCTGATCTCAGCCTGCGCAGCGCGAACGTCCGAGTAGCCGCGAACCGGGCGCCCCATGCGGGACAACTCTTGGTTCAGCCATTCCCGGCCATGGTGGTCGGAGTCGATAAAAACGATGGGACGCAACGCGGGATTCAAAGTGAAGGACAACTCTCGGGGCAAAGACGTGGGCTCTACTCGTTCATGGCGCGCCGCCTGTGGCGGTTGCAAGGAATCTCAAAGTCCTCGGATGTTTCGAGGTTGGTTCCGGCGGGTCGATGGATTGAGATGGGCCCATGGAGTTGGACGTCTGGAAGAAGCTGCGAGCTGGCGAACCCGGCGTGGAAGATAGGTGGCGAGCGATCAGAACGTCTGTGGGAGCTGACGCGGACGGCCCTCCCCTGACATCGGGTCAGATCGATCGCCTACGAAAATCCGAAGGGCCGGACCTGGCGCGGTTTGTTTCGCTCCAGGAAGAGCTGCAGAAGCGGTCGCGACGCCGCTTCTCGGGCCCCAGCCCGCTCTTTTGGACCTCGAAGGGCCTGGAACAGGCCACGCCAGCCGTGGTGGCGGACTACCGAGCAGCCAGGTTCAACGCCGATCTCGACGAGGCGGGGGTGATTTGGGATGCCTGCTGCGGGATCGGATCCGACGCGGTCTCGCTCCTGCGCGGTGGCGGCACGGTGCTGGCGACCGACTGGGACCCTGCTTCGGCCCGCTGCGCCGCCGCCAACCTGCGCGTGGAACTGGACTCCTTGGGTGGGCACGGCGCCGTGTCGGAGCGGCCTATGGCGGGCGGGGCGGCGCGGGCTGACCTGCGGCGGCCTCCGCTCGCCCCTGAGACCCTCAAGGGGGCGTTGGTGCTCCTGGACCCCGATCGGCGGCCCGACGGCGAGCACAGAGAGCCACGGCCGGAGCGCTGGGCCCCAGCGCTCTCCAAGACGCTTGAGCTCGCCCATGCGGCGCGCGGCGGCTGCATCAAGCTTCCGCCGAGCCTCGACGCGACGGCGGAGGGGCTCGACGATGAACGTGACGGTCCACGGGCCCTGGAGTGGATCAGCCTGGATGGCGAAATGAAGGAGCTCGCCGTCTGGACGGGCTCCCTGGCCAGTTTCCTCACTCCTGGGGACGACACCACGCGGGGATGGGCGACTGCCCGGCGAGCTGCGACGGCGCTGCAATCGTCCCCAGCGAGTCCAGAGAACGGTCCTGCAGATCGCCCAAAGGAAGACCCGGCAGAAGACCCAAGGGCCAGTCTGGCCGCCCCACGGGCCTCCTATGCCCCAGACGCAGCCCCCTGCCCCCTTCCGGAAGCCTGGCCCGTGGAGGCCCTCGGCCCGGGGTCCTGGCTGGTGGAACTGGACCCGAGCCTGTGGCAGTCCGAGCTAGCCGGCCCGTTTTGCGAAGAGTATCAGGTCGCCCCCATCGTCACCGAGATGCGCGGCATGTTCCTGGCGGCTTCAGAGCCCCCCTCATCTGCCCTGGCGCGTAGCTGGCCGATCCTCGAAGTGGTCAAGGCAGACCGTAAGCGCGTCCGACGGATGCTTCGCGAGCATGGAATTGGGCCCCTCACGGTCAAGAAGCGGAACCACCCCAAGACCTCAACGGAGCTGGAGGCTGAATTCCGCGGGCCAGGTGAGCGCCGCGGTCTCCTGGCCGTCTTCCGGATCCCCGGCGGCTCAGTCGCCGCTCTGCTCGGCCCAAGCCGCTAGGAGCCTGTCGCGCATAGCCCCCCCGCCTCACACAGGAGTCGACCCTCTTGAGCCACTCCCCGGACAGATATGGGGCACATGGGGAAATGGTGGGCGATGAGGGATTCGAACCCCCGACCCCCTCGGTGTAAACGAGGCACTCTACCGCTGAGTTAATCGCCCTTGCCTGTCGCCCGCGCTCTTCCGCGCGGCCTGAGGCGTGCAAGACGGTATCCTCCTGGGCTCGTCAGCGTCCAGCGTCCTCCTGCCGACATTTCGGTCGGAGCTTGATCTTGGCAGCGAGTGCCCCCTTTTCGGGGTCCCATTCGGGGTCTCATTCTGGGTCACCCTCACAGGGCAATCCACCTCTCACTTTCTTCGGGCGGCCAGCGGCTCCCACTTCCACCTCATAACCATGCGCATTGCCGTCATCGGATCTGGCTACGTTGGTCTCGTAGCAGGCACCTGTTTCGCCGAGAGCGGAAACACGGTCACCTGCATCGACATCGACGAGAAGAAGATCAACGGCCTTCGTGAAGGCATCGTCCCCATCTTCGAACCCGGTCTCGAGGAGCTGGTTAAGCGCAACGTGCGCGATGGACGCCTGCAATTCACGACGGACTACGCCGAGGGGATGAAGGACGCCCAAGTGGCCTTCATCGCCGTGGGCACCCCCCCCGGTCAAGACGGTGGCGCGGACGTGCAGTACGTTCTGGCAGCCGCTCGCAGCATTGCCGAGCATATGACCGGCTACACGGTGGTCGTCGACAAGTCGACGGTGCCCGTCGGCACCGCGAAACAGGTCGAGAGCGCCATGGCTCCGATCGCCAAGCACGAGTTCGACGTCGTCTCAAACCCCGAGTTCCTCAAGGAAGGCGCGGCGATCGATGACTTCCTCAAGCCCGACCGCGTCGTGATCGGTGCCGACACCGAGCGCGCCGGTCGCATCATGACCGAGCTCTACGAGCCGTTCGTTCGCACCGGCAACCCCATCTTCACGATGGACGTCGCGTCGGCCGAACTGACCAAGTACGCCGCTAACGCGATGCTCGCGACGCGCATTTCGTTCATGAACGAGATCGCCAACGTATGCGAACTCGTCGGCGCCAACGTCGACAACGTCCGCAAGGGCATCGGCTCGGACGATCGCATTGGATCTCGCTTCTTGTTCTCAGGCATCGGCTACGGCGGCTCGTGCTTTCCGAAGGACGTCAAGGCGATCATCCACACGGCGAACAAGCACGATTACGACTTCAAGATCCTCAAGGCCGTCGAGGACGTGAACGCCGATCAGAAGCTTCTGATGTTCCGGAAGATCACGAAGCACTTCGGCGAGGACCTCTCCGGCAAGCGCTTTGCGTTCTGGGGCTTGTCCTTCAAGCCGAACACCGACGACATGCGGGAAGCGCCCGCAATCGTGCTTTCCGAGGCCCTGCGGGCCGCCGGCGCCACCGTCATCGCCCACGACCCCGAGGCCATGGACGAGGCACGCGATCACTACCTCGGTGACAAGATCGAGTACGCAGCCAGCCCGATGGAAGCCGCCGAGGGCGCTGACGCTCTCGTCATCATCACGGAGTGGAGCGAGTTCCGCCGCCCCGACTTCGACGCGCTGAAGAAGGCCCTGAAGACGCCCATTGTCTTCGACGGCCGGAACATCTTCCCGCGCAAGACGATCGAAGAGCTCGGCTTCACCTACCACGGCGTCGGTCGCTAGCAAGCTAGCACCTCTCGCCGGTCAACGGCACAGACTGTCAACGGCACAGCCGGAAGATGACACGCCAGGTGACGACACACTCAGGCAACAACAAGGCGGCCCTCTCCAGAATGGAGAGGGCCGCCTTTCGATGTCGTGGCCGTAACCGAGCCCAGCGTCGGCGCCGTTGGTTGAACGAGTTGGAGCTGGTGTGATCTCCTCGACGTTCCAAGCGCAAGCGATGAACTCAGTAAGATAGATAAGTGTTCCTTCGCCGAAAACCCAACGAAACCGGAGTGTTCATGGCGAAAAAAATGCTGCGGCCTTCTTGCGCAGCCGGTCGAGCCACCACTTCGCGCGCGCTCCTGACCCTCCGCGCACGCAGCTTGCACGCTCCAGTGCGCGCTCTGCTTCCGCGATGATCGCGCGCTTCGCCGCGGCGTGTTCATCACCCAGCGTGGTCGCGCCGTCCTGCATGAGAGTCGCGGCCACATGCACGTAGAGCTGCGGTGACAGGCGACCCCGAGCGAGCGCTTGCAGTTCATCAAGCGCCGACTGTTCGCCCCGTAGCCAGCGCAGTCGCGCGCGCCATGCACGCGCAAGCTGACGGTCCGACGTGCGCGCTGCGTCGGAGTTCATCACGGATGCATAGCGTCGGATAGCGTCGACAGATTGGCCTTCACGGCGTAGCTGGTGCGCTGCTCCAAGCTCCTGTCGCGCCAGCACCCAGTCCGCCTCTTTGGGCGCGGATGCGAGGGCGGCGGCACGCATCTGCGGCTCAAAAGCGCCCCTCTTGGGGTTAAAAACGCGGCCATCAGGGATCGAAAGGCGCCACACGAGGAGGAGCAGGGCGGTCGGCAGCCCCACCTCGAAGCCGCGTCGGAACACTAGACGGACACGAACTCGCCATACATGCCAGAGGACGCGATCACGCACGGACCAGCCGTCGGCGAAGGTCCGCTTCGAGTCGCCGGCGCGCTCGAAACAGTCGGATCTTGACGAGGCCCCGGTCGATCCCGCAGTTCATAGCCGCAAACTCCGCTGAACCACCTTCACGGTAGTACCCGGACAGGATGGTCCTGTCCCGTACGGACATGCCCTGCCAGAGCGACCTGATCTCCTCGACGAGTCGATCCTCGGCGATGCGCTCGCCTTGGAACTCGTAGTAGTTGGATTCCACTGCCTCACCAGGGACCGGTTCGGTGCTCAGTGCTTCATTGAACACCTCATCACTCGGGGGGACCAGTCGGTGCCGCACCTCCTTGCGTACGAAATCGCGCTGGACGTTGGCGGCGATCTGCATCAGCCAGGCCCCGGGTCGCGCCACGTGGGCCAGCGCCTTCCCGTAGCGAGCCGCCTTGATCAGGGTGTCGTGCGCCAGGTCCTCTGCCTGATGAACGTCGCGGCACTTGCGCTCGAGGAACCGGACAATCGCCATCCGGTACGTGATGATGAGGTCCCAGGTACCTGCGGAGCCCCCGGGGCATGGCTCCACTCGCGCCTCCGACCCCGGAAGTAAGGAAGCCGCAGGATGGGGATCAGAGCCAAGGCTGAGTGCAAAGGTGTCAGGCATCAGGTGCGTGAAGGAAGTAGGTCGAAGGATCCGGCGACGGGACGCTGCTGCGCCACCTGCCGCCAAGCGGCCGCCCAAGAGCAGGCCGCTGCACACCCGACAAGACACTCCTCGCCACCCGCCCGGTAACGCCCTCGCCCGTTGTGGACAGTTGGCGCCCCATGGACCCGCCTGGACCCTCGGAACCTCCTCAGATCTCGCGGCAGATGGCCGCCTGAACTCCGGTCCTCACCCTGGGCCCAGCACGTGCGACGCGGCAGCCACGAAAATGGCCGCCCCCCGAATTGGGGAGCGGCCATGAATGACTCGCGCTCGTGGCTGACGATTCAGCAGTTCGGATTCTCGAGGGAGGATCCCCGTTTTGGCGGTTCCAGCCCCTGAGGGTCGGCCCAAAAGAGGCCACTCCGGCGGATCAGTTCCGCTTCTGGAACTCCCTGGCGGACTCTGCCCACTTCGAGCCCTTGAAGTTGCGGATCACGAAGATGAGCAGCTTCGAGGACTTGTCCGCTGATCCTTCGCCGCCGATCTGCTGGAAGCAACGGCCGGCGTAGAAAGCCGACTTCGCAACGTACGCGTACTGGAAGCGGTGGTTGACGACCGTCCGCATGAAGGCGAGGTGGGCCGCCTCGAAGAGCACCTTAGCGCCCTCGTCGTCGGATCCGACCTTGGCCTCGCCGCGGCGGTACAGGCAGTCACCAAGACCGGTGAAGGCCGCAGCCAGGGTGACGTCGGCAGCGTTCGGGTCCTCGGTCACGCCCTTGAAGAGCTCCTCGGCCTTGCCAAACTCCGAGCGAGACAGCATCGACTCAGCCGTCGAGACATCCGCTGCGTTGGTCACCGTGGGGAACACGGCGGCGACGCGCGACAGGTTCTGGAGGTCCTTCTCAAGCGCTTCGCCCCTCTTGGAGCTGTCTGCCCGGAGGGTGAGGAGCTCCTGCTCGTACTGCCAGCGCTGGCTCATACCCTTGTCGGAGACCAGGTTCTTGAACGCAATGGCGCTCTCCTTGGCCGCCGGCATGTCGGTGTTCAGGATCTGGGTGCTGATCTTCTCGATCATCGCCAGCGGAAGGTAGCGCGAATCGCCAGCCTCCGCCAAGAGCACGTCGACCGCGGCCGACATGGCCGGCAGGTCGTTCATCAGAGCGTTGAGCTCAACGATGCGATAGCGCGCGTAGTTGGGCGCCCAGGGGAACTTCTTGTCCCGCTTGCCGCCAAGGTTAGCGAGGTAGTTCTCCATGCCGGCGAGGGCGCTTCCGAAGGCCTCCTGGGCAGCACTCACGTCAGCCGCAGACACTTCGTCGGGCTTGTTCGAGAACTCGACCTTGAGAACGAGCTCCGAATCCACGGTGTCCTCGTTCTTTGAACCTGACGACTTGTACGTCACGGTGCTGAGGCCCTCTTGCACGATGGTCACATCCTCGAGGATGGAGCCATTCGACTGGTAGATCTTGTCGGGCGTAGCCAGGGCGGCAACGTTGAGAAGCGACAGGGCGGCTGCCGTGCAGGCAGCGCGGATGAGGAGGGCGGACGTGGCTCGTTGCATAGGAAAGACGTGAGCGATCAGCGTGGATCGGATGAGCTCCCTGGACCGGCCCAAAGGGTGGACATAGGAGTGGACTGGGGACCTAGCGCCGGCCTAGCGGCAGGTGACGCGGGAACTCGGGGTGATTCGCGGCGAAGGAGAATGAGGCAGGTGGGCCGGGGTGTCAACGGCAGGAACGCGAGACTGGTTCATGGGCTCACTAACAAATTACGAACAACAGGAGCACCCGACCATGAGAGCGCTATGAGGCCCCATTTGCGCTGGTGCGTCAAACCGGCGACTTTGGAGAGGACGAAAGACGTCGCCCTACCTGTCCAGACGGCCCCCTGAGCTCCGATCATGAACCCAACCTTGCACTTTGCTGCCGCTGCAGTCGCCCTGTCCGCCGTGGCACTCGCCGCGCCGCAGGGCGCGCTGCCGCCGCCCCAGGCTCCCCCGCAGAACCCGACAACCGCCGAGAAGGCCGTCCTCGGGAAGATGCTCTTCTGGGATGAGCAGCTGTCCAGCGATGGGACGATGGCCTGTGGCACCTGCCACCAGCCGTCCGCCGGCGGCGCGGATCCGCGCCTGACCCTCAGCGCGGCCCACCCGGGCCCCGATGGCATTCTGGGTAACAACGACGACATCTACGGCTCCCCGGGCGTCCACCGCGCCGACAGCTTCGGTCATTTCGCCCCTGACGCAACGTTCGGCTTCGGCAAGCAGGCCACCGGAAGGACCTCGCCGAGCATGATCACCGGTGCCTACTTCCCCGAGCTCTTCTGGGACGGCCGTGCCCGCCAGAGCTTCCAGGACCCGATCACTGGCGCGACCGTGATCCCCCAGGGTGGCGCCCTTGAGGGCCAGTCCCTCGGGCCGATCATCAACTCCGTCGAGATGGCGGACGAGGATCGCACCTGGACCTCTATCACCGACCAGCTCGCCGCGGCCCGGCCCATGGCACTCGCCACGAACCTCACGTCGGACATGACCGCGGCCCTCGCGATCGACCCGACCTACCCAGAGCTTTTCGAGACCGCGTTCGGCTCCCCCGCTATCACACCGG
>JBLIHL010000084.1:0-14716 GCA_047635895.1 Paracoccaceae bacterium | reverse complement strand
CGCAGTGGTAGCGCCCGCAGTGGTTCGCGAAGCGGTGGGTCCCGACGGGGTGGATCCAGCTCGGCGCGTCGCTCAGGCGGCCGCTCCGAGGAAGACGGCGAGCGCCCGCGCCCCACCCGCAAGAGCACCGGCATGCCAGGCTGGCTCATCGGGGGGCTCGTTCTCCTCGGCATTCTCGGCCTCGGCTACATGGTCATCGCTTCAACGGCCTCGACGATGGGCGACGACGTGTTCGATTTCGACGTCCGCTTTTCCCAGTACGAGCGCATCAAGGATGAAGATCCCGGCGCAGCTCGGTCGGATCTGTACAAGATCAAGGATCAAGAGCTGACGGCCGCCCAGAGGGAGATCGTCGACAATGAGTTTGAGCTTCTCAGCGACCGTCTTGCGGGCCTCGATGACACCGCGCGCAACTCCGAGATCTCCGTCTACCTGAAGATGCGGATCCTGGACTACTTCGAGAGTCGTCCAGTGACGGAGGACCGCTCCTACGCGCGGCTCTTCCTCAAGCGTGCCAACGACTTCGTGACCGACTACCCGACGCACCAGGAAGTCGAGAAGGTCAAGCGGTACATTCGCCGGGCAACGCCCGTCGCCAAGCTCGAGGAGCCGGCGATTTTTAAGGACCTTGAGGTCGAGGTGACGGGCTTCACGGGCGCCAAGCCCATGAACTTCCCGATCGCCTTCGGCGCGATTGACAAGTTCATCGCGGAGACGAGCGACCCCGATGAAACCGCGAAGGCCGAGAAGCTCCGTGCCGAGACCGAACAGGTCGAACTTGAGTTCTACGAGGCCCAGCTCGACGACGCCGCCATCGTGTACGACAAGGGCAAGTACCCCGACAAGTACAGCCCGAACCAGGCCATGCAGGACATGGTCGTGATCATCACGTCGGTGAACAACCCAGACTTCAAAGACGATGCCGCGAAGCGCATCACGCTGATCAAGGAGATGAATGCCTCCTACCTGCGCGGTTACAAGCGTGGGCGTCCGGACGCCTGGGATCAGATGATGAAGATGCCGCTTCTCAGAGAGTTCGCCATCGCGAACGGCCTGGAGGAGTAGGGAGCCCCGTTGTTTCTGCCCCTTCGTGACTCCCCCAATCCTGGTGGAGTACCACTGGTCAACTACCTGTTGATCGCGCTCAACGTCGGGGTGTTCCTGGCGGTGACGCTGCCGATGTCGGGCGTCCCGCCCGACATCGCTGATCCTGCAGTGCAGGACTACATTCGGTTCCTCAGTGAGCACGTCGGCCGGGATATTCATCCCAGCGAGGCGCTGGCGGGTGTGAGCACCTACGAGGTGTTCGTGTACGAGCACGGCTTCCGGCCGGCGCACGGATCGCTTCAGACGCTGCTGTCGTCGATGTTCCTGCACGGTGGCTTCATGCACCTGGCGGGGAACATGCTGTTCCTCTGGATCTTTGGGGACAACGTCGAGCACAGGCTCGGTAGGGTCAAGTACCTCGCCGCCTATCTGTTGACTGGCGCCGCGGCGACGCTCTTCTACTCGGCGTTCCAGATGAGCTCCAACGTTCCGCTCGTGGGGGCGTCGGGCGCCATCTCTGGCGTGCTTGGTTTCTACTTCCTGTTCTTCCCGCGGAACACGGTCAAGGTGTTCTTCGCGCTCTTTCCGTTCTTCATGGACGTGGTCACGATCCCCGCTCGGATCGTCCTGGGTGCGTACCTCGTCCTCGACAACCTCCTCCCTGTGCTCTTCGGGGGCGCCAGCGGCGTGGCGCATGGTGCCCACATCGGTGGGTTCATCGCGGGGCTCGGCGCGGCGTGGCTGATCGATTGGCGCGAGCTGACGGCGACGCCTTCGGAGTACAGGACGGAGCCTCGTCGCCGTGAGACGCCCGTCCATGACGGGCCGGGTTCCAGGAAGCGCAAGCGCGTGGACCCGAACCAGGGACCGACCGCTCTCATCGCCCAGCTGATCCGCCAGGGCAAGGTGGCCGATGCCGCGAAGGTCTACTTTGCGAGCACCGAGGACGCCGGTCCGGAGCCCGCTCCCGAGGACGCGCTGATCCTCGGCCGCTGGCTTGCGGAGAACGGACACCCGACCGCCGCGCTCACGGTCTTCCGGCGCGTAATCAAGGTAGTACCCCTCGGCGCCAACGCCGCCTGGGCCCACATTGGCGCGGGTCTTGTGCAGCTTGAGGACCTGGGCCGGCCCACCGCGGCCTACCAGCACTTCCTCGACGCCATCGATCTGGATCCGAGCGGCGAGCCGGCTCGGATCGCGCGTGCAGGTCTTGCGGAGATCGACGCGCAAGGCACCTCGTGACGGACGCTTCCGAGCGTGCAGCGCCCGAGCATGGTGACGGACCCGGCCTGACGCGGCTCAGCCTGGGGCTGGGGACGAGCTGGCTCGCGGTCTCGAGCTCAGCGGTCGTGATCGTGCTGGCTGCGCCGGTGCCGCCGCTGATCATCGCGGCCGTTCGCGTCGCTATCACGGGCTTCGTCTGGTGGGTCATCTCGCGGGTGAGCGCGAAGGCACCTGCCCTGACGGGTCCCGTTCGGCCGGTCTGGCCGTGGGGGAGGATCATCCTCTCGGGCATTCTCCTCGGGATGCACTTCGGTCTTTGGATCGGCAGCTTGTTCCTGACGTCAGTGCCGCACGCGGCCGTGCTCGTCGGCCTGCAGCCGCTGTTCGCCGGCATCTTCGGCCGCATGCTGGGGGATCGCGCGACGTGGCGGCTTCCGGCGGGGGTGGCGGTCGCGCTCCTTGGTACGCGTCTCATGACGAGCGCGGACGTGGAGGGCGTGACGCTTCTCGGTGACGCACTCGCCGTGCTAGCGGCGGCATGTTCGGCGGCCTATCTGACCGTCAACCGCGGGATCGGCCGGGAGATCCCGCTCCCCACGCTCTTGGCCCTTGTGAACCTCGTGGCCGCGGTTGCCCTGGGGATGACCGCGCTCTTGTTCGGCGGCGCCTACTGGCACGTGGACGCCGGATCCTCTGAGTGGCTGGCGATCGCCTGGCTCGGGTTGGGCCCCGGCCTGATCGGCCACGGACTTATGAACTGGGCCGCGCGCTCGATGCCCGTGCACGCCGTTTCGATCGTCATTCTGCTTGAGCCTATCGGAGCCGCGTTTCTCGCCTGGCTCGTGCTGCAGCAGGGCGTGACGCCGATCGAAGTCGTCGGTGCGCTACTCCTCCTCGCCGGCGCTGGCCTCACGATTCTCAAGGTCGAGTGACTGCAGCGTCCAGTAGCGTCGGTAAAGCTCCGACTCTTCGATGAGCGCGGCGTGGCTACCCGAAGCCGTGATCTTGCCCGCGTCGAGGACGTAGATTTTGTCGGCGCGCCGCGCGGTGGCCAGGCGGTGGGCGATGACCACGGTGGTGCGGCCGTCGAAGAGGCGCTGGAGCGCCTTTTGGACAAGCGCTTCCGAGTCAGGGTCGAGGGAGCTCGTCGCCTCGTCCAGCAGGAGGATCGGCGGATCCTCCAGGAACGCGCGCGCAATGGCGAGGCGCTGGCGCTGCCCGCCGGAGAGGCGCATGCCGCGTTCTCCGACCTCGGTGTCGATCCCGTTCTGGAGCGCCTCGACGAAGCCGAGCGCCCCTGCCGCCTCCAGGGCGTGCTTGACCTCGTCGTCCGTCGCCTCCGTTCGCCCGAGCCGCAGGTTGTCGGCCACGGTTCCACTGAAGAGGAAAACCTCCTGGGGCACGAGGCCCATGGCGCTCCGCAGATCTTCGAGCTTGATCGAGCGAACCTCGCGGCCGTCGATCCGAATCTCGCCCGTGGTGGGGTCGTAGAAACGCAGCAGGAGCGAAAATAGCGTGCTCTTGCCCGAGCCGCTGGGGCCGACGAGGGCGATCATCGCACCAGGTTCGACCTCGATGCTGACGCCGTCGAGCGCGCGGGTGCCGGCCTCGTACTCGAAGGTGACGTTATCGATGGAGAGCGCGCCCTCTTGGGCAGCGAAGGCCGCGGCGTCTGGGACGTCGACGACGGTGGACTGGGTGTCCAGTAGCTCAAACAGTCGCGCACTTGCGCCCTTGAGACGCTTGTAGCCGGCGTACAGGCTGCCGAGCTGGCCGACGGTCATCGCGATCGAGAACGTATACAGGAGGAACGACGTCAGCTCGCCAGCGGTGAGCCTCCCTTCGATCATGAGCTCGCCGCCGTAGCCGAGCACCAGTGCGAACGACGTGAAGCCCGCGAAGGTCATGACGCCCGCGAATGCGGACTGGAGCTTAGCGTTGCGAATCTGGACGCCGAAAAGGTCGGCGAGTCGGTCTCCGTAGCGCTTCAGGGTTCGCGGTTCAGCACCGGCCGCCTGCACCGTGCGGATGCCGGCGAGTGACTCCTCGGCGAGTGACAAGGTGTCGGCCGTCGCGTCACGCTCCTTCTTGGAGAGCTTCTCCAGGCGGATGCCGACCACGAGCGCGATGATCACGACCGGTGGGACCACCAGAAGGGCGACGAGGGTCAGGCGAGTCTGCAGCACGAACAGCACGATGAGCGTGCCCGCGAAGCGAAGAAGCGCCTGGATGCCGGATGGGATCTGCTCTGTGATGGACGCCTGGACCACCGTGAGGTCGGAGCCGAGGCGCGAGAGAAGCTCGCCGACGCGGCGCTGGTCGAAGAACGCCGGAGACAGGCCGACCAGTCGGTCGAAGAGGCTCTGGCGGAGGTCCCGCAGGAGCCGCGCCCCGGCGAGCCCGAGGAGGTAGAACTCGACGAAGCCCAGGAAGCCCATGAGCGCGAAGAGGCCGATTAAGAATGCGACCACCGACCGCAGTTCGGTCCGCGTGGCCGATTCGAGCGCCGTGTCGACGACGTCTCCGGCGAGCTTCGGGACGGCGAGCCCGATCAGGCTCATAACGAGCATCAGGCCGGTCGCCGTCAGGATCAGGGCAAGGTGCGGCCGGGCCAGACCGTAGAGGCGTCCGAATGAAACCTCAGCGTTCGGGTCATCCTCTTGCTTGGGTGCCCCGTAGGGCAGGTATCCGTCGGGCAGTTTTTCATCAGGCATGGGCTGGAGAGGGTGCCAGCTGCGTGCCATCCGCGGGGCGACGGAGGGGGAGTTTCCCCGACTCCAGTTTTCGCGCGTGCGGGTCGATATCGAAGGAAGCCCATGACGAACGAATTTTCTACCTCCAACGCAGAGGCCACCATGCCCTCGGCAGAAGTCGACCTGGCTGCTCCGGCGCTGGCTGCTCCGGCGCTCGCTGCACCACCCGTTGACGCACCCGTGACGGTGTACGGTGGTCTCGTGTTCGCCACCACCGGGCCGATGGCCTGCCATGAGCTGAATGCCGCGCTCGACCAGGTGGCCCTGACCCCTTCGGTGGCGCTCCGGATCGCAACCGTTCTGCGGGAAACGCTCGGTGTCGCTGAGATCCTAGGGCGTGAGCACGCGGTCGAGGTTTGGATGGCGAGCGAAGCCGCTGCCATGCCGCGCGGGCGGGTCATCGTGAGCGATGTGGGCATCCAGTTCGGCATCGAGCCGCTAGGAGCGGGGGCACTCGTCACCGTCCAGTGGGTCTTTGTGCCGGGCCTGATCGCCTCCCTCGAGAATGCGGCGGACTGGCTCCTTTCGCAGCGGTAGCCGGACTACCGATCGTTCCAGCGGCGCTGGTGCCAGGCCCATTGCTGCGGCGTGTCCATGATCCACCTTTCGAAGACGGCGTTCTGCCGGCGCAAGAGATCCAGGGAGGCGCCTTCACGGCCCAGGCTCGGATCGAGGTAGAGCGGCTCTTCAACGCTCAGCCGGAAGCGGCCCGTCGTCCCTTCTTGCACGCATCGCACCGGGACGAGAGGGGCGCGGTGCAGCCGTGCGAAGCTAGCCGCTGCCGTGACCGTTCGGGCAGGTAGGCCGAAGAACGGCAGGTCGACGCCGTCGATGCGCCGGACGTGCAGGTCCGTGAGGAGCCCGAGCAGGCCGCCCTCCTTCAGGATCCGCAGCGGAGCGCGAGCGGACGCGTCCTGGGGAATCGTCTCGACGCCGTAGGCGCGCCGCATATCGACGAGCCAGCGATGGCTTGAATCACGCGCGCGTACCCGGCCCACGACCGCGCCGCGTGCGCCGCGACGGCTCAGCCGTGCGCACAATAGCTCCCAGTTGCCGATGTGGGCCGTGATGATGATGGCGCCGCGGCCTTCCGCCAAGACGCGGTCGAGTCGCTCGATCGACGGGTCCAGCTCGACGAGGTCATCGACCCAGGCGCCGCGTTTTGAGCCGGGCTGGGCACCACGCGCAAGTTGGATCCAGTGGGCGGCCTGGAGCGCCGTGAAGTCGGCAACCGCGCGCTGGAAGGGGCGTCGGTCGCTCACCCGTGCCGCAACCTCGCTATCGCGGCGCTCGATTTCGGGGAGCGCCCGCGCGACGTTGCGAGCGACGACTTCGCCGTAGCGCCAGGCGAACGCTGCGCGGCTGAGGGGCCTGAGTCCTGGGCCCAGTGCGGAGCGGGGCATCCACCCGGCTGCGCGCACGAGTCCGCGGAGCCCGCGTGCGCGAATCCTGCGACGGAGCGGCTCGGGAAGCGCCTCTGGGGCGGGCGACGGTAATAATGACGACGGCAAAGGCTTGGAGTCGCCAGGGCTCATGGACGATGGCTCCCGGAGTCGAGCTCCACCAACCGTGTGAAGGGGCCAATGAGCGCCGTGCCGTCGGGCCCTGCAAGCAATGACGGGGCACCGGGAAGGAGCGGCTCGAGGCTCAGCCCCCGGGCCGCCAGCTGGCGTCGCGTTCTGATCTGGGCCTCCTCGGTGGGGGCGCCGCCGCCGGCCGGTAGGTCAAATTCCACGGCGTGTGGAGGGCCCAGGGAAAGGGCGCGGGGATGGACGGCGGGGAGGCCGTGAAGCGTGGCGCGCACCAGCGTCTCCCAGATCTGAGACGTTTCGTCGGGCGACCCGTACTTTCGCTCTGTGGTCCAGCCAGGCGGGGCCTCGCGGGGGCGCTCGCGCACCCAGACAGATCGCCCGAGGCCCGCGGGCACTGGGTCGCCGTCGCGGACCTCTGTGGCCGAGCTCGTTCTTCGCCAGACCGCGACGCGCTCCGTCATCTCCTGGATGCGCATTCGCGTCGCCTTGTCCTCGATACGCCGCGTCCATTCGGGCGTGGCCTTGGCTCCCCGCCATGCCAAGGCAATACGGCGGCGAAACGTCCGTGAGACGAGCTCCCGCGTCCGGCTCAGGGCGCGGACTATTGACGCAGCGACGGCATCGGGACGGGCGCCCACGCGACTGCGGGCCAGATCAACGATCCAGAGATGGCCCGCCTCGTCCACGACGACGTTTCCAGGGTGGGGGTCGGCGTGTACGAACTCTGCATTTTCAAGGCTTCGTAGGAGCCCGCCGATGCGGTCCGCGAGTCCGGGCGCCTCGGCAGGATGTCGCACTTTGGCGCTGAGCAGGTCCTGGAGGATCGACGGGAGCGACTGGGCCCCGTCGATGGCCTTCATCTCAAGTGCCCAGCCGCCACGGTCGGTCCGGAAGACGCCGAGTGGTTCCGGAACCGGGAGCCCGGCCGCCAGCGCTTGCTCGAGTGCCCCCCGCTCGCTCACTGCGCGCCTCCAATCACCCGGGGCGCCGAGGAATCCAAAGCCCCCAAGCCCCGGTCCATGGAACTCTTTCCTGACCCGCCAAGCGCCCGCTGCGGTCCCGCCGCCGTCGCGCACAAGCCTTACGGTGCGCTTGGGACCGGCCTTAAGAACGGTCTCGCCGGAGTGGTGTTGGGTGCCCGCCATCAGAGCCCTGAATTTTACTCGGTAAACCCGCGGCAGGAGGTGCGAGATCCGGAGGCCTCACATCGTTACACTGGAGGGCCATCCCGAGCGGACTCCGACCGAAGGAGTCCCGTGCGGCCAGCGGCGTTTTGAAGCTTCATTTCTATATCCTGCGCCAGCTGCTGGTGGCGTTCCTGTTCGCGATTGCCGCGCTGCTCTTCATTGCGCTGCCGGGCATCGCCGTGAACACGGTTCACAAGATGCCCAACGTGGATGCGGGCATCCTGCTGCGGTTTCTTCCGCTGATCCTGCAGTCGCTCGCGCCCTACGTGCTGCCGCTCTGCTTCATGCTCAGCACGGTGGCGGTCTTCGGGCGCCTGGCCGCGGACAAGGAGTGGGTGGCCATTCACATGGCGGGCATCCACCCTTTGAAGACGCTTATCATGCCCGCTGTCATGGCGACGCTTCTCGGGAGCCTCACGTTCTGGATGGTCTCGAACGAGCTGCCTCAGCTCAAGGAGCGGATGAAGCGCTTCACGGTGGACGCCACGGCCTCAGTGATCGAGAACCTCCAGCCAGGGAAGACGAGTCTGCAGCTCGATGACTTCATGCTGATGGCGGAGTATCGGGACCCGCGGACCGGGATCTTCGAGGGGGTGTACCTGCGCATCCCCGAGGCAGATGACGACGGTGAAAATGAGCGCCAGTGGGACGTCTTTGCGCGCTTGGTGGACATCCGTACGTCCAACGGCTTCGTTCACATCGACATGGAAGACGTCCAGATCTACGACCCCGAGACCGGAGTCTTCGCTCAGAAGGCGGGCTTCGAGTCCTCGGTGAACATCGAAAAGCGCATTGGTGACCCGGACAAGAAGCGCACCTACACCCGCGCGAAGTATCTCGTGTCGTCGGATGTCCGTGCGAAGCTCAAGAGTGGAGAATTGGATCCCAAGCGGGAGCGGGAGTATCGCTTCATGCTTCACTATCGCCTGACGATGTTCGCGATCTTCTACCTCTTCCTTGGCCTGGGCGCCGCGACAGGTCTACTGATGCGGCGTGGAACACAGCTCGGAGCTCTTGCGGTCGCGGCGGGCTACGGCATCGTCTATTACGTCTTCAGCATGCGGCTTGGCCGGCAGATCGGCCTCGGTTCGAGCATGCCGCCGTGGGTGGGCGCCTGGGCGGCGACGGTGATCGGTGGCGTTGTGGCGGCCGCACTTTTGAGAAAGGCGCTGCGCCGATGACACAAGACAACTCTTCCAACGACGAAGCGGCCAAGCCGGGCGGAGATATCTCTGGCCAGAGCGGCTCTTCAGGCGATCATGGCGCGGCGGCCGTGCCGCGCCACGAACCGTCGAAATCCAGTCGGGACGCCGCGGCGACGACCTGGGTGCGTGCGCGGAATCCCCGCCCGCGGTCCGCCAAGGAGCCGAAGGCGAAGGCGGAGGGATCGCTTCATCCCTCTATCCTGCGCCGACGGCTGCCGTTCCTGGGCCGCCTCGATCGCTACGTTCTGAACCATTTCGTGCAGTCGTACCTGACGGCCATGCTCCTGATGACCGGGCTGTTCATGGTCATCGACATGGCGTCGAACCTGGACAACTACCTGGAGTCCTGGGACGACGGGACCACCGTGCCCACGTCGGTCCTGCTCCGCTTCTACATCCTGAACCTGCCGTACCTGTTCCTCCAGGTGGCGCCGTTCGTGACGCTGATCGCGGGCATGTTCACCGTGGCAAAGCTGCTCAAAGCGCGCGAGGTCACGGCCGTCTTGAGCGCGGGCATCAGCGCCCGGCGGATGCTCCTGCCTGTTTTCTTCTCCGGGGCGATGCTCGCGCTGGGGATGTTCGCGCTTCGCGAGGCGGTCGGCATGGGCGTGGCCTCCGAGCGCGATTCGCTCCGCGACATTCTGGAAGAGAAGCGCTGGGAGCCCGAGTACGAGAACCTCGCCGTGATCGAGGAGTCGGGGAGCGTCGTTATCCTGGACCGCTTTTACCCGAAGCCGGTGGACGGGAGTCCCCCGCGGATCGAAGGCGTCGTCGCTATTCTTCGCACCGATGCTGATTACGGCGTCTCGAAGTACAACCGTATCGACGCGGATAGCGCGGTCTACGAAGATCGGCGCTGGAACCTCACCGGAGGCCGGCGCACGCGCATCGACCCGGAGAACCAGAACAGCACGCGTCGCCAGGACAAAGTGACCACCCTCGATGGGTATGAGTTCACTCCCGACCTGGCGCTGACCTACCGGCGTGCCAAGGATGCGCCCCTGGAGCTGACCTTCTCGGAGGTCCAGTCCCTCATGGAGCGGGATCCCGCCGATACGTCCTACCAGACGCTCTGGCACTACCACCTGACGTTCCCGCTGGCGAATATCATTCTCCTGCTCGTCGGGATCCCGCTCATGTTTACCTACGAGCGGGGCCGCGGCTCAGAGCGCATGGCGATCGGGGGTCTGCTCTGTATTTTCTATTACGCAGCGGACTTCGTCTTCCGGACGCTGGGCATCAAAGGCCAGCTCTCGCCGCTTCTGTCGGCCTGGATTCCGGTGCTGGTCTTCGGTGCGCTGGGCGTCATGCTCTATGACTCCCTGAAGAGCTGACTTCTGGGAAGAACTCACCCGCAGGTTCGTATCCTCGGCCTCTCCACGCCACTTCCCGTTCCGAATCGGATTGCCATGACCACTGATCGATACGCACCAGGTGCACCCAAGTCCATGAACGGCAAGTCTTTGCGTATGTGGGGGGTGGGGCGTTCCGCCGCAGTGGTGGCCTGTCTGGCCGCCCTTCCGCTGACCCAGGGCTGCGCTTCGGGTCCCAAGGGATTTGAAAGGCGAATCGATACGATCGAGCAGTTGACCCGGGCGCAGGCCTACGTCGAGGCCGCTGAGGCCAGTGTCCGACTGGTCGAGGACACGCCCACGGATTCGCCCCGCTACGAGCGCGCCCAGGAAGCCCAGCGGACCGTCTCGCTGGCGTCCCAGCTTGAGCACGCCCGGGCCCTGAGCCTCAAGGGTGATGACGTCGAGTCCTTGGATATTCTGACCTCGCTCAAGCTCCAGTACCCGAACTCTTCCCAGGTGGCTGCCTGGCACGAGCGCACCCGACGGAAGCTCGCTGACAAGTGGTTCGGCGTGGCCCGCGAAGCCCTCGCGAGCGAGAGGTTCGACGCGGCCCGCGCCGCCTACAAGCGTGTCCTGGAGTACGACCCGAACCACCCGGTCGCCGGCCTCTCCCTCGATGACCTCCAGAGGCTCGAGGAGTACCGAGCCGAACTCGCAGACGGCTACTACAACAGCGGCGTTCGCGGCGTTGTGGAGAGGAATCTCAGCGAGGCGCGCGGCAGCTTCCAGAAGGGGCTGAAGTACGACCCGGAGAATGACAAGGCCAGAAGGCGGATCAGCGAGGTGGACCGTGAGCGCGCCATCGCGCGCGTCGCGTCCGCGGAGAAGCTCTTGAACGACAAGCTCTATGCCGCGGCGGCCCTGGAGTACGCCACGGCTGCCAGGCTGGATCCCGAGTCTGAGGAGATCAAGGCGAGCCTCGAGACTCTGAGGGCCGAGGCGAAGGCCTATGCGCTCAAGAGCGAGGCTGAGTTCCAGATCCTGCGCGGCGAAATCGATCGCGCCGAGGGCCTCCTGAAGGAAGGCGCCGGGATGACGACCCTGCAGGCGAAGGACTTTGAGAAGGCCATCCTCGGCATTGACGAGGCGCGGATCGAGAAGCGTTACCAGGACGCGCTCGACATGGAGCACGACTTCCAGTTCGCGGAGGCCATCGTCGCCTACAAGGGCCTTCTGGCGTCACGCGATTTCTATAAGGACACCCGTGCGCGCATCGATGCCCTGGAGGGCTACATCGCTTCGGCGGAGCGTATCTACGCGGAGGCCGCCGAGGCGAGCTCCGATGAGACGAAGCTGGAGCTTCTCCAGCAGATCGATCTCTTCTGGCCGGAGTACAGCGACGTGGCCGAGCAGATCCGCTCGATCAAGGACAAGTAGTGGCTCCCCGGTGGGGGACCTCGACTACCGAAGCCCCGCCATGAACTCCGCTAGTATGGGCTCGGCGGCTTCGGCCCCGACGTACGCGGGATCGCCCGCGCCGCTGAAACGGCCCACCCAGACGCCTACGGCCAGTTCTCCGTTGTGTCCAACGGCCCAGGCGTCCCGGTGCCCTGAGCTCGTCCCAGTCTTCCACATGAATCCGACGCCGCCGATGTGGCTGGCGCCGCCGTGGATCTTGGGTGCGCGGTGCTCATCGCTGAGGATGTCATTCAGGGCAGCGCAGGTCTCGGCTGAGATCGCACGGGTGGCGTGAGCCGCTTGAGGTCGGGCATCCAGGTCGTCCCACAGCTCGACTGGGCGAAAGAGGCCCCCCCGGGCTAGGGTCGCGTACGCGTTGACCAGGTCGACCAGGCGAACGCGTGTTCCACCTGTGATGAGCGCCAGTCCCGAATCCACCCGGGACGCGTCGGGTAGGACCACACCCGCTGCCTCGAGAACTCCGATGCAGCGCCCCAGGCCTGCGAGCTGGCCGGCACGCAGCGCGGGCAGGTTGAGGGAGCGGCGAAGCGCGTCCGCGACGGTCACCCGGCCTCCGAACAACTCGTCGAAGTTGGTCGGTCGCCAGCCGTCGAGATTGAGGGGGGTGTCCTCGAGCATCGAGTCAGCATCGAGTAGCCCCTGGTCCATCCCGGCGGCGTAGATGAAGGGCTTGAGCGTGGAACCAGGGCTGCGCCACGCGCGGGCGCCATCGACTTGGCCGTCGAGCGGGTCGCCCGCGGAGGCAGAGCCGACGTGACAGACCACTCGCGCGCTCGCCACGTCGATGGCGAGGACTGCGATGTCGGTGCCCGCGGGAAAGCGTGCGCGGTGGGATTGAACGAGGCGATCGCTGAGGGCTTGGAGCCGTGGGCGCAGGCTGCTTGCGCCGCCCGCCGGTTGTTCCTGGAGCGCCCAGGCTGCCGCGTGCAGGGTGGCTGGCAGGGGCGGAACTCCGTGGTTCGCGGGCCACAGTCGGTGGGGAATAGGGACGGCTCTGGCGGCATCTGCCTGCCCCGCAGTGATCATCTTGGCCTTCAGCATGCGGGCGAGAACCGCGTCGCGCCGAGCGCGCGCGCGCTCGGGGTGGCGGTCCGGCTGGAGCCTTGAGGGGGCCTGGGGAAGGCCCGCGAGGAGCGCCGCCTCGCCGAGTGCGAGCTCCGACGGTGCGCAGCCGAACCAGGCCTCCGCACCCATGGACGCGCCGACGACGTTGGCTCCGTAGGGGACGGCGTTGAGGTAGCGCTCCAGGATTTCATCCTTCGTCAGAAGCCGCTCCACCTGGAGAGCGCGGAACGCTTCGACGGCCTTTCCGCGCAGGGATCGGGGCGTCCTGTGGGTCATGTCGACGAGCTGCATTGTGAGGGTGCTCGCCCCTTCGCGCACGCGGAGCGAGCGGACGTTGCGAAGCGCTGCTCGTAGGACGGCGCGCGCATCGACTCCAGCGTGCTGGTAGAAGCGAACGTCCTCGATCGCGGTGGTTGCGAGTGGGAGCCACCGGCCCATCTCGGTCAGTGAGATCGGGCGACGCCACTGTTCGTCCAGAGCTACGCGTCGGGCGAACTCCGCGCCGCCGCTGGCGGCGTGCAAGTGACCGCTTGAAGGCTGCTCCAGCGATTCGATCAAGAAGGGGTGGCGGCGGTCGAGCCACTGGAACAGGAACGGCGCAGACAGCCACACGAACACCGCGAGGACGAGGCCCGCAAGCGCCGATCTCTGGAGCGCCCTACGAACACGTAGGAACCACGTTCGCCGAGGCGCAGCCAAGGGAAGGCTAGCGTTCATTCCGTGATCTGCAGCCTCGAGGCGCTGGCTCCCACGGACGAGACCTCTGGTGCGTACATGGCCTCCGCCTGGACCGGACCGTGCTCGAACGCTCCGAGTGCGACGGCGCGCGCCGCGTAGCGGTAGGCCCTGGGCTCGGGGAGGGCCGAGCCGTAGATTAGAACGCGGTCGTCGAGGAACTCAGCGCGGTCGGAGCTGCCCGAGGGAGTTACCGTGGCGTCCCGCTCTTTGGCCGGTAGCGACGCGTGCCATGGGAACTGGCCCAGGAGCTTCGGCGTCTCCACTTCGAATCCGCCCGGGAACGGATCGACAACGGCAACATGGCTGACCGCGGTGCGACCATCAGTGGCCAGGGTGATCTCGACGAAGACGAGGTCGCCGTGCGCGATGGCTCCGCGCGCCAAGGCGTCGCTGTCGAGTTCGATGCCGTCGCGGCTGAACAGGCGGCGCCTGCAGATCAGTCCCCGGTCCAGCGGACCTGAACTGGCCGAGCTGCGACCCGTGGCGGTCAGGGTGATGAACGCTGCGCCTTGGCCGCTGAGCTCTGCTTCGAGAACGTCGATGCCCGCCGGGACCATGAGGGCGGCCTCCTCGCTCGAGCTTGTGTCCATGGCCGTCGTGTCGGCGGCCGCAGCGGAGCCCGCGCGGGCGATGAACCGCCAATCCGCCTCCTCCGTTCGGAAAATCTGAGCGTGCTTGGCGAGGGCCGCAAGGGCGGCGGCGTTGTCCACCGTGTTGCGCCAGCGCCCGCTGGCCGAGGACTTCTCGGCCATCAGGAGATCGACGCGCCGCTGGACACCAGGATGGTAGGCATCGGCGTCCAGGAGGACCCGAAGCTCGAGCGCCGCGGTTCGAACGCTCGAGGCGAGGTAGCGGCCCCGCCCAGCTGAGGTAACAGCTGAGGTGCCGGTGCCGGCGCGGTCGGCCGCGTCGGCTTCGACCATGGCCAAGGCACGCGGGGTTTCTCCGGCGAGCTGGAGCGCCGCGGCCAGGGCAGCGCGCCCCGCTGGCGTGAGGTCGCCTCGCTGCTCCTCGAGCCTGCGCATCCAGCCCGCATGCAGCGAGCCAAGCGCGGCCGCCGCGTGGACGAGTCGGGCGCGCTCGTCCAGGCTGCGCGCCGCTCGGAGTCGTGCGTCGACGTGCTGGGCGAGCCGTTCTCGCAGCCTGCCGGGGACCTTGAAACCGAGGTCAGTGGACGCTGCGACCACCTCG
>JBLIHL010000083.1:0-14813 GCA_047635895.1 Paracoccaceae bacterium | reverse complement strand
CGACCTCGATGTGGCACCGCCATCGTCTCCGCCGTGGTCGACATTTCCGATGACACGCTGGGCAACGCCTACTGCGCGCCCGCGATTCCCAACTCGACCGGCGCTCCCGCGAGCCTCCGCCTTGAAGGCGCTCCAGGCACTCTGGCATCGGGCCAAGTCAGTCTCGTAGCAGCGCAGCTGCCAGAGGCCAGCGCTGGCTACTTCCTTGCCTCGCTGACCCAGGATTCCGTTCCTGGCGCCGGTGGAAGCCAGGGCACGCTCTGTCTCAGCCCACGCAGGCGAGACGTGGTCTTTCCAAGCGTGGTACCGCGATGCCAACCCAACGGCGACGACGAACTTCATTCCGCAGTACCGTTCCGCAGTACCGTTCCGGAACCAAAGCTGCGGGAACTCGCCACGCAGATGCTCGCTCGCCCGTTGTAGCACTGAGGCCTCATGCGGCGACCATGGCGCTGATGAACGAGCGTAGCGAGTTGCGAGTCAACACTCTCGCTTGGAGGTTCTCATCACGGACACCACCAACGTGATGATGGTGAGCGGCAGGACGAAGGAGAGCATGACGCTCCGCATGGACGGCATTGCCGAGTGACCAGTGGCGAGATGCCGAACGAGAGGGCGAGGCGACTGCTGCCGCGGACAAGAAGCTCCGCGCCCAGGATCAGCGTCACCAGGCCGAGAATGAAGATGAGGACGGCCACAAATCGAAGCATACGCTCCAGGTGAGGTAGATTCTCTCGGCAGTGCGGCACCAGGAACGATTCCGCCACCTTCATTCCGGCAGCTTTGCCGAAGCAGCGATAGCGTCCGACGCGCTCCTCTACGCACCCCCACCCCTGACCCACCCCGATCCGTTCATGACAGCCCCACATCCACCTGCACCGCGTCGGCTCTTCGTCATGGCGGGGCTGAGCGGCGCCCTTGTGCTGCTCGTGGGCCTGATGGCCTGGTTGGCGGGCGCTCCCTGCCTCGCGCCGCCGCTGGGCGTGACGGCCTACCTGCTCGCGAGGGATCCACGGGCGGACAGCAGCTCTCCGAGGAGCATCCTCCTCGGGCACGCCATTGGCCTCGCCGCCGGGCTTGGCAGCGCCAGCCTATTCCACGTGCTCGGCGAGCCTGGTGCGCTCACGGGGACGTTTGCCATGGGGCACGCCCTCGGCTCGGCGCTCGCCATCGCGCTCACCGTTGGCTTGACCGAGGGCCTGCGGTGCTCGCACCCCCCGGCCGGAGCTACGACCCTTGTGGCCAGCCTGGGCCTGCTCTCCCTGGAAGGCGGTGTCCTCGCCTTCATGATTGGCGCCTCCGTGCTCGCTGGCTGTTCCTTGGCCCTCCGCCAGAAACGGCTCCGCGGTTGACTCGTGGCGCGCCGCCGTCAAGATGACCGTGCACTCCCCATCCAGCGCGCACCATTTCCGCCCCTGCGGTCCTCCGATGCCCCCGACGCCAGAACCCGACAAGCTGCCGAGCAAAGAGCTCCTGGAGCAGCGCCACGCCTTCCCCTGCCCCTACATCTTCAAGGTCATCGGCACGGCGGATGAAGGCTTCGAAGCGCGCGTGACTGCGTGCGTCCAGCGAGAGCTGCGAACGAACGTGCAGCCCCCCTCCAGCGTGCGCGAAACGAAGGGCGGCCGACACCAGAGCGTCACCGTCGAGCCCACCTGCCCGGATGCCGACTCGGTGCTGCGCCTCTACGCGGAGCTGCGCAAGGTCGAAGGCGTCATGTTCCTCTTCTAGGCACCGCTGGCACAATGTGGGGCCTCCTTGCGCAAGCACCTGAGGGCTTTGGAGAAACGCTCCAAGCCCTCTTCAGCGAACATCACGTCCTCCTGGGCTGGCTGACCACGGGATCGATCGTCTTCCTCGTAGTCAGCATCGTGGGTCTGCCCTGGCTGATCGCGCGTCTTCCAGAGGACTACTTCACCGCCGATGGCCAGGAGCGAATCCACCGTGAACGGCGGGAGCGCAACACTCACAGGGTCCTCGCGTTTCTGCTGCACGGACTGCGCAACCTCGCGGGCGTCGCCGTGGCCCTCGCGGGCGTCGCGATGCTCGTGCTCCCCGGCCAAGGCATCCTCGCCATCCTCGTCGGACTGATGCTGATCGACTACCCGTTCAAGCACCGGTTCGAGCGCTGGCTCATCGCCAAACCGGCCGTCCACCGCCCCCTGAACTGGCTGCGACGCAAGGTGCACCGCGAACCCTTCATCGTCGCGGCGTAGGACCCGCGGGTCAGCGAGCGAGATCGAGCACGGGCCAATCGTTCTCCTTCGCCGTACGAGCCAGCTCGTCATTCGGATGGACCGCCACCGGTTCCCCCACCGCCGCCAGCGCGTCCATGTCACTCCTGCCGTCACCGTACATCGCGCAGTCCGCAGGGTCGACGCCCCGCGCTTCGCAGTAGGCGCGGAGCGCCACCGCCTTGCCAGGACCGGTGCAGAACTCTCCCTCGACCTCGCCGGTGAAGCGGCCATCCCTCACCTCCATTCGCGAGGAGAGCAGCCCATCCAGGCCGAGCAGCTCCACCAGGGGAGTCGTCACGATCTGATTGGTCGTGGTCAATAGAACCAGATGCCCTCGGCGCTCACGCGCCTCCGCAAGAAGCGCCCGCGCACCCGCGAACAGCATCGGCAACACCTCCGACTCCGCGTGCTCCCACGCGAGCGCAAAGAGGTCGTCTACCGCCTGATCACGGTAGATACTCCGCAGCAGCGCGCGGTAGGGCACCTGCCACGGCCGCCCCGCCATGTAGGCCTCGTTGATCGGCTTCTTGGCCTCATAAACCCCAGCAGGCAAGAGCCCACGGCGGTCCATGAAGTCAATGAACGACGAGTCGCTGTCCCCATCCACTAACGTGTGATCGAGATCAAAGAACGCGATCCCCGGCTCCTTCGTCATGTGCTCTTCTTCGCCTTTGACGGGGCGCCATCGTGGAACCTCAGATCTGAAAACGCCATCTCGCGCAGGTGCTTGGTCGGCTCGAACCGCTCAGCCGCGCCCGCGCCGCGGGCGGCGACACCCTTCATGGCACGGTGCTTGTCCATGAGAGCCACGACGCGCTTCGCCCCGACGGTGTCGGCGTACTTCAGGAGCCCGCCGCGGAAGGGGGCGAAGCCCGTTCCGAAGACGGTGGCCAGGTCGAACTCCTGGGCGGTCGCGACCACTCGTTCCTCAAAGGCGCGCGCCCCCTCACCCATCATGGCCAGCACGATGCGTTCGACGATCTGCTCGTCTGACATGGACATGGCGTTGGTGCTCGTCTGGAACCTGGAGAGGTCGTCCATCAGCTTCGGCTTGCCCTTGCCCGTATGATCGAAGAAGCCGCGTCCGGACTTCTTACCCAAGCGCGTGGGCTTCATCATGCCGCCCAGCGCGTCACAGGGCGTCATGCGATCTCCGTAGCCAGCATGAAGCGACTGCGCCGCGTGCATGGCGATGTCGAGGCCGACCTCATCGAGAAGCGCGAAGGGCCCCATCGGCATGCCAAACTGCACGAGCAGCCGATCGATCCGGAGCGGGCTCACACCGTCGACAAAGAGGCGTACGGCCTCGTCGAGGTAGGGCCCCAGAAGTCTGTTCACCAGGAAGCCTGGGACGTCCTTCGTCACGACGGGCGTCTTGCCGAGCTGGATCGCCAGCGCCGCCGTCCGCGTGATCGTGTCGTCGGACGTCTCCGCACCGCGAACGATCTCGACCAGCGGCATCTGCTTGACCGGGTTGAAGAAGTGCATGCCGACGACCCGCTCCGGGCGCGGCAGGCTGGACTGCATTTCAGTCACGCTCAGCGACGAAGTGTTCGTCGCCAGGATGGCATCATCTGGCATGGCAGCCGCCAGTTCGCCGAAGACGTTTTGCTTGACGCCCATGATCTCGGCCACCGCTTCGACAGCGATCTCCGTGTGACTGACACCGGTGATGCCCACCGAAACCGACAGGCCGTCGATCGCGGCATTGGCGCGGCTCGGCGTCATCCGCCTGCGCTTGAGCTTCTTGGTCACATCCGCGCGGTGCGTGATCGTCGCCGCATCGAGTGCGGCCTGGCTCAGATCACAAAGCCGCGTCGAGAGGCCTTTCTCAGCCATGAGGCTGGCGATCCCGCCCCCCATGACGCCACCGCCGACGACGGCGCCGGCCGTCATCTTCGCGGGCGTCGAGCCGTCTGCGAACTGGCCGGCTTTCTTGGCCGCCTCGGACGCGAAGAAGATCGACACGAGGTTCTTCGAAATCCGCCCCGTGGCGAGTTCCGCCACGGCGTCCGCCTCTAGCGTCGCTGCTTCGTTGAGCGTCTTCCCGTGCGCGTTCAGCACAAGGTCAAGCGCGCGGTACGGTGCGGGATAGTTGCCGTGCGCCTTGGAGTCGACCTGCTTCTTGGCCTGATTCCGAATGATCGCCCTCGCGAGCGGGTTCTTGTCCACCATCCAAGACTTGGAGCCGCGCGACTTCTTCTTGACGCGCATGCGCCCCATCGCGATGTCGGCCGCGATGCGATGCAGGTACTCCTCCTTGGTCAAGCGGTCGACAATGCCGAGCTTCCAGGCCGTCTTTGCTGGATAGAGCCGGCCCGTCAGGATGGCGTCAAGTGCGATCGGAACCCCGACGCGCCATGGCAGCCTGTGGGAACCGCCCCAGCCGGGGATGATCCCCAGCATCGTCTCGGGGAGGCCGATCTTCGTCTTCGGACTATCGGTGCTGAGAATCACGTTGCAGGCAAGGCTCAGCTCGAGGGCTCCACCAGGCACCGGTCCGCCGACCGCCGCGACGGTCCTCGCCTTGAGGCGCTCGATCCGCGCGAAGAGACCGTGCACCGCGATCACCGCCCTGCGAACGACTTCTGGGTCCGTGATTTGCGCAATGGCTTCTACGTCTGCGCCCGCAAGGAACTGATCCGTCCGCCGGCCCGTGATCACGATGCCCTCCAGCGAATCGTCGCCCTCGAACTCTGTCACGGCGGCGTCCAGGTCGCGCAAGAGCGGAGCGTCTAGCACGGGAAAGCTCTTGTGCGGCGACATGATCGTCAGGACCGCAAGACCCGGCTCGGGCCGCTCGATCTTGATGCACTCGCCTGGCTCAGGCGCGTTCTCGGGGCTCGGGAATTGGCTGAGGTCGATCATCGGTCGATGCGCTCCAGAAGCACGGCGCCGCCTTGGCCGCCGCCAATGCAGAGGGTTGCGAGGGTCAGTTCGTGGTCGCCCACTTCAAGCTCGTGGGCAGCCGTCAGGAGCAGCCGCGCGCCGGTCGCTCCGACCGGGTGACCGAGGGCAATCGCGCCGCCGTTGACGTTCGTCTTCTCGAGGTCGAGCTCGCCGAACGCGCCGCCCGATCGTCCGAGATGCTTCTCTGCGTACTCGGCGCTCTCGAAGGCGCGCTTGCAGCCGAGTACCTGCGCAGCGAAGGCCTCGTTCAGCTCGATAGCTCCGATGTCGGCCATCGTGACCCCGGCTGCGTCTAGCGCCTTGGCCGTTGCTTGGACGGGACCGAGCCCCATGCGCGTAGGATCGCATCCGGCCCATGCCCACGACTTGATGCGCGCCAGTGGATCGAGTCCCAGCTCTCTTGCGCGCTCCCGGGTGGTGACTACTAGAGCACCCGCGCCGTCTGTGATGCCGCAGGCGTTCCCGACGGTTACGACTCCATCGGGCTTCTCGAAGTAGGGCCGAAGCTTGGCCAGCTTTTGGGGCGTCTGGCCGTCGCGAATCGAATCGTCGTGGATCAGCGCGAGCTGCCCCGGACGTGCGCCAAGCGGCAGGACCGGAAGGATCTCGCGGTGAAAGCGGCCGGCGTTCCGCGCCTTCTCTGCGCGCTGGTGGCTCTCCGCCGCGTATAGATCGCAGTCCTCGCGGGTGATGCCAAAGTCGCGGGCGATCAGCTCGGCCGTCTGCCCCATCAGCATGTCACAGGTGGGATCGTTGAGTCCCTCGAGGAGCGCCACGCGCGGAGCCAGGAAGGATGGGCGGAACTTGGCCAGCGCAGCCAGCTTCTTCATCGGCGTCTTCGCCTTCATTAGCCCGGCGAAGACGCCCGTCATCTTCTCGCCGAAGATCAGGGGGTAAGCGCTCATCACCTCAACGCCCATGGTGAGGTAGAGATCGCCGATCCCTGCCTTGATGGCCGTGGCGGCCGAGGTGACCGACTCGATCCCCGAGGCGCAGTTGCGTGCCACGGTTCGCGCCGGCACGTGCTGCGGGATCCCCGCTCGAAGCGCAATCACGCGCGCGATATTTGCCTGGTCGTGGGGCGGCCCCACGCAGCCCACGATGACCTCGTCAAACGCACCGGGATCGATCCCAGTCTGTACGAGAAGCTCGCGGGCGACCTGGGCACCGAGGTGACCAGCGTCTTCCTTGGCGAAAGCGACGCCCGCGCGCGCCCAGGGTGAGCGCAGTCCGGCCGCGAGAACGATCTCGGGGCCATCAGAGTGATTCACCTGAATCATGATCGAGCGTGCCGGACGGGTGCGGTAGCCGAGTGGGTCGGCTGACGTCCGGGCGTTGTGCGTGGTTGCGGTGGTGACGACGGCAGGGGTTGACAATCAGTCTCACCCGGGCGCAGGCTAAGCCTGCGGCGGTTTGGAAGACATACGAACAAATCTCGACCAGAACCGCCCATAGAGTTTACAGCGTCAACCAGGAATGGCCGATGTCCTACAAGCTCTATTGCCGGTCTCTACCGGGGGCGCCCCGAGACCTCAATCGCAACTTCCTATGCCCGACCCGCAGCGAGCCACAGGCACTGACCTGAAGCAAGCCATCCTGGACGAAGCCCGACGCGTCCTGGAGGAGAAGGGCTATACGGCGCTCTCCACGCGGCGGATCGCCGGCGCGGTCGGCTGCACGGCGACGAGCATCTACCTCTACTTCAAGAGCAAGGATGCGCTCATCTACGCGCTGATCGAAGAGGGCTTCGAGGAGCTGAATACCCGCATGATCGCCGCCGTCGATGGCGAGGGAACGGTCCGGGAACGACTCGAGCGCGCCGCTGACTCGTACATCCGATTCGGGCTCGAGCGCACAACCTACTACGAGATCATGTTCATGCTCCGCGCTGAGCAAATGGAGCGCTACCCCGCGGCTTCGTATCGCCGCGCGCGCGCGACGCTCGACGCCTTCAGCAAGGTGGCAGAGATGTCCCCCGACGTCGGTCTTCTGGCCGGCACCGCCGTCTGGTCCAACCTGCACGGGCTTGTGGCGCTTCTAGTGGCGAAGCGTATCGATATTCGCATCGATCGCGAGGCGCTCATTCAGCACACCATCAAGGCCACTTGCGCTGCTGCCCTCTCCGCTCCGACTGGCCATCTCACTGGCCACGCTCCTGAGTCTCTTCCAGGGTCGCTCCCTGGGTCCTCCTCCGGATCTGACCCGGAGCCCCCCACCGCACCACGTTCCGGGCCCCTCCCGGACGGGACCACTGCTTCGCCAAAACCGCCATTGGCGGGCTAATTCCATGACCCTCACCGCCATGACACTTCCAATAGCGCTTCTCGGGTTTCTCCATGCCGTTGCATGGCCGTGGCTAATCCTGGCGACGCTCGTCGGCGCTCTGACGCTCGGCTACGTCTCCGCCCCCATTCTCGCCTGGACCGCCTTCGGCGGCGTCCTGGCGCTTGGACTGTTCTCGTGGCCATGGGTCCTGGCCTACGCCGTGATCATGGCGGTGTTCAACCTGCCAAAGGTCCGCCGGTTGCTTGTTTCGGCGCCGGTCATGAAGACGATGAAGGCGCTCAAGTTCCTTCCCGTCATCTCAGAGACCGAGCGCACGGCGCTCACGGCCGGCACCGTCTGGATTGACGGCGAGCTCTTCAGCGGTAAGCCGGATTGGAACCGGACGCTCAGTGAGCCCTACCCGGACCTCACCGAGGAAGAGCGCGCCTTCATCGACGGCCCCTGCGAAGTGGTCTGCCGCATGACCGACGACTGGAAGGTCTTCCAGGATCGCGACCTGCCCGAGAACGTCTGGCAGTACCTCAAGGACGAAGGGTTCTTCGGCCTCATTATTCCGAAGGAGTACGGCGGCAAGGGCTTCTCAGCCTCGATGAACAGCGCGGTGGTCCAGAAGCTGTCCTCCCGCTCGGGCCCGCTGGGTATCACCGTGATGGTGCCGAACTCGCTCGGCCCGGCCGAGCTCCTGACCCACTACGGCACGCCCACGCAGAAGGATCACTACCTCCCCCGCCTCGCGAACGGAACCGACATTCCGTGCTTCGCACTGACCGAGCCGAACGCAGGCTCGGACGCCGGTGGCATGAGCGCCAGCGGCGAGGTCTTCGAGCGTGACGGTGAGTTCTGGGTCCGCCTGAACTGGGACAAACGCTACATCACGCTCGCGGCGGTTTCGACCGTACTCGGCCTGGCCTTCCGTCTCCGTGACCCCGAGAACCACCTCGGCAAGGGCGAAGACTGCGGCATCACCTGTGCGCTCATCCCCTCGAAGACCGAAGGGATCGTGCTTGGCAAGCGCCACGACCCGCTCGGCGTTCCGTTCTTCAACTGCCCCACCGAGGGTCATGCCGTCGAGGTCAAACTCGATGAGGTCATCATCGGTGGCCGCGCTGGCATCGGACAAGGATGGCGCATGCTGATGGAATGCCTCGCGGCTGGCCGCGGCATCTCCCTCCCCGCCTCGGCCGCAGCAAGCGCCAAGATGATGGCACGCATCGGCGGCGCCTACTCGGCGGTCCGCAAGCAGTTCGGCCTGCCGATCGGCAAGTTCGAAGGCATCGAAGAAGCGCTCGCCCGCGTCGGCGGCAAGGCGTACATCCTCGAGGCTGCACGCCGCACCACCTGCGGCGGGCTGGACGGCGGCGCCAAGCCGGCGGTCGTCACCGCTATCGCGAAGTACAGCTTCACCGAGTTGGCCCGCGAGTGCGTGACCGACACGATGGACATCCTCGGCGGCAAGGCGATCTCCATGGGACCGCGCAACCCGATCGCTCACGCCTACATGGCGACGCCGATCAGTATCACCGTGGAAGGCGCCAACATCCTGACGCGGACGCTGATCATCTTTGGACAGGGAGCGATCCGCTGTCACCCCTACGCCTGGGACGAGGTCATGGCCGTCGAGAAGAACGACAGCGGCGCCTTCGACAAGGCCTTCTTCGGTCACATCGGGCACGTCGTCCGCAACATGTCGCGCTCGGTCGTGCTCTCTGCCACCCGCGGCATGTTTGCCACTGCCCCGGTAACCGGACCGGCTGCGGGATACTACCGCAAGCTCTCGTGGGCCTCGGCGTCCTTCGCCACAATGGCCGACATGGCCATGGCGATGCTCGGCGGAGACCTGAAGCGCCGTGAGGCGCTGACGGGACGCTTCGCGGACGTGTTCTCGAACCTCTACCTCGCGAACGCGGTGCTCCGCCGCTTCGAGGCCGAGGGCCGCAAGAAAGAGGACGTGCCGTACATGCACTACGCGATGCAGCACTGCCTCGCCGAGATTCAAAGAGGCTTCGACGGGATCTTCCGCAACTTCAACGTGCCGATCTTCGGCTGGTTCTTCCGCTACCCCATCGGCTTCTGGTCGCGCATGAACTCCATGGGCACCGGCCCCGGGGACAAGACCATGCAGCAGGTCGCCCAGGCCATGCAGAAGCCGGGCGAGCAGCGCGATCGCATGACCGCAGGGATGTACATCCCGACGGCCCTCGACGAGACGGTCGGCCAGATGGAGCACGCGCTCACCCTCTGCACCGAAGCGGACAGCATCCAGAAGCGAATCAAAGAGGCCGTGAAGAAGAAGCAGCTCCAGAAGAAGGCACCGGCCCTTCTCCAGGCAGACGCCCTTCGCCTCGGCATCATCACGTCGGCGGACGCGGACCTCATCGCGCGCGCCGAGGAAGCTCGCCACGCGGTCGTCGCGGTCGACTCCTTCACGCTCGACGAGTACGACAAGCGGGGCCTTGAGCCGACGGTGCCCATGGGCCTCCGCCGCCTGGAAGACGCCCCCAAGAAGTCGGAAGAGGTCGAGCAGGAGCCTGACGCGAAGTCCGAGGCCGAATCTAAGCCCGACTCCGACTCCGATGGCGACGCCGCCTGATGCCAGAAGAGCTGACTAGCGACTGGTTCGTCTACGTCCTGCAGTCCGAGGCGAGGTCCATGACCTACGTCGGGATTGCCAAGGACGTGGACGCCAGGCTGGCCCAGCACAACGGAGAAGCACGCGGCGGGGCGAAGTCCACGCGCTCCGCCCGCCCGTGGAAGCTCGCTCGCACGGAAGGACCCTATCCGTCGCGAGGCGAAGCCCAGTCGCGCGAGTACGCGCTGAAGCAGCTGCGCGGATCCGCGCGCCTGTCGCCGTAGGCCGCGACACTTGGCTGCATCACGAATATGCCCCCGGCATTCGGTCAGGAGTGTCGTGAAGTACTCAAGCTCGAAGGAGTCAAGCACCTTTCCTCGCGCTCCCTTGAAAGGCTTCAGGTCCATGGCCTTGGGCGCTGTAACGGGTGAGGCCTCAGGGGCCGCGGTCCGGGCGTACCCCCGTAACGCGGCCATACCCACCGGCGCGCCAAGCCCGCGCAGCTCCGCAGGTAAGTCCATCGGGCCGATCTCGGGGCCCTGACTGAGCAGGACGGCCCGCTCGGGCACGCTGGCCAGCTCGCGCATGTTGCCAGGCCAGGGATACGCTAGAAGCAACGCCAGCGCCTCTTCAGTGGCCCCCCGAACAGGTCGACCGATCGACGACCTGGAGCTTGACGACGCTCAGCCGGTAGTAGAGGTCCGACCGAAAGCTCCCGTCGTCAACAGCCTGCCCGAGACTCCGATTCGTTGCCGCAATCACCCGCACGTCTACGTCCATCCCCCGTTCGCTGCCGACCGGCTGGACGCGCTTGTCCTGGAGAACGCGAAGCAGCTTGACCTGCACAGCAGGCTCTAGATCCCCCACTTCATCCAGGAAGAGAGTCCCCCCGTGCGCCATTTCGAAGTATCCGCGTCGACCGCGGCTCGCGCCCGTGAAGGCTCTTTCAACGTGACCGAATAGTTCGCTCTCCAGCAAGGACGTCGATCGCGTGGGTCGTCGAATCGGAGCCCTTCGGAAGCGGCGAACTGAAGCTTCGGATCACCGGATCTGGCTGCTGGTTCGATGCGCTCAGGGAGACTCGTTCCTACGAATCGTCGGCACACGCGGACAAGTAGCCGCAGGGAGTGCGGTGGGGTAGGTGCCGTTAAAGGTGGCCCGAGACTGGCGGGGCAGGCGAGCGGGGCGTGAATGCGATCGTAGGTGAATAGACCAGGGGCTCCGAACGCACGGTCCTCCCGGGAGGAGCGCACCTGCAGCTCGACGATCAGGCTCCGCTCCCCCTCCCAGGAGCGTGAGTTAGCCCAGCCGTGGAATGGGCCTGGAAGAACCGAGGTGATTCATGTGAGTACCGCTCCGTCAGTGCAATCACCGCTTACCTCAACAGATCGATGCTGGGCCCCTGAAGCGCGGACGGCGAGAACTCCCGCTCCTGATGCCCTGTGGAGGGCGACTTCGGAGAATTGAAGCGTCGTGCGGAACGTCCCTCGCTAGAGTCTCGCTCCTATGGGCGAGCATTCATGGCGTGAACTGTCCGACGTGGTCGAGTCAGCCGAGCGGGAGGTCCTGGAGCAATTCCTCGACGAGCTCTCGCCGGACGACCGAACCCTCGCCGTCAGTCGCCTCACCGACGCCGCGCGTGAGCGGCTGCTCGAGACGGTAGATGCCGAGGAGGCCGCCGAGATCATCGAGGGCCTCCCGGAGTCGCAGGTCACGGACGCCATCGGGCACATGCCCGCCGACCTCGCGGCGCGGATCGTCGAGGAGCTGCCAAGCCACCACGCCGCCGACCTGGTGGGCGAGCTTACTACCGAAGCCGCCGAGGCCATCTACAACGAGATGACTCCCGCGGATGCCATCGACATTCGCGCCCTCAGCAAGTACGAGGATGACGAGTGCGGCGGCCTGATGGTCTGCGAGAAGCTGGCCTACGATAGCACCGCCGCCGTTGGCGACGTCGTCGCTGACCTCCAAGGCAACGCCGAGCGCTACGAAGACTTCGACGTCCAGTACGTGTACGTCACCGACAGTGCGGGGCGCCTCGAGGGCGTGCTCTACCTGCGCTCGCTCCTCCTGACGCCCCCGTGGAAGCCGATCTCCGAGATCATGCTGGGCCAACCGCGCTTCGCTCTCGACACGTCGTCCGTCGAGGAGCTGCACGCACTCTTCGACACGATCTCCTTCAACGCCGTCCCGGTGGTCGATGAGCATCGCCATCTACTCGGCGTGCTCCGTCGCAGCTCCGTGGAAGAGCGCATGGCCGAGCGCAGCGACAGGGCCTACCGCTTGACACAGGGCATCGTTGGCGGCGAGGAACTGCGCACGATGCCCCTCATCGTTCGCGCGCGTCGTCGACTCTCCTGGCTGAGCGTCAACGTCGTCCTCAACGTGATCGCAGCCAGCGTCATCGCCGCCAACGAGGAGACGCTGAGGCAGGTGATTGCGCTTGCGGTCTTCCTACCGATCCTCTCGGATATGAGCGGCTGCTCAGGCAACCAGGCCGTCGCAGTAACTATGCGAGAGCTTTCCCTGGGCGTTGTCCGGCCGACCGAGATCCTGCGAACCGCCCTCAAGGAGGTGTCCGTCGGCGTCATCAACGGGCTCTGCCTTGGAGTGCTGGTCGGCGGTGCAGCCTGGGCCTACTCCAGTTCCCCGTGGCTGGGCATCGTCATCGGCGTCGCGCTCATGCTCAACACCATGCTGGCAGTCATCATTGGCGGGTGCGTGCCGCTCGTCCTCAAGCGCTTCGGCGTCGACCCGGCCCTCGCATCAGGACCGCTCCTCACGACCGTAACGGACATGTGCGGCTTCTTCCTCGTACTGACGTTCGCAGGCGCGGTCATCGAGAAGCTCATTTAGCGGGCGCTCGGACTGCACCGATCAGGGATCCCCTGCCTCACCGTTCACGCGACCTGCCTGAGCTTCATCGCCGCCCTCGACGTGGCCGCGTCCATGATCGTTGCGGGCACCCATTGACGCATCGCCATCGTCAGCACCTAGACCGCCTCCAGGGGCGAATCCTGTGTCGACCCCATGTCCGAATCGCTGTGGGGAGACGCGGCCGCGGCGGCGATCGTCGAGCGAGCCGAGCACAAGTCCGCGAGCTCCTTTGAGCGCGTTCTCATTCGCACACGGAGCGAAGGCGCCGAACTGACCTCGATCCGCGGCGGCGGAACCAAGCTGCATCCCTTTCGCGCCGACGCCGTGCCCGAAGATTTCCACTTCCAGATGAATGGACAGGCCGTCCTCCAGATGTGCCTTAGGCGCGCGGGACGCTTCTTCGCCGACTTCCACCCATCCCTGCGAACCAGCGGCATGGACAGCACCGAGCCATCGGAGACAATCCACGTGGCCATCATTCGTCAACCCAGCAAGGCGGCCCTTGAGGAGATGGAGCGGATTGGAATCCTGCCCGATAGCACGGTCGTCACGCTCGACAGGCTAGGGAACTGCGTCGCCGCTTCACTTCCGTGCACGCTCTACGAGGCGGTCCAGACCGGACGGCTCAAGCGCGGGCAGCGCGCCCTCCTGTTTGGCACCGGCGCAGGGCTTTCCATGGCGGGCGCGCTCCCGATCTTCTGATCCATGGAGTGCGACCTCCCAAACTCTCGAGTCCTCGTCACGGGTGCCACAGGCTTCCTGGGGGAAGCGGCTGCGCGCTCGCTCCAGTCCCAGGGCGCCATCGTCCTCGGAGCAGGGCACAACCGCGAGAGCATCGCGCGGCTCTAGAGTGGACCCTCCGCGAGCTGAATGGGTGCCTATGACACCTAGCGATGGAGCCCTACCCATCGACTGGGTGCTGCCTCCCTTCGCGGGGCATCTATCTCCCGCGCTGACGGTGGCCTGTGACCTCAAGGCACTGGGCTACCGGAGTTCGAGTTCCCGCGGGACGATGGGCCCGCGGCCATGGAGCTTGTTGGGCCGGCCATCGGAAGTCCGATCCAGAGCCCACCCGCGCCCCCGATCCTGGACAGGACTCCCCACCTGCCAGTCACGATCGGCACTCATCTGCTCTGGGCCAAGGAACGAGCCGCCCGAATCGCCTTGGAGTTCAGCCCTCACCTCCCAGGCTGGACAGTCCACTTTTCACGCGGGGACGTAGAGGCCGCGAGATCCAGAGAACCTGTGCGACAAATCGGTCCGAGCGGCTTCGAGTTTCCGTACATCCCGTACGGCAAGAACCTCGGCAACTACGCCGCGATCGTGCATCACGGCGGAAGCGGAATCAGCTACGCCGCGCTGTCCGAGGGAGTCCCGGCGGCCGTGTGGCCCCACGACTACGACCAGTTCGACCACGCGGCACAGATTGAATACCACGGCTTCGGGCTCCGATCGGACGGGGATCCGGGCCGAGACCCGAACGGGTATTCCCTCGCATTGGCGCATGCCGTCCAACGGTTGGTGCGGGAGCCTCGATTCCGTGAACGTGCCCGATGGATGGCCGAGCGGATCGCAAGAACCGCCCCGGCCGAAGCCGCTGCGAATGCCTTCTATGGGCTCTGAGGAACGTTTGAGTTAACGGCCAGTTAGGACTTTGAGCCCTCGGCCTCGGATCCGATCCTCGCAGTGACGGGCCCGAGGTGACAGAATGGTGCTGGTACCACCCTCCCTCGCTTGAGCTGCCCGCCCCCCTGTTCGAACACGCCCCCCCCCAAGACATGCGCTCCGGCGCATGCGCTGATTTTACCCATGACTGCTGCATCACCTGGTTCGTTCATCGCCCGTGCCCTCCCACTGGCCGCGCTCCTTGGCTTCTCGTCCTGCGCGATGATCCAGAAGGACATCCAGTTCGAAGAAGACTTCACGGGTAA
>JBLIHL010000082.1:0-15096 GCA_047635895.1 Paracoccaceae bacterium | reverse complement strand
TCGGCCGCGCGCTGGGCGGCAAACGGTGTGCTCTTGCGGGTTCCTTTGAACCCTTGGCTGCCTGCCGTGCCCCACGAAATCGTGTTGCCGGCTGGGTCCGTGATCGTCACATGGGTGTTGTTGAACGTCGACTTGACGTGGACGATCCCCTTGACGATATTCTTTTTCGCCTTGCGCTTGGTGCTCTTGGCCATGAGTGGTAGTTCGAATCAGCTGCACGCAGCCGCTCGGGTCTGGGTTGGGTTCGCGATCTCGCGAGGAGGGTGTGTTGGGCGTTCCGACCGGCACGGCGCAGCTCCCAGAAGTCCCACATGGGGAGCTCTCGAGAGCGACGATCCGCGCCAGAGCGAGATCACTTCTTGACGGACTTCTTGCCAGCGACCGTTTTCTTCGGTCCCTTGCGCGAACGGGCGTTGGTTCGGGTCCGCTGACCGCGAACTGGAAGACTACGACGGTGGCGAAGGCCACGGTAGCAGCCGATGTCACGCAGGCGAGAGATCGCCTGCGCGAGAGTGCGTCGAAGCTCACCCTCGACGTTGTAGTTCTTCTGGAGATGGGTAGCGATCTCCGTGACCTGGACCTCGTTGAGGTCCCGGCCTTTCATGCCGGGATCGAGTTTCAGATCTCGGCAGACGTCTAGTGCCGTCTTGCGGCCTACGCCGAAGATGTAGGTGAGGCTGACTTCCAAACGCTTGTCGTTAGGAATGTCGACGCCGATGATACGTGCCATATTTCTTTGAGCTCAGTTGTTGTAGGGACCGGCCATATTGACCTGCCAATGGTGGAACCAGCGATCAAGCTGGTGTCCAGGCCAGTCGGCCCGGCACTTACTTGCCTTGACGCTGCTTGTGGCGAGGGTCGGCGTCGCAGATAACGCGTACGACACCACGGCGGCGGACGATCTTGCACTTGGCACACATGCGCCGCACGCTGCTTCGGACTTTCATCTTCTTCTTCTCCTCCGGCCGCGGCCACCGCGTCTGCGGCGCTCTCCTCGGCAAGTGATTCGACCTTTGGTGAGGTCGTAGGGTGACATTTCTACGGTGATCTTATCGCCAGGCAGGATGCGGATGTAGTGCATCCTCATCTTGCCGGAGACGTGTGCGAGGATTTCGTGGCCGGACTCCAACTTTGCTCTGAAGCGAGCATTGGGGAGAGCCTCGGTCACGATGCACTCGACTGTGATCGGTTCTTCTTTTGCCATGGGCTGGTGCTAGACGCTACGGGGACGGATGAGTCGCAAGACTCACGTCGCTTTCGCCTCCCCGTCTCGTTTGGTCCAGGAGGCGCCGCCGCGGGCCACGCCCTTGCCTTTTCCGGGACTGGAGCCCGCCGCTGGCGGCGCGCCCCCCCCATCGTAAGCCTTCATGACAAGTTGGGCCTGGAGCTTGTCGACGAGTTCAAGAGCCACGCCCACCACGATCAGCACCGAGGTACCGCCGAGGAAGTAGCGCATCTCCATCGTGAGGCTGGAGTCCTTCGTGATGAAGGCCGGCAGCACCGCGACAACGGCCAGGAATGCAGCGCCAGCGAGGGTAATCCTCGTCAGGACGCGTGAAAGGTACTCGGCCGTCTTCGCTCCCGGGCGGATGCCGGGGATGAAGGAGCCGTGCTCGCGCAGGTTCTTGGCGATCTCTTCAGGCTGGAACATCAGGCGGTTCCAGAAGAAGCAGAACGAGAAGATCAGGACGAGGTAGAGCGCCGTGTAAACGAAGCCCGTGGGGTCGCTGAACATCCGTTGGCCATAGTCCCAGCCAGCCCATCCGAAGAGGATGCCGGGGATGACGAACAGGACTGATGCGAAGATGATGGGCATCACGCCCGCCATGTTGACCTTGAGCGGCAGGAAGTGGCGCTGACCGCCGTAGACCTTCCGTCCGCGCTGAAGACGTGCGTACTGGATCGGAATCCGGCGCGCTCCTTTGTGCATGAACACCACGACGAAGATCGTGATCGCCCAAACAATGAGGAGGAACACCATGACGTTCCAGAAATTGTCGTTCTCCTTCAGCTGCGCGATCGACGAGGGCATGCCCGCGATGATGCCAGCCATAATGATCAGAGAGGCGCCGTTGCCCACGCCGTACTCGGTGATGAGTTCACCGATCCACATGACGAGCAGCGCACCCGTCAGCAGCGCACCGATCACGATGAAGGCAAGACCGACCTTGTTGTCCCGCATCGACCCATCGATCATCTGCGGGTTCTGAAGGAAGACCCCGGTATAGATGAAGATGGCCTGGACCAGCGCAATCGGAACCGTCGTCAAACGAGTCCACTGATTGATCTTCTTCTGTCCTGCTGCACCTTCCTTAGCGACCGCCTCGAGTTGAGGGGACACCTTGGTGAGCATCGAGAAGATGATGGACGCCGAGATGAAGGGCATGATGCCGAGAGCGAAGATCGTGGTCTGACCGATCGCGCCCCCTGAGAGGGCTGACAGCAGACCAAAGATCGAGTCGCCAGCCGTTTCCGACAGGAACTTCGGATCCATACCCGGAATCGGGATCTGGAACCCAACCCTGTACGCGACCAGAAGCCCGAGCGTACGCAGGATGCGCCGACGGGTCTCCGGAATCTTGAACAGCTTGATGAAGTTGTTCTCCACGGTGGATTACGTTGGGGGTTGGAGGGTGGGGAAGTGGAAGTGCGGTGAAGCTAACGTCAAGAGTCGAGCTTGAGTCACGGATCAGGAAGCGTCGGCCGTAGCCGTCACTTCACGTCCGAGGTTGTCAAGGATGACGACTGAGCCGCCGGCCTGCTCGATCTTCTCTTGCGCGCTCTTGGAGAACTTCTGGGCGCGGACGGTCAGCTTGACCGTGACGTCCCCGTTCCCGAGCAGCTTGAGAAGGTTGGACGTCTTCGAGGCGAGACCCTGATCCAGGATCTGCTGAAGGTCGACCGTCGTGCCATCGGAGAACGCTGACAGATCGCCAACGTTGAGGATGGTGTAGTCAGTCCGGAAGCGTGCGTTGGTGAAACCAACCTTGGGCACTTGGCGGTAGATGGGCATCTGGCCACCTTCGTAGCCAGCTCGGCGACTGGCGCCGGAACGCTGACCGCGACCCTTGTGGCCACGAC
Source organism: Paracoccaceae bacterium (assembly GCA_047635895.1). Classification (GTDB taxonomy): domain Bacteria; phylum Planctomycetota; class UBA1135; order UBA1135; genus Saltatorellus. The sequence continues at coordinate 12,015 of JBLIHL010000082.1, read as the reverse complement.
CAGAAGTCTTGCCGCTACCACTGCCGGTACCGCGGCCAATGCGCATGCGCTTGGCGTATTTGACGCCTTTGGCGCAAACAGTTTTGAGATCCATATCAGGTGCTCCTAGAGCTTGATCTTGCGGAGCTCTTCCACTTCCGCGGGCGTGCGGAGCTGGGCAAGAGCGTCGAGCGTGGCCTTGACGAGGTTGATCGGGTTGGTAGACCCCATCGACTTGGAGAGCAGGTTTTTAATGCCTGCCATCTCCGCAACGGCGCGGACTGAGGAGCCCGCGATGATGCCCGTACCCTCAGAGGCCGGGATCAGTTTGACGCGTGCAGCGCAGAACTCTCCGATCACCTCATGAGGGATCGAACCCACTGAGGTCAGCGGAACGTGCTGGAGGTGCTTGCGCCCGTCCTTGTTCGCCTTCTCGATGGCCTGCGGAACACCGCGAGCCTTGCCAAAGCCGTAGCCAACAACGCCACTGCGGTTGCCGACGACGCAAAGACCGGAGAACGAGAAGCGGCGGCCGCCTTTGACCACTGCGGCGCAGCGGTTGACCTGGAGCAGTTGCTCTGAGAGCTCGCCTGCTTCCTGGATGTCGGCGTGATCGAGGTATTCGACGTGAGTCTTCATCTGGATTAGAGCGAAAGGCCGGCTTCACGGGCGGCTTCGGCGAGCGCTTTGACGCGCCCGTGGTAGCGGGAGTAGCCGCGGTCGAGCACGACCTCGGTGACGTTCTTGTCTTTGGCAAGACGCGCAATCTCTCCGCCGATAACGGCGGCCTTCTGCGACTTGGTCTTGCCGTCCAGCAATTCAGCCAGCTTCTTCGAGGTCGTGGACACAGCGCAGAGCGTGTGACCAGTGACGTCGTCGATGACCTGGGCCGAAATGTGCTTCGATGTACGGTGCACGGAGAGCCGCGGACGATCCGCGTTGGCGCGGATGCGACGACGGACGCTGTTGGCGCGGCGATCGCGACGCTTGTTCTTGAGGAGTACGGTTGACTTCATCTCTTGGTTTCCGATCAGGAGCCGAAGCTCTTACCTGCTTTGCGCTTGACGTACTCGCCTTCGTAGCGGATGCCTTTGCCTTTGTACGGCTCAGGCGGACGAACCTTGCGGATCTCCGCAGCTACCTGTCCCACCGACTGCTTGTCGACGCCCGTGAGGACGATATGGGTCGGGTTGGGACATTCAGCCTTGACGCCCTCGGGCATCTGCATCGGAACGTCGTGGCAGAAGCCGATGTTCAGAACGACTTTGTCGCCCTGAACCTTGGCGTTCCAACCCACTCCGATGATCTCGAGCTTCTTGACGTAGCCCTTGGTGACGCCTTCGACCATGTTGGCCACAAGTGCGCGGGTCATGCCGTGGTAGGCACGAGCGGCGCGAGGTGCGCCGGAACCGTTGAGCGAGACCGTAGCCTCGTTGCCCTCAACGCTGAACTCCACTTCAGGGCGAAGTGTGATGGAAAGGTTACCCTTGGGGCCCTTGACGTTAACGTCGCGCCCTTTGAGGTCCACTTGGACGCCCGTTGGGATCGAAATTGGTGCTTTGCCGATACGTGACATATTGAAGGATCAGTAGACCTCAGCGAGGAGCTCACCACCGACGCCGAGTTCGCGCGCCTTGCGGTCTGAAAGAATGCCTTTCGGCGTCGAGAGGACGTTGATGCCCTGCCCGCGGAGGACAGGCTTCAACTCCTTCAGGCCTGCGTAGGCACGCCGGCCAGGCTTGCTGACGCGGATGATCGATCGGATCACCTTCTCGCCGTCAATGCCGTAGCGGAGTTCCACGGTGAGGATGCTCGTCGGCTTCCCCTCCTGCACCTTGTAGTCTTCAATGAAGCCTTCGTCCTTGAGGACGTTGGCGATACCAACACGCATACGAGATGCGGGCATTTCAACCGTCTTGCGGCCGATCGAGTTGGCGTTCCGAATGCGCGTAAGCATGTCGGCAATGGGGTCGGTCATCATAGCTCTGATTCTCCTCTTCTCGGCCTCAGGCCTTAGCGTTGCGGTCGATGAAGGGCATCCCGAGTTCCTTGAGCAGCATGTAGCCTTGCTCGTCGGTCTCGGCGCTGGTCACGAACGTGATGTCCATGCCCTGCTGGAACTCGATGCGGTCAAACGGGATCTCGGGGAAAATCGACTGCTCGGAGAGACCGAGAGTGAAGTTTCCACGGCCGTCCAGCTTGTCCTTGACGCCGCGGAAGTCGCGGATACGAGGCAGGACGACGGCGATAAGTCGGTCAGCGAACTCCCACATGCGCTCGTTGCGCAGCGTCACGGCACAGCCGATCGGCATTCCTTCGCGGAGCTTGAACCCTGCGATGGACTTCTTGGCGTTGCGGATCGTGGGCTTCTGCCCGGTGATGGTGCCCAGGTCCCTGGCGGCCGTTTCGACCTTGGACTTGGACTCCACTGCACCGGAGACTCCCATGTTCACCACGATCTTCTCGAGGCGAGGGATCGCGTGGATGTTCTTGATCCCGAAGGACTCCGCCAGCTTGGGGCGGACCTTGGACGTGTATGTTTCTTTGAGGCGTGCCATGTGTCGTGCGTACCGGTCTGTGTCGGCTTGCGTTTGGCGAAAAGGTATGAGGGGGGCCCCCCATCAGATTGGGTTCCCGAAGGAACCCGCTCGACGGGAGCAAAGGACTCAGGCAGTGGGACGCTTACGCGTTCCTTTGCCGGTCGCGGGGTCGATCAACTGAACGTTGCTCGCGTGGATCGGGAACTCGCGCTCGGCGCGCTCTCCCTGGGGGCTGGACTGGGTCGGCTTCACGTGCTTGGTGCGGAGGTTAACTCCGCGGACCACAACCCGGTTGCGCTGTCGGAGCACTTCGATGACTTCACCGGTGGTGCCCTTGTCGTTGCCTGAGATCACGATGACCTGGTCTCCGCTTCTAACGTGCATCAGATCACCTCCTGGGCGAGCGAAACGATCTTCATGAAGCTGCGGTCGCGAAGCTCGCGTGCCACGGCGCCGAAGATGCGCGTTCCTTTCGGGTTTCCTTCACCGTCGACCAGAACGAGAGCGTTGCGGTCGAAGCGCACGTAGCTGCCGTCTGCACGGCGCGTGTTCTTCTTGATCCGAACGATCACGCCCTTGACGATGGTGCCGGTCTTGACCTCGCTGCCCGCGATGGACTTCTTCACAGAAGCCACCACGATGTCGCCGAGGCCGGCGTAGCGGCGGTTCGTACCGCCGAGAACTTTGATGCACTGGACTTGCTTGGCACCGGTGTTATCGGCGACGTCCAGGTAGGTTTGCATTTGAATCACGAGCCTGCCTCCGCTGTTTTGTCGCCCATGGCGTCAGCCGTAGCTGCAGCCTGAACTTCTTGAGGACGAAGGGCCCCGTCGGGAAGCGAAGGACGCTCGACCACGCGGGTCAAGCGGTAGCGCTTCGTTTTCGACATGGGACGGCATTCCATGAGCTCGACGCGATCACCCACTTGGGCTTCGTTGGTCTCGTCATGGGCGTGGATCTTCGAGTGGCGCCGGATGTACTTCTTGTACTTCGGGTGCTTGAACATCCGCTCAATCCGAACGGCGATCGTCTTGTCAGAACCGTTGCCAGAGACAATGCCCTGGACGCTCCGTCGACTGCCACGATCGGCGCCGCTGTTTTCTGTTGATGTAGTCATCGCTTCAGTTCCTTGGGGCTCACTTAGAGCTGGCGCCACGTACGCCCTTAGAGCGCTCGTGCAGGACAGTGGTGATCCGCGCCACGGTTCGGCGCATCACTTGGATGCGGCCCGTCTTCGCGTCAGTTCCCATCGAGGCGCGGAAGCGCGCTTCGAAGAGTTCCTTCTTGATGTTCTTGAGCTCGAATTCGAGCTCCGCGTCCGTTTTGGCGCGGATGTCTTCAACTTTCATAGCAATTAGTACCCAGGTAGCAGAGGGAAGGCTTGGCCGCTTCGGGAGGACGCCCCGAAGGGACGCCTGACCGCTCCACCTGCGTCAGCAGATGGGCCAGAGACATGACGTGATGTCGGTCTCAAGCATGGCGGCCACAAGCCTGGTCCTCGCTTAGGTGGTCGGCACCCTCTTCACCATCCGGACCTTGATCGGCATCTTATGAGCCATGCGCTTGAACGCCAGCTTTGCCTTGTCTTCTGTGACGTTTCCGAGCTCGAAAAGAATCGTGCCCGGGCGCACTTCAGCGGCCCAGTAGTCCACGTCACCCTTACCTTTACCCATTCGGGTCTCGGCCGGCTTCGAGGAGATCGGCTTGTGGCAGAAAACGCGGATCCAGATCTTGGCGGCGCCTTGCGTGGCGCGGTTCGCCGCAATACGGCTAGCCTCGAGCTGGCGACCGTTGATCCAGCCTGCGTCCAGGGCCTGAAGGCCGTAGTCGCCGAAGGATACGCGGTTGCCCCGCGTAGCCAGTCCCTTGATCTTGCCGCGGAAAACGCGACGGCGCTTGATGCGCCTCGGCATGTAAGCCATCAGGCACCTCCTTCAGTGATGGAACCCTGGGGAGCAGAAGGGCCACGACCGCCGCCGCCCCCGCGGCCACCGCCGCGTCCACGTCCGCCACGGCGGCTGCCGCGACGCGATCCGCCGGGACCACCGCGGTCGTAACGACCACCGGCTGCCGACGTAACGCGGTGGTTGACCTTCTCGCCGCGCTCGATGTCGCCTTTGTAGATCCAGACCTTGATGCCGATGACACCGTAGCCCGTGCGGGCAAGTGCGGTGCCGTACTCGACGTTGGCCTGCAGCGTCGAAAGCGGCACGCGACCTTCACGTTCCTGGAGCTGGCGAGCCATCTCTGCGCCGCCGAGGCGACCGTTGATCATGACCTTCACGCCGAGGGCGCCGGCCTGCATCGTCGACTGAACTGCCATCTTCACCGCGCGGCGGAACGCCATACGACGCTTGAGCTGCTCAGCAATGGCACCAGCCACAAGGCCAGCGGACAGTTCCGGACGCTTGACCTCGTGAATCGTGAGGTGCACCGTGGTGTCCGTCACGCCTTGGAGATCGCTCTTCAGCTGGTCAATGCGGACGCCTTTGCGACCGACAAGGACGCCGGGACGCGCCGTGTAGATGATCACGTTGACTGCGTCGCTCGTGCGCTCGATTTCGATGCGCGGAATGCCGGCTGAGCCGTACTCCTTGAGGACGTGGTCGCGGATTTGCTTATCTTGGTAGATGAAGCGCGCGAAGTCGTGCTTGCCGCCATGCCAGCGGGAAGCCCAAGGCTCGATGATTCCGACTCGATAGCCGGTTGGGTGGATCTTTTGTCCCATGAGATTAAGCGTTCGCGGCCTCAGCGCCCGATTTGTTAGAGCCTGACTCTGAGGAGTCCTGTCCTGAGGAGTCGCCGTCGACTGCGCCCATCGGGGCAACGATCACGGTCAAGTGAGCGGTCTTCTTCGCGTACGGCATCGCGCGGCCCTGGGGGCCGGGGCGATAGCGGAGGCGGTTGTTGAGCATCGGACCGTCGTCAGCGCGGCAGTCCACGATGATCAGGCTGTTGGTGTCGACACTTTCGTCCTGCGACGCGTTGGCAATGGCGGACGCCACTATCTTTGCGAAGAAGGCGGAGCCGCGCTGCGGCATGAGTTCCAGGATTTCCAGCGCGTCGTTGGCGTTGCGGCCTCGGATCACGTCGGCAACCAAGCGGGCCTTACGCGACGAGATGCGCGCGTAGCGGTGCTTGGCGATGAATCCGCCGAGTTCTCTGATGATTTCGTTCTTCATATCAGCGGCCGGCTTTGCTGCCTTCCTTCTTGTTGGTGTGGCCGCGGAAGAGTCGCGTGATCGAGAACTCTCCCAGCTTGTGCCCCACCATGTCCTCGTTGATATAGACCTTCACGTGGGTCTTACCATTGTGAACCATGAACGTGTGCCCGATGAAATCGGGTGAGATGGTGCAGGCGCGCGCCCAAGTCGTGATCGGGTTCTTCGTGCCGGCTTCGTTTTGTGCGAGGACCTTCTTCTCGAGCTTTGCGTCGATGTAAGGGCCCTTCTTGATGCTTCTTGACATAGCTGTCCTGAATTGCGTGCAGAGGTAATTGTTTTCGGGGAGCTGCCCTTCCCACTCCTGGTTGGAGAAGGGTCAGGCAGCGAGGCCGATTACTTCCGCTTGCGGCGGCGGCGAATGATGAAAACGTCGGTCGGGTGATTGCGTCGTCTCGTGCGGCCGCCTTTGGCGAGCACGGCTGTAGGTGAACAAGGGTGACGACCACCCGAAGTCCGGCCTTCACCACCACCCATGGGGTGGTCGACCGGGTTCATTGCCGTACCACGAACGTGGGGACGGCGACCCAGGTGACGTCGACGACCGGCTTTGCCGAGCTTGACGTTCTGGTGGTCCGTGTTTCCGACGCGCCCAATAGTGGCGCGGCAGGTCACGTGAACTCGGCGAAGCTCGCCGGAGGGCAGCAGCACGACTGCGTACTTGCCCTCACGAGCCGTGAGTTGAGCCGATGTGCCAGCAGAGCGAACGATCTGACCGCCTCGACCTGGCTGGAGCTCAATGTTGTGAACCTGGACACCGATCGGGATGTCGCGGAGCATCTTCGCGTTGCCGGGGTTCGGCTCAGCGTCGGGTCCGGAAAGGATCGTTTGCCCCACCTCAAGCCCGATCGGGCAGAGGATGTAGCGCTTCTCGCCGTCTGCATAATGCAGGAGGGCAATGAAGCACGTGCGGTTGGGATCGTACTCGATGGCGGCGACGCGGGCGGGGATGCCGTCCTTGTTGCGCTTGAAGTCGATGAGACGGTACTGGCGCTTGTTGCCACCACCACGGAAGCGCACGGTGATGCGCCCGTAGTTGTTACGACCACCCGACTTCTTGAGCGGGCGGAGAAGCGACTTCTCCGGTGTGGTCTTTGTGATCTCTTCGTACGTCAGGACGCTGCCGTGGCGGCGACCTGCGGACGTGGGCTTGTACTTGCGGATTGGCATAGCTGATTAGTTCTCGAGTGAGCGGTCAGGCTCGCTTCTGGTCAAGTCTCCCCCACGCGCGAGGCGTGGGATCAACGGGATCAGAAGATGTCGATTGAATCGCCCTCCTTGAGCGTCACCATGGCCTTCTTCCAGTCGGGCTTTTGGCCCTTCACGAATCCGCGACGGCGGGCCTTCCCGCGCTTCGTCAACGTGTTGACCGTTTCGACCTTCACTTCGAACAGTGCTTCGATCGCGTGACGGATCTCAACCTTGTTGGCGTTCGTCGGAACGACGAAGTGGTAGGCGTTGCGGTTCAGGGAGTCGTTCGTCGCCTTCTCGGTGACGTGCGACTTCTTGATGATGCTGTAGTAACGATCGAGGTGCTGGCTCACGAGTCACTCTCCGCAGCTTTCGCTTTCTTGGCGCCGACTCGGGCGGCGAGTGCGTCCATGGCACCCTGCTCCGCGATGATAATCCCGCCGTTCACCACGTCGAAGGTGCAAAGCTCTGCAGCTGTGCGCACCGAGACGAGGGGGAAGTTCCGGAAGGACTTGTAGAGGTTCTGGTTGCGATCGGTGATCACGACGCAGGCGCGACGCGGGGAACCGAGATCAGCCAGGACCTTGCGGGCCGACTTCGAGGACGGCTCGCCCCACTCACCAAGATCGGCCACGACGAGCTCACCATCGGCGAGCTTGCCTGCGATCGCGCTCCTCAGAGCAACGCGTCGGGCCTTGACCGGCATGTGGTAGCTGTAGTCACGGGGCTTCGGTCCGAAGACCGTACCACCGCCACGCCAGATGGGCGACTTGACGTCACCCGCGCGTGCGCGGCCTGTGTGCTTCTGCTTGTACGGCTTCTTGTTCGTACCCTTGACCTCACTGCGGCCCTTGGTATTCACCGTGCCCTGTCGCTGGTTCGCCATGTGCATGACGACCGCGTCCTTGAGAGTACGGTAGAGGATCTTCTCGCCAAACGGCGCGGCGTTGAGTTCAACCTCACCCACGCTGCCGGCTTTGTAGCTTTTGACCTTCATCTAATTGCCTTAGCCTTTTTTGACGCCGGTGCGCGCGGTGCGGATCTGAACGAAGCTTCCGTTGTAGCCGGGGATGGACCCCTTCACGAGAAGCAGGTTACGCTCGACATCCACGCGGATGATCTCGAGGTTCTTGAGCGTCTTGCGCTTGGCGCCGTAGTGGCCCGACATGCGCTTGCCCTTGAAGACTCGGCCAGGATAGGCCGAGCAACCAATGGAACCCGGACGACGATAGTTCATTGAACCGTGCGTCTTGGGGCCGCGGGAGAAACCGTGCCGCTTGATCGTACCGGCAAAGCCGCGACCCTTGGAGGTCCCGGTGATGTCGACGAGCGCGCCTTCTTCGAAGACGTTAGCGGTGATTGATTGGCCCACTTCGAAATCGCCGGCCGAGGCCAGGCGCTCTTCGCGCAAAAAGCGCTTCGGAGCGGTACCGATTTTCTTGGCGGCCTCGCGCTGAGGCTTTGCGGAGATCTTGTCCCGCTTGTCCTCAAACCCGAGTTGAACGGCGTGATAGCCGTCCTTTTCCATCGTGCGGAGCTGCATGACTGTGCAGGGCCCCGCCTCAACGACCGTCACCGGAGTGACCGTGCCGTCGTCGGCGAAGAGCTGTGTCATGCCCCTCTTGCGTCCCAGAAGTAGCGTCATGGCTTCTGCTCTCAGGGGCCGCATCGCGCCCCCACCAGATCAACTGGCGGGAACCCGACACTACGTGAGAGCATAGGGGGGAGTGGTGAATCCTGAGGCCGCTGCCCCACCGCTAATCGGTGGGAACGGACCCGGGAGGGATGCCGGTTCGACCAGCGCCACAGCGAGTTGCTGCGGCGACGCCTGGCCACGCGGCGCGAAAGATACAAGTAGCAGAGCTCGACTGACCCGGACGAGGCCGGGCTTACGAACGCCGCTTGGAAATCAGGCCTTGATGCGGATATCGACACCCGCCGGCATGTTGAGTGACGAGAGCGAGTCCACGGTCTGCGGGGTCGGCTCCGAGATGTAGATCAGCCGCTTGTGCGTACGGATCTCGAACTGCTCGCGGCTCTTCTTATCGATGAACGGCGAACGCAGAACGGTGTAGCGCTCGATGCGGGTCGGGAGCGGGATGGGACCCTGCACGCGGGCACCCGTTCGCTTGGCGGTCTCCACGATCTCGGCGCTCGACTGGTCGAGTGCTTCATGGTCGTAGGCCTCCATGCGGATTTGAATGCGGTCGCTCATGATCGGTGGTTTTGAGCTCGATCCCTACCTCGGCGCCGGCTGGGCTCAGCACTGAATGAATTCAGGGCAGAGATGGCGACGTGAGAGGCAGAGGACTGTCACTCGTTCGTGCACCGCGAGGCGGCGCAAGGACTGAATGGCCAACGGCAAGAAGCGCCGAAGGCAGTGATCCAATAGTGGTTGCTAGCAGGGGGGGGGTCCTGACAGGCCCGGCTGCTGGCCCTGGGGAGCACGGGTCATTGACTCGCGCATGCCAGGTAGGCAAAAAAGCTCTGCCCCGTCCAGCTGGGTTATCTGGGAAGCAGCAGACACTGTGGAGGAAGCCGCCATATGCGGTCATCTCGGTCGGTCTGCGCTGCTCCAGAACTCATGCTGTTCGGGTGAAGGGGCGAAGAGAGTATGAGAGCCGTAGTGAGGGGTCAACGGTCTGGCGCAGATTCCTTCAAATGATTCTTGGATCCCCCACTCACGGGCCGATAGGGCGGCCGGTGAAATCATTTTGGACGGGTGGCGGCGCCGCCCATCTCACCGGCAAACAGAGTCATGCCCGAGGGCTCCATGCTGAATGTGGCGCGTCCCCTCGAGAGGGACCTCAGAGCGGTTGAATACCCCAGAAGCGTCCGCAACGGCGCCGTCCCTGTCACGCGGCGTGAATCCGTGCCGGTGGAAATAACCTCGTTCATGATAGCGTGACGGCTGTTCAGGTCGCCGATGACGCCCCCCGAAGCGTCGTCGGGGGTCTCGACGACAAAGGCCATCGTCGGCTCCATGACGACGACGTTCCCACCACGATGGGCGGACTTCAGCGCGTCGCGAAGTGCCGCGACGGATGCCTGCTCGAGGGCCGTTTCGATCTCATCGTCACCCGTTCCTGTGGGTGCGCTAAATCCCGAAGAAGGGAACGTGACATCGGTGACAAGAATCCGAACCCCACGCACCGGGTGCCCCGCCACCGGCCCTGATTGGGCTTCTGCGAGGAGCGCTGCCCGGATCGCACGGGCACGGGATGGCCCTGGAGCCACCCCTGACGCGAAGTCCACGCTCAGGCCTCGACCGATTTGCCCCTCATTGGCTGGCTCGACCTTGACCTCGACGATGGCTCGCCCGAGCACCCCGTCCACCATGCGCTCGATTTCCCCGCACCCGGTCGGCGAAGCAGACACGACCTCCCGAAATGCGATGCGATATGAGCTACGGGCAGGCTTCACACCGAATTCTGAGGCCATTCGAGCCAAGGCAATTTCGAGGTGCAGCTCCCCCATCCCCTCCAGGAGCCATTGCCCGCTGGCAGAGTCCTCCGCGAGCCGGAGTGAGGGGTCCTCGCGGGCGAGGCGCTCGAGTGCATCCCGGAGCGTAAGTCGCTCCTCATCGCGAACCGGCTCGACCAGGTAGCCCAGGACTGGCGCCGGGAGCATGGGCGGCTCAAGCCTCAGCTTGCAGCCCTCGGGAACCAGGGTATCCCCCGTTCCAGTCGCATGGAGGCCACTCAGCGCCACCACGTCGCCCGCTGTTGCGCTGTGAATATGCTCCACGTCCGCGGCATGGATCCGAAGAACGCCCTGGACCTCCTCCGTGACCCCTGCGCGATCGTTCCACAGACGGGTCCCCGCAGAGATCTCTCCGGCGTAGACCCGAACAAAAGTGACGTCGGTGCGCTGGCGGCGTGTCTGCGTCGAGTGAACCTTAAAAACGAGGGCCAGGGGCTCGGGAAGCGGCCCCAAGGGGGCTTCAGCGCCCCCATCGGCCACGAAAAGCTTCGGGGTCGCCACGTCCTCGGGGGCTGGCAAGTAGGCCGCGATCCCGTCGAGGAGCAGCGCTACACCCTGGCCGATCAGCGCGGCCCCGCAGAGCAGCGGCACCACCTCCTGGCGTAATACAAGCCGCCGTAGAGCCGCAGCGATCTGATCACCCGTCGGTTCGCTGCCCTCGGCCACGAGCTCACAGATCCCGTCATCGAGATCGCCCAGGGATTCCACGAGCTCAGCCCGCAGCACATCGACCTCGTCAGCCACCGCCGCAGGCAGCTCGATCTGCCCCTCAAGGCCAGAACTCCCTGGCTTCACGACGCCCCAGGCACGCCGATGGACGAGATCTACGATCCCCTGGAGCGGCTCCTGCGTGTCCCCACCGCCGATCGGGTAGGCGATGACGAGCGCGCGCGCCCCCAGCCTTCTCTCCACGGACGCTGCACAGGCCAACACATCCGCCCCGGGTCGCTCGCATTTATTGATAAAGCCGATGGCCGGCACCGCGTGGCGTCGGACCTGCCTCCAGACGGTCTCCGTCTGGGGCTCGACGCCCGCTGCGGCATCCAAAACCAGAACCGCGCCATCCAGCACCCGCATGGACCGCTCCACCTCGACGGTGAAGTCCACGTGCCCGGGCGTATCGACGAGGTTGATATGGACGCCTTTCCAGCTCACGCGCGTGGCCGCAGCGGTGATCGTGATGCCGCGCTCGCGCTCCTCGCTCATCCAATCCATGACGGAGGTACCTTCATCCACCCGCCCCACATACCGCTCCATGCCGGTCTGAAAGAGAACCCGCTCGGTGAGCGTGGTCTTCCCGGCGTCGATATGCGCGCAGATGCCGACGTTCCGAAGGGGCAGCACGCCAGCCGCCTGCACCGAGGACGGGGCAGGCATAGGCGAGGGGTCGCTGGAGAGTGTCATGACGAATTGCGGACGGGGCCGCAAACTATGGTACGCCGCAGGGGAGGGCTTTGCGGTGGTTCGCTGCCAGGCAAGAAACCACCACTTCATGAAACTCGGCTAGGAGCGTGTCGCGCATAGCTGAATCCGCGTAGCGGGCCCCCAGCTTCCGGAGACTGCGTAGCCCCAGCACCCCTGGGACTACTGCCACTAGGGGT
>JBLIHL010000081.1:0-15110 GCA_047635895.1 Paracoccaceae bacterium | reverse complement strand
CTCGACCGCTGGATCGTCCGGTGGCGACGGGGAGCGACCGGTCTCCCTCGGATCCTCCTCAGGACAATCCGTGGCGGCAGCCCGGCTTCTGGGGACGGTGCTCGTGACGCAGCCGCGCCTGCTGAGCTGGCTCGCGCCGCTCTCATGGGCAGCCCTGATTTTCGTGCTGTCCTCGGGGCAGCCGAGCCTCGGCGGCTTTGAATTCGGCGGGTTTGGCGGGTTCCTGATGAACCTCGCTCATCCCGGCGTTTTCGGTGTGCTGGCGCTCCTCTTGATCCCGCTCTTCGGGAGAAGGAAGGGGCCCCATGGGCTGCGGTGGACCGCGATATCGCCCGTGGGGGCGCTGTGGCTAGTGGCCCTCGTCAGCCTTTATGGATTCACCGACGAGGTGCATCAATCGATGGTTGAGGGCCGGGACGCGTCGCTCTTGGACTCCTTATCGGACGCGGTGGGGGCGTACTTCGTCGTGCGGGTGACGCTCTATCTCAGCCGTGAGGATGCGAACACCGCTGGCCTGTTGCGATGGCTCCTGGCGGGGCTTGCGACCTCCGTCGCGTCTGCCGGCCTCGCCACGTGGTACTCCGCCACGGCTGGCAGCGGCCCCTGGCCGTTCTGATTCGGGCCAGAATCGGGCCAGATTAGGCCCCGGCTCGACGTGAATTCGGGGCAAGGACTGTAATTCTCCTCTTGACGCCTGCGGCATATGGTGTATATGTATATCAATACACCTAGGCGCACGGTTCAAACCGTGACCATTCACCGGTGCCACACCCTCAAATGCCCCCCCTTCAATGCCATCTCGACCGCCACTCCGGCGTCCCGGTCTATCGCCAGATCGTGGACCAGGTGCGGTTTCAAGTCGCGGCAGGAACCCTAGAGGTGGGGGCAGAGCTGCCCTCGACCCGGGCCATCGCTGCCGATCACGGGGTCAACCCCATGACGGTCAGCAAGGCCTATAGCGAGCTCGAGCGCCTCGGCGTTATCGAGCGTCGCCCCGGCAAGCCGAACGTGGTGGCCGCGCGGGCCCCTGATGCCAGGAAGGCCGACGAGAGCGACCAGCTCGAACGCGCGCTCGCCCCGGCCGTGGCCGCCATCCGCCAGCTTGGCGTGGATCCCGAGGTCGCCATCGGCGTCCTTCGCAATTTACTAGAGAACTCGTAGGCGCGTACGCCGCCATCCTTCCCATGACCTCGATCTATCCCATCCAGACCAGCGCGCTGAAGCTAGAGCTCGGCGGCTCCCCGATCCTCCGCGGCGTCGACTGGACCGTGCCCGAGGGCACCGCCACCGGCCTGATCGGGCGCAACGGCGCCGGCAAGTCGACGCTGCTGCACACGGTGCTTGGGCTGCTCATTCCAGGTGACGGGGCATGCTTGACGCTCGGGCAGGACTCCCGACGCCTGGACGATGATCGGCTCGCTCAGATCGGGTTCGTCGACCAGCAGTATCAACTGCTCGGCTGGATGACGGTGACGAGCCAGGTGCGCTACGTGGCAATGATGCGGCCCGGGTGGGATGCGGGCCTCGAGGCTCGCCTGCTCGAGGAGTTCGACCTCCGCGCCGACGGTGAGAAGAAGGTTGCCCAGCTATCTCCCGGCGCGCGCCAGCGCCTCGCCGTGCTTGTCGCGCTATGTCATCGCCCGAGGCTGATCCTTCTGGACGAGCCCGTCTCGGCCCAGGACCCGATTTTTCGCAGCACAGTGCTCAGCGCCGTACGCGATCGCGTGATCGAGGACGGCTCCACGGTGGTTCTCTCCAGTCACGTCCTGCGGGACATCGAATCAGTCGTGGATCGGGTCACGATGCTGAACAACGGGCGTGTGGGGACGAACGAGGATCTGGACGCGCTGAAGGAACAGCACCAGCACTGGATCGTGACCGGCGACTCCATCGAGAGGCCTCTGCTAGCCGCGATGCCGTACGTCCTGCAATCCTCGCGCAGCGGGCGCGAGCTGCACCTCTGGGTTTGCGCAGGCGAGGACGAGCGGCGCGCTTTTGAGCGCGACCACGGCGTGCAGGTTGAGGCGCATGGCGTGGCACTCGAGGAACTCTTCCCGCTGCTGCTTGAGCCGCTCGCGACCGTTCCGGCGGAGGTGGCCTGATGAACGTCTCCACGGCTGACTCTCTGCGCCTCGTTCCCTGGCTCCTGAACGCGAATCCACCCGGCATTCGTGGAAACGCTCTCCGTTCCTTCACGATCGTCATGGTCGTTCTGGCGTTTGTGCTCGCTCGGGAGCACGAGGTCGTCGCGGGCTACACCACGCCCGCCCTTGAGCGCCCGGCCATGATCGCCGTTTGGCTTCCGCTCTTTGTGGGGTTCATGCTCGCCAACGGCTTCGCCCAGGTCCGTTCGATTCCGGCGATGGTGCTGCTGCCGGCGTTCGCGCGGAAGGCGCGCCGTGCAAGCGCGCTTCTCTTCGCCGGATGCGTGCTTCTCGCGGGCGCGATGGCGCTCTTCACGGGTGTCGGTTTGCTTGCGGCCCTGTCTGTAGCAGCGTTCGCCTACGGGCTTGGCGCACGTGCCTTTTCGGCCAAGACGGATCATACGCCTCGAGCCTTTTGGTTCCTGGCGACGGTGACCGTCGTCCTGAACGGCGGGACGATCCTTGCTTGGGCCGATGGGAAGCCCTGGCTCGCCGCGCTGCTCGCGACCGCCGGCCTGGTCGATCAGTTCCTTGCTTTCCGAAACGCAGGACCGGCTACGGGGGCTTCGCTCGCGGGAGCGATCTATCCCCACGGGGTGACACCTCGCGGTCGGATGCGCGAGTCGGCGAGCCTGGCTTCGGGGGACTCACGACTGCGCGCGGCGCTGGGCTACCTCCGGAGGTGCCGGGGAGCTCGTTTCTTCATCAGGGTGACGGTCTCTGCGACCTTGGTACTGGGGGTGGTCATGGCAGCCAGCTCCGGCATGATCTGGATGCTGGAGGGGTCAGAGGTTCCTGAAGGAGGCCTGTTGAAGGGGATGGCTGATTCGCTCTGGCGCAGGCCTGGCACCGTGGACGAGCCACGCGGTTTCTTCGCGTCGAGCTCCCTCATCTACTACCCGCTCACTCTTCTGTCGATGGGGACCCTCGTTCAGGAGTCCGAGCAAGGCTATCTCCCCTTCAGTCGCAAGGCTCTTGGTTACACCGCGTTCCGTCGATTTCTGACCACTGCCCTGGCTGCGGTCTGCGTGCTAACGGTCATTGGCGTGTGCTACGCCATGCTGGCTCTCATGGCGAGTGGGGCTCCCCGGTCGGGCCGCATTCCCACGTTCTTGTTCTTGTTGCCCTACGTGCTCACGGCACTCCCCTGGGCGGGCGTTGCGGCAGTCGCTGGCGGCGAGCAGATTCCGTTCCAATCGGGGTCGCTGTCCAAGATCCTGGGCAACTATCGCGCGGTCATCGCCTTGTCCGTGAGCCTCTCGATCATTCTGTGCTCGCTGTTCATCGGGGCCGACATCGAAACGCGGGCCGAGGGCGGCTGGCTCCAGTATCCATGGGTCTGGGGAGTCGCCTTGGTGCTGATCGCGGCTGGCGTCCGCCAGCTCCGGCGCTCCTTCGACCGCTTCTACAGCCAGATCCCCCTCGTTCCCGAAGCTTGACCCGACGCCGGGGTGGGGAGCCGTTAGAATCCCCGCGCGATGAACCAAGAAACCGCTGCCCACGACGACGTTCCCGACCCCGAGTACAAGAGCCCCCTGGGCACGCGCTATGCCAGCCGGGCCATGCGCGCCAACTTCTCGGACCACACGAAGTTCACGACCTGGCGGAAGCTATGGATCGCGCTGGCCGAGTCCAGCCGTGAGCTCGGTCTGAACATCACCGAGGAGCAGGTCGACGAGCTCAAGGCCCACGCCACCGATCTCGACCTCGAGCTGGCGGCGAAGTACGAGAAGGAGCTTCGCCACGACGTCATGGCCCACGTGCATGCGTGGGGTGACGTCTGCCCCAAGGCTCGGCCGATCATCCACCTGGGCGCCACGTCCTGCTACGTCGGCGACAACACGGATCTGATCGTGATGCGCGATGGCCTGAGCCTTGTCCGCGCCCAGGTCGTGTCGACGATTCACGCGCTCGCCAAGTTCGCCCGCGAGTGGAAGGACCTGCCGACCCTCGGCTTCACGCACTTCCAGCCCGCCCAGGCGACCACGGTCGGCAAGCGCGCGTGCCTTTGGATTCAGGACCTGGTCCACGACCTCGACGACCTCCGGCAGGTCGAAACCCAGATCCGCTTCCGCGGCGTCAAGGGCACCACCGGCACCCAGGCGAGCTTCCTGGAGCTGTTCGAGGGGGATCACGCCAAGGTCCGCGCGCTCGACGCCAAGGTGACCGAGAAGATGGGCTTCGACCGTACGTTCGGCGTCACCGGTCAGACCTACCCGCGCAAGCTCGACTATCGGGTCCTCCAGGTCCTATCGTCCATCTGTCAGTCGGCCCACAAGTTCGCGACGGACCTGCGCCTGCTTGCGAACAAGCGCGAGCTCGAAGAGCCGTTTGGCGCCAAGCAAATCGGCTCCTCGGCCATGCCATGGAAGCGCAACCCCATGCGCTCCGAGCGGATTTGCGCCCTGAGCCGCTTTGTCATCGAGATGACCGGCAACGCGGCGCACACGGCCGCTAACCAGTGGCTCGAACGCACGCTCGATGACTCCGCGAACCGCCGCCTGAGCCTCGCTGAGGGGTTCTTGGCCACGGACGCGGTTCTCAACCTCTACGTGGACGTGGCCTCTGGGATGATCGTCTACCCAGCGATCGTCAAGCGTCACTTGACCGCCGAGCTGCCGTTCCTGGCCTCCGAGGCCGTCCTGATGGAGGCCGTCAAGGCCGGCGGCGATCGCCAGGACCTTCACGAGCGCATCCGCGTGCACAGCCACCTCGCCGCGACCGAGATCAAGGAGGGCCGCGAGCCGGACCTCCGCGAGCGGCTGGCCTCGGACCCAGCCTTCTCCGGCGTTGCGGGACACCTCGACGAGCTGCTCGACGGGAGTCGCTACGTGGGCCGTGCGCCCCAACAGGTGGAGGAATTCCTCACTGAGGAGGTCGATCCGATCCTGGCCGAGTTCGCCGACGACCTCGGGGTCGTGAGCGAAGTCCGCGTATGACGCGCCTACGTCTCCGAATGAGGCACTTGGCCCACGCTGGGTCCTCCCTCGGGTCCTCCCTCGGCTCGGCCAGTGTCTCTATGTCGCGGCAGTACGCTTCATCTGGCGGGAAGGTTCCCTGTAATGCGACAGATTGGCCCGCCTGTTTGTCGACAAGATTGACATGCCCCCCGGCCATCGGGCAACCTCCTCCCAGCATTCCAGGCCCTGGAGCGCTCCTGCCCCTCGGCTTCCCGCCGTCTCTCGCAACTCTTTCATCTCGAGCGTGACCAAGCCCGGTATCCCTAACGAGCTCGTGCTTTCGACGTCCTGCTACGGACCTCGATTGCGTTCGATCGAAGATCAAGCGTTCTCTGCGGTCGCCATGGGGTTCCGCAAGCTGGAGCTTGGCCTCTCCGCGACGCCACCCGAGCTTCGCGGCTGGGAAGACGCTCGACGTGAAACAGGCATTGAGCTGGAGTGCCTCGTGGTGGGCTCGCTCAAATCGAAGGGGCCCAACATGTCCGGCAGCAAGCTGGGCAGCCTGGACTCAGAGCAGCGCGACATGGCTCTCGCCAGCTCCCGCCGCCATATCCAGCTCGCCCAGCGCCTCGGCGCGCCGACCGTGATTCTTCGCGGCTGTGCCATCGAGAACGCCAAGGTAGAGGCTGAGGCCGACGATCTGCTCCGGCGCCATGCCAAGGTGGATCGCGACGGCCTCGAGCTCCTCCAGGAGGAGACTCGCGAGTTCATCCACAAGATCCAGCGCAAGTCCCACCGCCAGATCGAGCACTTCTGCCGCTCGATCCACACCCTCCGTAAGGAGTTCCCCGAGACCAAGCTTGCGATCGCACCCGGCAACGAGCTGAACGATCTCTTTGGTTTCGAAGCGGTCCAGTGGGTGATGGACGACCTGTCGGGCCACCGGGTCGGCTTCTGGCACGACACCGCTCGGATTCACCGTCGCGGGAAGATGGGTCTCCAGAGCCACGGCGACTGGCTTGAGGCCTTCGGTTCGAAGACCTATGGCGTCCACCTCAGGGACGCAACCCACGATGATTTCGGCCTGCCGCCGAGCCTGGGAGAGGTCGACTTCAAGCTCGTGGCGGAGTACCTGCCTAGGGACGCAGCGAAGGTGATCGACGTCGATCCGACGCACGGGCGTCCCGAGGTGCTCGCGTCCGTACAGTTCCTCATGGGCCTGGGTTATTGAGGAAGGGTCCCTGCGGGGGCCATTCCTCCATTCTTTGACGCGGAATTTGGGCGACTTTTTGCCCGTAAGGTGCTTCCGCGCAGGGGCTTAGGCCATGTGGTCGGTCCTTCTTTCGGCAGGGGCGGTAGAGCTGGCGAGCAGGCTTCGCCGATAATGGGGGGGCGGCGCCTCAGTGCGCTGCTTGCCATGACCGAATCCACGCGCCCCGCTTCTGTGTCTGCTACTCCGGCAGCGGCTGCAGCAGACAAACCGGCCGAGCCGGATCCTGCTTCGTTGACCTCGGCCGAGGTCGAGATTACCGAGGTCCAGGCTCCGAGGCCCTTCGATGGTCTACCGCCGGTCGAGCACCTCGGACGAGTGCTGCGGCGCTGCTCCGAGGAGGCTGACCCCGCCGTTGCCGGACACTTCCTCATCCTGACCCATATGGGGCCGGACCCGGATGCGATCGGCGCCTGTGAGGGTCTTCGTCTCCTGATTGAGAAGGGCTTCGCGTTCCGCTGTGTCGTCGCCACCCACGGCCGCGTGCACCGCGCCGAGAACGTGGCTCTCCTGAAGACGCTCGACCTCGACCTGCACGTCTACAGCGATGTGGACACGTCGAAGTTCTGCGGGGTGCTGCTCGTCGACACCCAGCCGACGTTCCGGCACACCGTCGTGCCCGACGACCTGCCGATCGTCGCGGTCTTCGATCACCACAAGTCGCCGTCGGCGGACGGCGATGACGTTCAGCCCGCGCCGCACCAGGACGTGCGCATTGAACTGGGTGCCACGTGCTCGATCATCTTCGAGTACCTGCGCGATATGGACGTGCCCGTCGATGAAACGACGGCTTCCGCCCTGTTCTGCGGCGTTCGCTACGACACCGCAGACCTTTCACGGAACGCCTCACCCCTTGACGAAGAAGCGTTCCTCGCGATGTTCCAGCGCGGCGACCGCCAGCGAATCGCCGCGAT
Organism: Paracoccaceae bacterium; assembly: GCA_047635895.1. Lineage (GTDB taxonomy): Bacteria > Planctomycetota > UBA1135 > UBA1135 > Saltatorellus. The sequence goes on along the minus strand of JBLIHL010000081.1, from coordinate 7,882 downwards.
CGATCGGCCGCCGCTGTCTCGCGCCTACTACAGGCACGTGGCCCAGGCGCTTTCGACGGCTCGCCAGTACGGGCCGCTCGTGATCCTCCTGATGGGTCGGGTCGAGAATCCCGAGCACGTGGCGGAAATGGCAGACTTCTTCCTCCGGATGAAGGGCTGCTCGTGGGTGGTGGCTGGCGGCGCATTCGAGGGAGGTTACGTGCTATCGCTCCGTACGGACTACGCGTTCGGCAAGGCCTACCCGCTCATGCAGCGCGTCCTGAAGGACGAGGGATCGTTCGGCGGGCACGGCCACATCGCCGGCGGTCGGATCCAACTGGAGGACCAGGGCATGAGCGCCATCAAGGCCATCGAGCGGACGATCCGCAAGAACGCCCTCGCGGTGATCGCCACCACCGACGGCGAGGACTCGAAGGCCCCCGAAGGCCGGCGCCTCGATTCGTAGGGACTGCGGCGTCGAGTCAGTAGGATGCTCGGATGAGTTCTTCCGAAAGTCGCGCCGAGAATGTCCACGCAGGTAAGGCCCGTCCCGTAGTCCTCTTTGTCGGTGGGACCGACTCGTCCAAGAAGGCGGGCCTTGACGCCGACCATGACGCATGCGAAGCGTACGGCGCGGACGCGCTGACCGTGACGAGCGCGATCACGGACCAGGACCTCTTTGAGGTGCGCAGCGTCGAGGAGCGGCTCATGTGGGAGCACAAGGCCGCTGCTGTGATGATGGAGGCCGCCAGCGGAAAGGCGCCTGTCGGTGCGCTCAAATTTGGGCTACTGCCCGGCGTCGCATCGATCGTGGAGGCGGCGCGCTTGATCGCCCGCGTTTCCCATGGGTCGTCGCCGATCCCGGCCGTGGTGGACCCGGTGATCCGTTCCAGTAGCGGCTATCGCTTTTGGAACGACCGCGAGATGGTCGCGGTTCGAGACAGCCTCATGGTGGCAGGGCCGATCCTCACGCCGAACCTTGACGAGCTGGCTGAACTTGCCTGGTTGGACCGGAATCAGATCGATGAGTCAGAGGAAACCCGCGTTCGAGCGGCTGAGGCGCTCATCTACGGCGGCGCCTCGGCGGTCGTGGCTAAGGGCGGGCACGGGCCAGCGGGTGCACCGGTTCGAGACCTTGTGCTGGAGCCGGGCAAGAACCCCGTGTGGATTGAGCGCCCGCGGGAAGCCGGCAAGGGTATCCGCGGGTCGGGCTGCCGATTCGCCGCTACCCTGGCCTGCGCCCTGGCAGAGGGCCATTCGCTGGCTGATGCGGCCGAGACCGCCGGGGCTTTTGTGGCCCTGCGAATCCGCGAAGACAGCGCCACCTGATCATTCCTCACAGAAAACTGGGCTCAGCACTTGCCACCACGCGGCGCAACGCTATTCTTCCTCGCATCGCGGCTGTAGCTCAGTGGTAGAGCGCAACCTTGCCAAGGTTGATGTCGACGGTTCGAATCCGTTCAGCCGCTCCAATCAAACGGGGCCCGCGCTTCTTGCGAAGCGTGGGCCCCGTTTTTTTCTGCCGGCACTGAGCGTCTTACGGGGCGTCTTACGGGGCGTTTTGCGGGCCCCCAGAGTTCTGGGGTCCGACGGTCCTCCCATGCGACGTCCGGGCGGGATGCCAGTCCGGAGCGAGGCTTAGGCCACCGTGATCTCGCCCTTGAGGTAGATGAACGCTCCGCCCGCGAGGCGGACCCGATCGTCTGCCAGAGTGCACTCGAGGCGGCCGCCTCGCCGCGAGATCTGACGCGCGGTCAGGGTCGCTCGTCCGAGCGTCGCCGCCCAGTAGGGGACGAGCTGGCAGTGTGCCGAGCCCGTGACAGGATCCTCCAGGACCCCAAGCGTCGGCGCGAAGAAGCGACTGACGAAGTCCACGCTGTCCTCGCGACCAGGGGCGGTGGCAATGACGGGCTTGCCAATGTCGCGGAGTGCGGCCTCCGACGGATCTAGCCGGGCCACGTCGTCCTCGGACTCCAGTACGGCCAGGACGTAGCGGTGGTCGAAGGCGGAGGTGGTTCGCACGTCGAGTGCACGCTCGGTGAGCGCGATGAGCTCCGAGGAAATCGGCTTCGTGGAGACGGCTGCCGGTAGGTCGATCTCGATCGAGCCTTCGTCTCCGTATCGAGCCACGAGGGGGCCACTCTTGGTCGAAAACTCTACCGCTGCCGCGTCTTCGCTTACGAGACCTGCGGCCCTCAGCGCCGCCGCTGCTCCAAGCGTTGCGTGGCCGCAGAGTTCGACCTCCGTCGTAGGCGTGAACCAGCGCAGCGCAAAGGGGGGCGCTCCGTCGTCCGTGCCGGGTGCTGCGCCAGGAATGGCCATCGTGAACGCCGTCTCGGAGAGGTTGTTCTCCTCTGCGATCTTCTGCATCAGCTCCGCGTCGATCGGCTGGTCGAGGAGAACGATGGCGGCGGGGTTGCCGGTAAACGGGCCTTCGCAGAACGCGTCAACCTGGAAGAGATTCAAATTCATTTGGGGGTGCTGATGGGCTCCAGGATGAGCGCGCCGCCGAGGGTGTCGCCGCTGAGTCTTGCGCGTGCACCCGGCGGCACGACCGTGGTTCCCGTGTACTCGTCGATGATCGCTGGTCCCTCGATTTCAGTCCCCGGTCGAAGGTAACGCCGATCGAAGATCGGGGTATTGACTGGGTCGGGGCCGTCAAACCAGGTCGGCTGCTCGCCGACCCTGGCCGCTGCGTCAAGGTTCGCATCAGGGGCCTCTGCGGAGCCACCTCCCGAGTTACCTTTCAAGTCCCGGTCGGGCTCTTGGACGGCGACTGACCCGTCGCCAGCGTCCGCCAGGTGCGCGAGGCTCACCCGTGCCCTTGCATGGACCAGGTCGATGCCGTGATCGTCGAGGCGCCATCCGAAGCGCGCTTCGTGCGCCTCATGGAACGCGGCTTCCAGGTCGGGCTCGTTCTTGAGAGACAGCTCGTACGATTGGCCGCGGTAGCGGAGCGAGAGGCGCGATTCCGATTCAAGTCGATCCGCCGCCGCTTCGGCCGCCTCCGCGTCTTGGTCGAACAGAATGTCGGTCGCGGACTGGAGTAGGTCGTCCAGCAGGGCTTCGCGCGCCCCGTGGTCGACCTTGGCGAGCGAGCTCAGGATCGTGCGCGATCGGTCGACCGTCCGCTTTGCGGTGGTCATGCCGTACGCCGAAAGTGCGCCTGGCATGGCGGGGACGAGGGCGAGTGGCATGCCGAGCGCAGCCGCGAGATCGAAGGCCGCCAGGCCGCCGCCGCCTCCGAATGCGACGAGCGGCGTCGTGCGTGGATCGCGTCCGCGTTGCATCGTCATGACGCCGAGCGCGCGGCGCATCGAGGCTCGCACCGAGGCGAGGACCGCCTGGGCCGCTTCGATGGGCGAGATGCCGTCACCGAGTTCGGCGGCGAGCTGGGTGTACGCGCGGACCGCCGCCTCACGGTCGAGTCGGAGCTCGCCTCCGAGGAAACCCCCGGGATGCGGCTCGAGCGGCACGCGGCCGAGAACGACGTAGGCGTCCGTCACCGTCGGTGCGGTTCCGCCGCCGCCGAAGGCGACGGGGCCCGGGTCAGCGCCCGCGCTATCCGGTCCAACGCGCAGAACGCCACCCTCATCCACGCGAGCGATCGAGCCGCCCCCGCATCCGATCGTGTGCATGTCGAGCGTTGGGACTGCAATGGAATGCCCGGCCACGCGGACGTCTTCCCCAAGGCTTCCCAGGCCCTCGCCCTCTTGGTGAAACGCAACGTCGGTGCTGGTGCCGCCCATGTCCAGCGTTGCAATGGCGCCGAGACCCGCGATTCGCGCGGCCGCGGCGGCCCCGATGACGCCGCCTGCGGGACCAGACAGCAGGACGCGCACGGGCTCGACCGCGGCCCGGGCGGCGTCGAGTCCGCCGCCGCTACTCTGGAGCACCTCAAGGTGCGCGTCGGGCAGCGCCTCTCCGAGCCGGTTCAGGTACTCAGCGACGACGGGCGTGAGCGCCGCGTTGGCTACAGCGGTCGAGAACCGCTCGGCCTCCCGGTACTCCGCTACGAGCTCCGAGGACGCGGTTGCGTGGAGGCCTCGATCACGGAGCGCTGCCGCCAGCCTGCGCTCGGGCTCAGGGTTCGCGTAGCTATGGAGGAGGCAGACAGCGACGCTCTCGGCGCCACTGGCATGGACTGCCTGGGCGACGCGCTCGATCTCCTCGTCCTTGAGGGCCTGGACGACGACCAGAGCGCGCTGTTGGCCGCTTGCCCCATATTCTGTGTCCTCCTGCGCCGCGCCGTCAGGCCAGACGCGCTCCTTCACCTCGAATCGGAGCTCACGGGGCACGAGGGGCTTGGGGCGGCGTGGTTCCAACGCGTAGAGATCCGGCCGCGACTGCCTGTCGATCTCGATCAGGTCTCGAAAGCCCTCATTCGTGACGAGCGCGGCCTTGCCGAGCCGTCCTGTCAGCAGCGCATTCAGGGCCACCGTGGTCCCGTGGATGATCGTGGCTCCGGATGCGCCGGGCACGCCCAGTACCGCCAGTCCCTCTAGGAGCGCGCGCCCAGGGTCCTCCGGGGTCGAGCGCACCTTCGCCACCCGAGGCGGGACGCCGGGGCCGGTGAGGACGAGGTCCGTGAACGTGCCGCCTGTGTCGACACCAATCCGCAGCCCGTTGGCATTCCGTGGGGAGGTCATGGGGGAAGAGTGTACGGAAGGTTGCGGGCTCGGATATCCTCTTCGCTCCGGCCCCGCCGTCGAGCCCCCTCTCTCCAGGGCTCTCTGTCCGGGTCGTTCCTGGCGTTTTGCCGCGGCGCACGCCCCGACCCCATGACTCCCCTCCTGCTAGCCCTCTTCGCGTCCTACTTGCTTGGCTCTGTGCCCTTCGGGCTCGTGATGGCCAGGCTGATCAAGGGCGTGGACCTTCGTAAAGTCGGAAGCGGCAACATTGGCGCTACGAACGCGATGCGCGTCCTTGGGAAGCCCCTTGGGCTGGTCGCGTTTCTGCTCGACTTCGGCAAGGGCCTTCTGCCGACGCTTTTCTTCGCGGGCTACGCTGCCGATCTCAACGTTTCTACGCCACTCCTCGCCGAGTCGGCGTGCGGGATCGCCGCTGTGGTCGGTCACTGCTTTCCGCTCTACCTTCGGTTCCGCGGTGGCAAGGGCGTCGCAACAGGGTGCGGCGCGATCGTAGGCATCGCGCCCTTCGTCTTCGTGACGTCCGGGCTGGTGTGGATCGCGACTCTCCTGCTCGGGCGCATGGTCAGCCTCGCTTCGATCGCCATGGGCTGTGCGTTTCCGCTGGCCGCACTCTGGCTCGTTCCAGATACGCCCGCGTTCGCGGGGGCCTGTGGGCTCCTCACGCTGCTGGTGCTGATCCGCCACCGCGCCAACATCGCCCGAATTCGCGCCGGGACCGAGCCACGTATCGGCGCCAACAAAACCAACTGAGTTCAGTACCCACCATGACGACTGCAAAGGAAGCGGGCATCCATAAGGCCCTCGTAATAGGTGACGGATCGTGGGGGACCGCGCTCGCGCTGCGCCTCGCCAGCAACTCGATCGAGACGACGCTCTGGAGCGCGTTCCCCGAGCAGTCCAAGGCGATCGAGGACGCGCGCGAGAACGTCGCGTTTCTGCCGGGGATCCCTTTCCCTGACAACCTCCATACGAGCGCGGATCCGTTTGCAGCTGCCGAGGGAGTCGATCTCGTGGTGTCGGTTGTGCCGACGCAGTACGTCGCCCAGGTTGCCGGCCGCTTCGAGGACGCGCTGCGTGGCGACCTCCCGATTGTGACGGCCAGCAAGGGGCTGGAGATTGAGACGTTCCGTACGCCCAGCGAGATCCTTAAGCGCGTCCTGGGCGATCGACCCATTTGCGTGCTGACGGGCCCGAGCCACGCCGAAGAGGTCGCACGCGACCTGCCCGCCTCCGTGGTCGCTGGCTGCGTGGACGAGGCGTTCGCGCTCAGGGTTCAGGCGGCGTTCAACGGGGAGACCTTCCGTGTGTACACCACCCCCGACGGCTACGGCGCAGAACTCGCAGGCGCTCTGAAGAACGTTATCGCGATCGCGGCCGGAATCTGTGACGGTCTGGGCCTCGGTGACAATGCCAAGAGCGCTCTCTTAACCCGCGGTATCGTCGAGATAGCGCGCTTTGGGCGCGCACGCGGCGCCGACGTGCGCACGTTCTTTGGCCTTGCCGGGCTCGGAGATCTCGTGACGACGTGCACCTCTAAGCACTCGCGGAACCGATCCGTTGGCGAGGCGATCGGCCGGGGCAAGACGCTGGAGCAAGTGCTCAACGAGATGAACATGGTCGCCGAGGGAGTCTGGACGACCAAGGCGCTGTTCGGGCCCGAGGCCAACGTCGATCGGGTCTCGATGCCCATTGCGGAGCAGGTGCACGCGATTCTTTTTGAGGGGAAGGATCCGCGAGGGGCGGTTCTCGATCTCATGCGACGTGAGCCGACCGGTGAAATGGACGGACTCTTCGAGGGGCTTGGAGCTTGAGGCCCGAGTACGGCTTCCTCGGCTCGCTCATGGGAACGGTGGTCATGCTTGCAGGCGCGGCGTTCACCGGTCGTGCACGGCGCATTCGCGCGCACGTGGGCTTCGTGGCGGCAGCGGTTACCGGGCTGGCGATTGCGATCTACTTCGCGCTGCAGGTGGGGCAACTCTACGACCTTGAGAAGGCAGGGATGATCACGCCGATTCACCTGACGCTGGCACGCGTCACGACGGCTTCGTTTCTCTGGCCGCTTCTCACGGGGCCGCTGGCGGCGCGCAAGATGGTCTCGCCGCGAGTTCACCGGCTCGGGGCATGGATTGCGCTGATCCTCACGCTCGCGTCTACGGTCACCGGGATGATGATGCTCTACGGGGCCGAGCGGCTCGCCTGAGCTGAGTCTCTCACCTGTGGGCCCTCGCTGGCGCGCTCTTAGGAGCGTGAGGCGGATCAGCGGCTTTGCGACGCGAATTAGCGCTCGCGACGGGGCTCAACTGCTCGCGACGGGGCTTACCAGGGTCAGCGGTGGCTGACGCTGATGAGCGCTTCCCTGAATTCCACATCGAACAGGAAGGGGAGCGCCACCAGGGAGCCGTTGGCGAAAATGGCGACGACGGCCATGAACAGCCAGGTGCGTCTCGCACGCACCGTCAGGAGGGCGTAGATCAGCCCGAGAATGCCCGGGATGCCGGCGGCCGCATAGATCCAAGGGGCCGGAGGGGTCCAGCCTAGCTTGGCGACGGCAAGGGAGGCCCAGATGAGGCCCCAGCCGACCGTAGCGAGGGTCATGGCTCGCATCCAGGTTCGGTGGCGGCGGCGGACGCGGGAGGTCGGCCGGGCATGGGGGCGCATGGTGCGGGGCATGGTGGGAGTAGGGTAGGGCTGGAGGTTTTTGGGATGGGCTGATAGATCCCCATCTCTTTCCCCCCCTCCCCATTTGACCTTTCACCCCCCTCACCCTAACCTCCCCCTCGTCGGGCCGTGGCGCAGTTTGGTAGCGCGCTGCAATGGGGTTGCAGAGGTCGGAGGTTCGAATCCTCTCGGCCCGACCAAATCCAATGCTGGAGGGGTGGTTCGCTTCGCGAACCGCCCCTCCTGCATTGGATTTGGATGTTCATGCGACATCCGCTGACGCGGATGTACGGATAGGGCTCGGCTTCGCCGAGGTGGCCTTCGGCCACGGGCTGGCCTTTGGCCAGCGGGGCGGTAGCCGGTCAGCGGTCAGCGATCAGCGATCAGCGATCAGCGATCAGCGATCAGCGATCAGCGATCAGCGGTCAGCGGTCAGCGGTCAGCGGTCAGCGGTCAGCGGTCAGCGGTCAGCGGTCAGCGGTCAGCGTCGTGGGTGGCTCTTCGTGGTTCGCTGGTTTGCTTCGGGAGGGCTATTCCGTGGCGGTCCAGCTCAGGTGGTCGCCGTCGAAGGGGGCGCAGACTTCTGAGAGCAT
>JBLIHL010000080.1:0-15116 GCA_047635895.1 Paracoccaceae bacterium | reverse complement strand
GGCCCACCCAGGCGGCCGCCGCGATCTCGCGGTTCGCGTGATCGAAGAGTCCTTCCAGATCCCGGTTGTGCTTGCGGTACTTCGTGCCGCGAAGCGTCTCAATGGCGATAAGCAACCCAGCGCTCTTGGGCTCAGCGACGATCCCGTGCAGGACGCCTAGCGAGCGCGGCGAACCGATCTTCCCAAGCGCCTTCATGACGCAGATCTTGGTCGCCTGGGAAACCTGGCGCTCTTCCAGCGCCTTTCCCAGTCGGGCTATGCCCTTGGAGTCACTGAACTGACTCAGCGCGCCGACCATCTCGGCGTCCGTGCACGTCGTGCCCGCCCGGAAGTGGCTGACCAGTAGCCGTAGGTCGCCCTGCTTCCGATTTTGACTGGCGCGCTCCACGATGCATCGCAGCGCCGCCGAAGCGACGAAGCCCGGGACGTCGCCCTTGACCACTCGCTCCGCTGCGTCAGCGCCAAGGAAACCGAACTGGCCGAGTGCGCTCGCAGCAAAGCGACCGGTCGCGACATCGTCGGAGAAACACTCCTGGCCCAGCCACTCCGTGATCTCCTCCGTCAGCTTCTCATCGCCCTGGAATCCCAACAGGCTGTCGAACATCAGGCGCCGGACTTGGGCCAGCTTCATCTCTTCATAGGCCTCACAAAGCGCTTCCCACGCTTCTGGGGAACCGTGACGGACGACCTCGTCGAACAGCCCCTTCGGCGCTCGGGAGCCGAGGCGACGGATGTCATGAATGACGGTCTCCACCGGTCGCGGCGGCTTGACGGCGACCTCTTCCTGCACGAATCGTGCCGGAGCGAGCGGGGCCCCGGGAATCGCGAACAGCCAGAGTCCGGCGACGGCGCTGAAAAGCCTTGGGGAGACGTTCATGGGAGCAGGGGCATGATGAAGGGTCGAAGGGACTGGTGCTACGTCGCTCCAGGGAGCGTGTCGCAGGAGTACTCTACCTGCTCTCCGCCCAAGCGATCCGCCAACGTGCTCACTGACCCGGAGACGCAGAGGCTCCGTCGGCCTGCGCCGCTCCAAGGCCTGACTGCAGAGCCACCTGAAGAGCCTCGAGGACGCGCTTGCCCGATTCGCCGGTCGTCGCGAGGAACAGTTCGTGGACGGGCAACGCCCGCTCGCGAAAAGCCGCCCGCTCTTCCTCGTTCAGCTCGATCATGATCATCTCTGGCTTGTCCTCCAGGATCCGCTGGAGACGCTCCGACGCGAAGCGCTCGCGCACCTCGGACCCGAAGTCGTCGAGGCCGTCGACCACCTCCTCAACTAGCGCTCGCCGCTCGGGGTCGAGGCTCGCGATAAAGTCCTGGTTCGCGACGCACGTCGTCACGAACGGTGCGTGACGAGCAAAGATCATATGGCTCGAGACCTCGTAGAAACTCATCTCCTCGATCGCGAATACGGGGTTCACCTGGGCATCGATCATGTTGAGCTGGAGCGCGCTGTACACCTCGCCGTAGGGCATTGCCTGGGGACTCGCGCCGTAGGCCTCGTAGGCCGCGAGCAGCAGCGGTGAGGTCATCGTGCGGATCTTCACGCCCTCGAAGTCGCGCGGGGCATGGATCGGTCGATTCGCCGTCCATACCATCCAGCCCTCTGGCAGGATCGACATCAGCTCAAGCTCCTTCTCCTGGAAGAGCGGTTCGATCACCGCTCGGAATCCGGGATCCGAGATCGCCGCGACGTTGACCTCGTCATCGTCGTCGAAGAGGAAGTGCAGGAGAAACACCTGGAGCTCCGGTATCGACTTCCCGAGGTGACCGGGCGAGGCCATGGCGAACTGCAGTGAGCCCATACGCAGCTGCTCCGTGAGATCATCGCTCGTGCCGAGCGTTCCGTAGGTGTACACCTTGACGTCGACCGCGCCGTCCGTGCGCTCCTCGATCCGTCGCTCGAACTCGCGCGCATACGCGTCCTGCACAGAGCCTGCGGTTTCCTCGATCGCGAAGCGCCACGTCAGTGGTCCTGGAGATGCGCCGCCCGAGCCATCACCGGATGCGCCACCGGGCGAGTGACCACACGCAGCAAGGAGCGAACAGAGGGGCGCAATCCGCGCGAGGAGATAGAGTCGCTTCGTTTCGAACATGGGTCGGGGCATCGGTGATGGGTTGCACTTGTTACGCTGGACAATGTGAAAAAACTCTACGCAGTCGTGCGCAGGCTCGAGGCGTGGACGCTTGCCGCTGCGATGCTCTTGATGGCCGCAGCAACGATCCTGAACGTGATCGCGCGGAACACCACCGGGAACTCGCTGGCTTCGACGGAGGAGCTGAACCAGTTCCTCATAGTCGTCGTGTGCTTCGTAGGACTGAGCCACGCCGCGGGCGAAGGGCGCCACATTCGGATGTCCGCGATCAGCGACGTTCTTCCTCGAACCTGGCGGCGATGGCTCGCCGTGCTGGTCACGTCGTCGACCGCCGCGCTCCTGGCCTACCTCGCCTGGCTGGCCTGGAACTACGCGCGCGGCGTGGACCGCAATTCGCCCGTTCTCGGAGTCCCGCTCTCGACGATTTATCTGGTCGCGCCCTTCGGACTGGGGCTGGGCGCCGTGCAGTTCGCGTTGGCCGCCTGGGCCAACCTGACCGGCACCGAAGCCTATCTGGCCTACGGGATCCCCGACGAGTACGAGGATGAAGCCCCGGAGCTCACACCCGAGGAGGCGGAGTAACCCTCGATGCTCACCATCGGCTTGACCATGGCGACCATTGGCGTCGTCCTGCTCCTCCTCGGATTCCCGATGATGGTCCCGCTGCTCGCGGCGGCCCTCTTCGCCGTGCTCTACTTCCAGCCCTTTCAGTTCGTCGATCCCGAGGTGCTCATCCAGCAGTGGATCACCGGCATCCAGCCTGCGGCGCTGATCGCGGTACCGATGTTCGTGTTCGCCGCCGACATCATGACGCGCGGGCAGGCAGCCGAGCGGCTCCTCGACCTCGTGATGAGCTTCGTCGGCCACGTGCGCGGTGGGCTCCCGATCACGGCGGCCGCCAGCTGCACGCTCTTCGGTTCGATCTCGGGCTCGACCCAGGCCACCGTCGTCGCCGTCGGAGGCCCGATGCGCCCGCGGCTCCTGCAGGCCGGCTACCCAGACTCGTTCGCGATGGCGCTGATCGTCAACTCCAGCGACATCGCGCTGCTGATCCCTCCCAGTATCGGGATGATCGTGTACGGCGTGGTCTCGGGCGCGTCGATCGGCGAGCTGTTTCTCGCCGGCATCGGGCCAGGGCTTCTGATCCTTGGACTCTTCTGCGTCTACTGCCGCATCGCCTCGAAGCGGCTCGGCATCGAGCCAGCACCGCGATCGACGCCGGCGCAGCGCAAGCGAGCGCTGGTTCGCGCGCTGCTGCCGCTCGGTTTTCCGCTGATCATCGTCGGCGGGATCTACTCGGGCAAGTTCAGCCCGACGGAGGCGGCCGCCATCAGCGTCCTGTACGCCGGCGTGCTCGAATTTGCCATCTTTCGCCAGCTCAGCCTCCGCGTGCTGCCCGACATCGCGCGCCAGACGGCGCTGGTGACGGCGGTCGTGTTCGTGCTCATCGGCGCGGGTCAGGCTTTCTCGTGGGTCGTTTCCTACGCTGAGCTGCCCCAGATGCTCGTGGAAGGCGTGTTCGGACTCAGCGCCACATCCAGCCAGCTGCACGTGCTGTTCTCGATCGCCATCGCGACCTTTGTCGGATGCATGTTTGTGGACCCGATCGTCGTGATCCTGATCCTGACGCCGATCTTCGCACCAGCGGCTGCCGCCGCCGGCGTGGATCCTATCCTCGTGGGCACGGTCGTCACGATGCAGGTGGCCATCGGATCGGCGACGCCCCCCTTCGGCTGCGATCTTTTCACAGCCGTCGCGGTCTTTCGCAGGCCCTACCTCGAGATCCTGCGCGGCACGCCGCCCTTCCTCGTAATCCTTTTGGCGAGCTCCGCGCTCGTGATCTTCGTACCGCAGATCGCGCTGTTCCTGCGCGACCTGGCCTTCCGTTGATGCTGTGCGTAGCGTGCGAACGATTACGAATCCATGCCGCGACTGACGGCCAGCCACATATTGGTCACGCCGGTGCGGATCATGGAAATAGCCAGCGCCGCGAGCAGCAGCCCAAAGACCTTCCCGACCGTTCGAATCACGCCGTGCCCGATGCGGTCCATGAGTGGACCTCCGAGGAAAAGAATCCCCGCATTCACGAGGCCGTTGGCCAGCAGTGCAATGATGGCGACGCCCGTCCCATAGACCTCACTCACCACGAGTATGGCGGTCAGCGTAGCGGGCCCCACCATCATCGGGATGCCGAGGGGCACCAGTCCAACCTCGCTGCCGCTCGCCGGAGACTCCGCCTCGATGATTTCGCCGAGAGGCTCCTTGCGCTGCTCACGCGAGAAGAGGAGGTCATACATCGCGAAGACGAGCAGGATCAGACCACCCGCCACCCGCAGATCGTCGATCCCGCTGCCGACCGCGGCCAGGAACGGGCCGCCTGCCAGCAGGAACGCCAGGGCCGAGACGTTGCCCACAAGCAGAGCCAGTAGCAAGATCCGACGGCGCTTCGATCGTGGCACAGGCTCGACCACGCCGAGCACGGTCGGGAGGATCGGCGCCACGTTAGCGACGAGCATGACGGAGATGATGGCGTCAATCCAGGAATCCAAGCGGAGATCTCCGGTGAGGGATGACTATCGTTATCAGGAAAGGATCAACCAGGAGCAATCGCCGCAAGGCTCTGTTCGAGGCTGGGCAGCGGCACGCCAGCGTAGCGTAAATCGTGGCTCCCGATGTGCTCGGGTCTGCGCCCATTCGCCCCGTAGAGCTCCGGCGCGGGCGTGTTCGACACCGAGTTGTAGACCGCAAAGAACATGCTCCGACCCCAGGGGGAGATATTGGTGTGGCTCCCGTGGATCAGGTTGGAGTCGAAGAGCACGACGTCACCTGGCTCGCCGCGACAGTGCTCGATCCCGTGCTCATCCGCGAGGTGCCCGAGTATATGGGTCGGGATCTCGGGCCCACTCGACAGCGCTCCCTTGGCGTAACGGTCGGCGTCGTCGCCCCCACCGTAGGCCTGCACGAGCTGCCGATGCGTTCCAGGCATGACCATCAGCGCTCCATTGGCGGGAACGGCGCGCTCAAGGAGGATCGCCATGGACACGGCTCGCATGCGGGGCATGCCGTCCTCGGAGTGCCACTGCTCGAAATCCTGGTGCCAGAGGAATCCGCTGCCACCGCGACTGCTGGGTCCGATGCCGCGCTGGAAGTTGACCCGGCTCTGGTGGATGTAGACGTCGTCGCCGATCAGCTGCTTCGCCGTGTCGACGAGCCTCGAATCGCAGACCGTGCGCCGCGAGAGCCCGGCCGCGAATTTCATGTGCTTCGCGTCCTCGGGCGGCAGGTGGACCTGCCAGATGCTCTTGAGCGTGACCGGCGCGGCTTCGTCATCGATGAGCGCTCCGCCACGCTCCGTGATCACGCGCATGTCCGTCGTGCTGTCGAGGTCCTCGTAGGTCAGCGACTCGTAGTATGTGCGCAGCGCCTCGGTCGTCTCGCGCAGGTGAGTCACTTCCTCGTGCGAGAACACCTGGGGCAGCACGAGCACTCCGCGTCGGTCGAATCGATCGACCTGGGCAGCGGAGAGCGGACCAGCCTCCCGGGCTCCAGGTGCGACGACAGGGTCGACACGCTCGACGAGCCCTGGCTCGGGAACCCGGCTTGGGTACGGGTCCTCGAATCCGGTAGGGCTGCTCGACCCGCCCCTGGCCACGGGAGGTTCCGTCGTCTCCCTGCGGAAGAGCGAGCCGTAGATGGGATCGACGCGCGTGGCGAGCCCTGGCTCGGGAACCCGGCCCGAGTACGAGTCCTCGAGTTCAGCAGGACGGGTCGACCCGGCCCCGAGCACGGGAGTCTTCGACGTGTGCCTGCGGAAGAGCGAGCCGTAGCCGCCGATCGAGTCCTCGACGCCCGCCAGATCAAGGAGGTGCCGTAGAAAGACCTGAGCCGACGACAGCACCGGCTTCCCAAGGTCGGCCTCGAGTGCATCGAGGTAGCCCGACCCCAGGGTCCGGAACGCGCTGCACGCGATCACGAGGCAGTCTGCTGAGGGGTCATCGGCAGCCAGCGCCAGCTCGCGAAGCGCGGCGGGCGTGATCGACGTGATCTCTTCGTCCGTGGAAAAGCCGAGGTTACTGTCCACCACGACCTCCCTGCCGGCCCCGCGGAGGAGCTCGAGGTTCCGTTGATGGAGCTCGTCGACGTAGGGCGTCAGGAGCGCGGGGCGCCGCAGCCCGAGCCGATCGAGGGCCGCGAGGGTCGCCGTGGCCATGTCGGTCACCTGGGCTCCCGGCTGGCCCGCTCGAAGCTCGGCGCGGACGTCGTCTCGACCGAGCGCGAACGCGAGCGACGTGCACGCCAGGCCGACGGCGTCAATCGAGCCCTTCGGGCGCAGGGTAGCGGCTGCGGAACGGATCCGACCGCGGGCCGTCTCGTAGTTCGCGAAGTCCAGGGCTTCGCCGTCGAGCTGCACCTTCTGCAGTCGCAGGCGGACGCCGGGGAGGCGCGAGATCAGCGCCGGCGCTTCCTCATCCAGGATCAGGTCCGTTGGAAGCTGAATACAGGCGATGGTGGCGCGAGGCAAAGCTAACCGTTCGATTCCTTCCAGCGGGTCCGGTGCATCGGTCCTTTCTTGCCGCAGCATCAAGCCTCCCCTCCACGGGATGCCGCCGTGGCATCGGGCGCCGCGAGCAGCGGGTAGGCCCCGTCTTCATCGTGGGTCTCGGGACCGTGGAGCGGCGGATTGAAAACGCAGATCATTCGAAAGCGTGTGCGTGCCTTAAGGATGTGTTGGTCGTGCTTGTCCAGCGCATACATGGTTCCGGGCGAAATGGGATGCACCTCACCTGTCTCCAGGTCGTGGATCTCGCCGTCGCCTTCGATGCAGTAGACCGCCTCGACGTGGTTGCGATACCACATGGCCGTCTCAGTGCCCGCGTGCAGCGTCGTGTCGTGCAGCGAAAAGCCCATCCCGTCGCTCTCCAGGAGGAGACGGTAGCTGGTCCAGTTCGCGTCGCTGACGCTGCGCTCGGTTCCCTTCAGTTTCTCTAGTTGGCGTATAATCATCGTGATTCTCCTCAGGCGAAGGCGGGTTCGGCGATGCGTTCCGCGATCACGGCACGCAGACTTTCTTCGATAATGTCCAGGCCACGCTCCATGGTCGCGACGTCCATCGTCAGCGCGGGCAGGAACTTGAGGACCTCGTCCTGGTGTCCGGCCGTCTCGATGACGAGCTTGCGCTCGAAGCAATGCCTGGACACCGCAGCGGCCACGTCCTCATCCTCGAAGACGATGCCTTGGACCATTCCGCGACCGCGCACGTGCATGTCCACTTCGTGGTGGGCTTCGGCCAGCCCTTCGAGGCGGTCGCGCAGGAGCAGAGCCTTCGCCTCGACCGCGCGCTGGAACTTGGAGTCGGCCCAGAATTCAAGCGCTGCCGTGGCGGTGACAAATGCGAGGTTGTGCCCGCGGAACGTACCGTTGTGCTCGCCCGGGGAAAACACGTCGAGCTTCTCGTCCAGGAGAACGAGTGCGAACGGGATCCCGAGCCCCGAGAGCGACTTCGACAGGCACACGATGTCAGGCTTGCAGCCCACCTCTTCGAAGCTGAAGAACTTGCCCGTACGGCCGCAACCGGCCTGAATATCGTCGACCACAAACAGCACGCCGTGCTTCCTGGCAGCGCGCTCCACGCTGCGCAACCAATCGGGTCGCGCAACGCGGACGCCGCCCTCGCACTGCACGGTTTCCAGCACGATCGCAGCCGGTAGCTCGCCAGCCTGGGCGCAGCGCTCAAGCTCATGTTCTAGGAACTGGAGCGACTCCAGTCCGTTCTCCTCATCGCCGTCGTAGGGCATCATGCGGGCGTGGTGAAGCTCTTGTCCCGCGCCGTTCCGCTTCATCTGATTGGAGGTAATCGCAAGCGCGCCGATCGTCATCCCGTGGAAGCCGCCTCGGAATCCCCAGACCTGCTCTCGCCCGGTCGCTTTACGCGCGAGCTTCAGCGCGGCCTCGACGGCGTTCGTCCCGGTGGGCCCCGGGAAGAGCATCTTGTACTCGAGGCGTCGCGGCTTGAGCACAACCTCCTGGAAGCGTTCGATGAAGCTGCGCTTGGCACTCGTGGCCAAGTCGAGCGAGTGCGTGATGCCGTCGGTCAAGAGGTACTCGACGAGGCGCTGCTTGAGCTTCGGATGATTGTGCCCGTAGTTGAGGGCTCCAGCGCCGCTGAAGAAGTCGAGATAGGCATCTCCTTCCTCATTGAAGAGCTCGCTGCCCGTGGCGCGGTCGAAGACGGTGGGGAACGAACGGACGTAGCTGCGGACTTCGGACTCGTGGTCTTCGAAGACCTGAAGAGGGTTGTGTTTCATGGTGGTCGTGTCTCGGTAGGTCACTGCTGGATGCGATCTGGATGGTGATGCAGCGCTGATTGGGAGCCGGGGAGCGCTGCTGCATAGATCGCGGCTGTTCGGGCGCGCTGCTAGCGGCGGAGTGGGCCGATGCGGAGAAGGACTTCGGCTTCGTGGCCTGGCTCCGGGAAGTCCTCTACTTGGATGAAGGCGGTCTCGCGGCTCTCCACACCCGCGCGTTTGGCGAGCGAGCGGAAGAGCGCCATCGATGCGCCGTTGGAAGGCGTGACGGTCGCTTCCAGGACACTGGGCCTGAGGCGCTCGATGAGCTCGTCGAGCATCCGGCTGGCCAAGCGCTTCCCTCGCTGCGAAGGATCGACGGCCACCTGCCAGACGAACAACGCCTCAGGGTCGCGGGGCAGACGTAAGCCCATCACGAACCCGACGGGTTCGCCATCCGCCTCGGCGATGAGGCACGTTTCGGAGAACGCGCTGCCGAACAGGAGATAGGCGTAGGGCGAGTTGAGATCGAGCGTTCCGGAGTCCTTGGCCATCCGCCAGAGATGCTGGCCATCCTCGAGTCCTGGCTCGCGGAAGGTGACGTGAGCGGTGGGCGCCGCGTGCGCGGCTTCTTGTGCGGTATTCATGGGATCATGCTCCGATGAGGACGGGCTTCTCGACCAGATGAGCATGGAGCGCGCGGATCGTGCGCTCCCGCTCGGCGGGCGATGCGGTGCAGGTAAGAGAGTGAGCGCGGCGGTAGCGGCCGATGGGCGCGACCGAGGCATCTTCGAGCGCAGCCTGGAAGCCGCGCTCGACCTCGGCGGCATGGGCTGCCTCGGTCACGATCGACACCGACGCCAGCTTCTCCGTGATCCGGGCGTACGACCCGAGGCTCTCACGCAGGTTGGCGGTGACCCGTTCGGGGTCCGGTAGATCTTCGATGTCGACGAGTAGGTCGTGCAATTCGTCCGGTGCCGCGCTGAGCACGGCCTCTTCACCCCCGACCTCGTCGAGAACGCAGCGGACGAGGTCGCGACTCGCGTCGCCGTGGATACGCAGGCGGTGCTTGCGCGAGGTCACTCCGACCACGGAGACTCCATCGCTCGAAGCCAGCGAGAAGGAAAGGTCGGCCGAGCGGCGAATCCGCGTGTGCGTGTCGTCGCCGAACGTTGAGCTGGCGTGGATGGCGACGCCCTTCTCGTGGGCCAGCTGAATACAGCCCGGGTGAAGGACGCGCGCGCCGTGCAGGGCGTACTCCGTCATCAGTCGCGAGTCGACTTCCTTCAGGTGTAGCGGCTCCTCCACCACCCGTGGATCGGCGGAATAGACGCCGTCGACGTCCGAGTAGATCTCGCAGCACTCGGCGCCGAGGGCACCGGCGAGCGCGACGGCCGTAGTGTCCGATCCGCCGCGTCCGAGCGTCGTGATGTCCCCGCGGCGGTTCTCGCCCTGAAAGCCTGCGACGATGACCACCTGGCCGGCGGCGAGCTCCCGCATGACTCGATCGGGGCGCACGTCGAGGATGTTCGCGTTGGTGAACTGATCGTCGGTGAGGATCCCCGACTGCGGCCCTGTGAGCGAGATGGCGCTTCCGCCCTCCTCCTCGATCGCCATGGCGAGTAAGGCCGTACTCATTCGCTCTCCGGAAGAGAGCAGGACGTCCAGCTCGCGACGCGGCGGCGAGTCCGTGAGTGATCGAGCGCGCTCGATCAGCTCTGAAGTGGTGTTGCCCATGGCGGACACGACGACGACGACAGGCCGGCCGCTGTCAGCGGAGCGGAGCACCTTCCGCGCGACCGCCCGCACTTTTTCGAGTGATGAGAGCGATGATCCGCCGAACTTCTGGACGATGGGCGTGCGCAGTGATTGGGTCACGAGTGTGTAGATTTTGGTCTGGGGTCAGGGGGTGGCGAAGGATGACTACGCGGCGCCGTCAGGCGACGGCGTGACCGGTCTGTGCGGAGTTTGAAGCACGGCGAGCCGCCTCGGACGACACCAGCTCCTCGGCGATCTGGACCGCGTTCCAGGCGGCGCCCTTGAGCAGGTTGTCGGCGACCACCCAAAACTGGAGCCCTCCCTCAAGCGTCCGCGAATCGCGAACGCGCGCGACGTGGACGTCGAGGGAGTCGGTGATCGACGCAGGGGTCGGCAAGTCGCCGCCTGCGGCGAGGAGAAGCCCAGGAGCACCCGCCAGTACCAGCTTTGCTTCAGCGACCGAAGTCGGCTCGCGCGTCTGCACGACGACGGACTCGGCGTGTCCGGTGAAGACGGGGACGCGCACACATGTCACGTCGAGCGGTACGTCCTCGCCGAGGATCTTCGGGACCTCGTCGATCATCTTCCGCTCCTCGCTCGTGTGCCCCGCATCATCGAAGTCGCCAATGCGCGGAAGCACGTCAAACACCGGCAGTCCGGCATCCAGAGGCGTCGACGCCCCTTCCTCGAGTGCGCCTCGCGAGAGGCTCTGGAACTGATCCACTGCGGCGCGCCCAGCGCCCGAAATACTCTGATACGTGCTCACCAAGACGCGCTCAAGTCCGAATGCGCGGCGCAGCGGCTCGAGGGCAACCACGAGCTGGATCGTGGAGCAATTCGGATTGGCGATGATGGCGCCACCACCGCCGATGCGGATGTCTGCCAGCCGATCCGAGTTCACCTCAGGCACGACGAGCGGGACGCCTGGCGCCATCCGAAAGGCACTGGTGTTGTCGATGCAGACCGCGCCTTTCTCCGCGGCGATCGGCAGCCACTCACGGCTCACGTCGTCCCCCGCGCTCGCGAGCACGAGGTCGATCCCCTCGAGGGCCTCAGCAGAAACCTCACGCACCGGAACGTCTGCTCCGCGGAATCGAAGGGTCTTCGACGCCGAGCGAGCCGATGCGAGGGGCACAAGCTCGGTCAGGGGGAAGGAGCGCTCGTCGAGCAGTCGCGCCATCTTGCCGCCAACCAGTCCGGTTGCACCGAGGATGGCCACGCGCAGCGAGGACTCTCGGGAGGGGCTGGAGATGGAGGGGTCAGGGGTCGTGGCGGTCAAAGGTCCTCGGGGATGGGGTCGAGACGGTTACGTGGAAGAGGATTCCCCCTCCGCAAGGCCCGTGCCAGGCGCCATAGACCCACCAGGAGGGGTTTCTAGGAGGTGCAGCCTCTGATACAGTCAGAGTCATGACTGCCGATCGGAAGAAACCTGCGAAGCGAAACACCCGCCGCAACTCCGCAAGGAAGACCGTGGTGGCCGTCGAGGATGAGCAGCTACGCGCCAAGCTCGCGCTGCTGCTAAACACCTCCGAGGTGGACTTTGAAGTGATCGATCCCGCGGTAGACCCCCTGATCGATCCGCCCGACCAGGTGGCTGACCTCCTCATCCTGCGGCGCTCCAACGTGCGCCCAGGCGACCTCGAACGGCTCCAGTCCTTCGCCGAGGAAAAATCCAACCCCGACCTCGTCGTAATGACCGACGAGGCCCCAGACATCGACCGCACTCGGCTCCTCTCGGCTGGCGTGTCAGGCGTACTCGAAGCAAAGGACCCCGGCAGCCAACTGCGCGAAGCGGTCGAGGCGCTGGCGGGATCCGGTGCCAACTCCCTGCGCGACCCGCTAGCCGGTCGTCGCGATCACGAGCCGCGCCTCGGTGACTTCCACTCGCGGAACCCACGCATGCGCGACTTCCTCCAGCTCGTCGAGCGGGTCGTCGAGACGGATTCGTCTCTTCTGCTCACCGGCGAGACAGGAGTTGGAAAGGAGCGACTGGCCCAGGCGATCCACAACGAGGGGGCGCGCTCGCGGGGGCCCTTCATCGCGGTGAACTGCGGCGCGATCCCCGAGGCCCTGCTGGAGAGCGAGCTGTTCGGGCACGAGGCAGGCGCGTTCACCGGTGCGGACCGTAAGAAGCCCGGGCGGTTCGAGCAGGCTGCAGGCGGCACGATTTTCCTCGACGAGATCGGCGAAATGCCGCTCCATCTCCAGGTCAACCTGCTCAGCATCCTCCAGCGCCACCGCCTGCAGCGCGTCGGTGGTGAGGAGCTCATCGAAATCGACGCCCGCGTCATGGCCGCGACGAACCGCGACCTGGAGGAAGAGATCAGCGCCAAGCGATTCCGCGGGGACCTGTACTACCGCCTGAACGTCGTCACGCTGGAGATCCCGCCGCTCCGCGAGCGCCGCGAGGACATACCCGACATGGTCGGCTCATTCCTGCGGCACTTCCGTACGGCGATGAACCACAGTCAGGTCGAGACCATTTCAGAGGAGGCCCTAGATGCGTTGATGAGCTACGACTGGCCGGGAAATGTACGTCAGCTCATCAACGCCGTGGAACACGCGATCGTCATGTGCCGGGGGCGTCAAATCACGATCGCCAATCTACCCGAACTAATGAAGCGCAAGGGAGCCTCCCCGTTGGCCTCGGGCGTGCCGACGGTCGCCAGCGTGATCCCCACGAGTCCATCGCCGCCAGAATCCGAGCTCCTGAACCTCCCGCTCCGCGAAGCGCGCAGCCGTGTCGTCGCCAACTTCGAGAATTCCTACCTACGGGACATTCTCCGCCGAACGAACGGTCGCGTGGGACGGGCCGCCGAGCTGGCGGGCATCACCCCAAGGAGCCTATTCGACGCGCTCAAGCGTCACGGCATAGACAAGACCGACTTTCGCAGCGGCCCCGAATCCTGACGCCCTAGGAGCGTGTCGCGAATAGCTGAATCCGCATAGCGCATTGCCCGAATCGCTGCGCTGCGTTGATTCAGGCAGCGTGCTACGCGGATCAGCTATGCCCGACACGCTCCTGGTAGGGGATCGCGGGAGAAGTGTCTGAACCCGCGGCGGACCATTACCGGCTTGATCGAGAGATCTCAGGTTGAATGCTCCTCGAATGCCGCTACGAGATTGGGATGCGATATCCGAAGCCCACCAAGGGACGTTCATGATTTCATTCCTCGACAAGCTCAACAAAAGCAACGTCCGGGCCACCGACGGCGGCATAGGTTCACTTGTCGACATGTTAGTGGATGATCGTAGTCTCAAGACGGAGTTCGCCGTCATCGACACGTCCGCGTGGCTCCCTGACCGCCGCGTCCTCGTCCCCCCGGAGAACCTTCACGCCGACGAGCCTCATGGTGTTCGCGTGGATCTTACCCAGGAGTCCATCAAGTCTCAGCCTGGACTCAGTACGCACCTTCCGGTAGCTGCTGAGGGCCGAGCCAAGGCTTATAACCAGTACCACTGGAGCATGAATCCGTGGGGAGGCCTGCTGGGCGTTCCAGGTGCAAGCCCACCCCCTGCCGACCTTGTGTCAGCAGAATCGAAAGAAGGAAGCGACGAGCCCAGAAACCACCTACGCAGCCTTGTAGAGATGGAGGATTACCACATCCAAGCCCAAGACGGCGAAGTCGGTCACGTCGAGGACTACTATGTAGATAGCGAAGATTGGAACCTACGCTACCTCGTGGTGGATACCCACAATTGGCTGCCCGGCAAGAAGGTCGTCATTCCGATCTCCAGCCTCCAGGACATTAGCTGGCCTGACCGGCGAGTCACGCTCAGCCTGACCTGCGACGAAATCAAGTGCGCTCCTACACGTGAGGATTTCCTCGATCTTCCAAAGGTCCCGACCACGAAGCCGTTCGCGTTCCTTCGAGGCAGGAATTAGAGAGCCCTCCTAAAGTGAATGTCCCCCATCACGCCCTCTGCCTCTCCATCATGAAGGGGAACGCAGCCACCCAGCAACGGAATTCACCATGACCATCATTATGACCACCGACCTCTCAGAGGAGAGCCAGCGCGCCTTCGTGCCCACCATGGAGCTGGCTCGCCAGCTCGGTGAGCCGATCGTCCTCTTCCACGTGGTGCCGGAGCACGCGGGCTTACCCCACGGTGCGCCACTGGCCCCTTCGATACAGTCATCAACGCTAGGAGCCGAGCTGCAGCAGGCACAAGAGGCGCTCGATGCCATGGCCCAAGGCCTGGAAGGCGAAGTCAAGACGGCGGCCATCTCGGGTTTGAACGTCGCAGAAGCCATTGCGTCCTATGCGGAAGAGAACGGAGCAAGCTTCATTGCTCTCTCGACGCACGGCCGCACAGGATTTCGCCGCCTGGTGCTGGGCAGCATCGCCGAAGGAGTCATGAGACACGCGACGACACCTGTCATCTGCTTCCCACAGAAGTAACGCACGTGAAAGACCACCACAACGTCCCAGTACACAGCACGACAGGGCCCCTGTCGGAGCAGCATGGTTCTGCTAGCCATCGCTCGCCAGAGAGCATTGTGAACGACAGTGAGCTAGGCAAGGACGAGAAGATACGCGTCTTGTCCCAATGGGCATTCGATGAGCAGCTGGTTGCCGTCGCCGTGAATGAGGGGATGCTGGGCCCGGAACCAGAACTCCTACAGCGCATTTTGAATGCTCTAGGCTCCGTGTCACACACGACAGCCTCTCAGCTCGCCGTGATGAATCTCCCTGAATAGCAGCGCTTGCCAGCCCACAAGAACACGGTCAGCTTCGTCGCGCAGGACAGCCAACGGATGCGGCCTTGCTGCACGGCCTTGCTGGGCTCCCCGCTAGAGCTGCAATCGCACTTGGGCCTTCACGACCCATGCATGAGCCGCGCCGGGGAACGCCCCGCCAGGGTCGAAGCGGCCCATGACCAGCTCGAAGTTCGCGCGCTCTAGCGAGCGACTTCCGAAGACCAGATCGACCTCCCACCCGAGGTCTCGGTCGAGTCCACTGGGGTCCTCGCGGATGTC
>JBLIHL010000079.1:0-15128 GCA_047635895.1 Paracoccaceae bacterium | reverse complement strand
AGCCTCCCTTGGTGCCGAGCTGGGCGAACTGATCCGCGTTCCCCGGTATGTCCATCGGCCAGTCGAGCAGATCAGCCATGAATCCGGACGCCTCGGGGGAGATCCATGTCCGCGTGGCGACGCCGGCTTGGATGCGGGCGTAGGTCCTGGGCGTCCCGCCGGACATGGACTCGGCGAGGACCGTGCGCTGGAACGAGAACTTCGTGGGCGGGGCGGCTTGAGCCGTGATCCGGGCGCGCACCGCATCGTCCCGGTAGTCGCCCGTTTCGTCCGGCCAGAAGACGGCCAGCATGTCGTGGAAGAGCGGCCGGATGGGGCTGTGCCCGAGGAGGGCGGCCTCTGCCCCAATGCGGTCCCCGAGCCGTGTGATAAGCAGGTCGGTGGCCGCGTTGTCCGACCACCGGATCATGGCGCCAGCCACCTGAAGGACGGTCAATTCGTGGGGCTCGTTGGCGAACCCGTCCGTGTGGGGAATCCCGAGCTGGTCGTAGGCGGCCGCGTGGGCCCCGCCGTCGGTTGCGGGGATGTACCAGCTATCCCACGCTTCGCTACTGAGGGGATCCTCGGCTGCCCATGCGCCGTCGTGGAGGGCGCGGGCAACGGCGGACAGGACGACGATCTTGACGGTGCTAGCGAGCGCGTGGGGTTCGTCGGCCCGGTGGGCCAGGGGCTCGGCCACCACGGCTCCCGTCTCATCGATTGTCTGAATGATGAGGCCGAAGTCGTCCGGGTGAGCCGCCAGGAAGCGGATCAGAGTGTCTTCGTCCTTGATGGCGCCCCAGTCGGGCTCTTCGAAGGCCACCATGGCCATGTCGGCGACTACGACGGCCAACTGCCAATTCCAGGCGACCAGGCCCGCTACCACGAGGAGCAGGACGGCGAAAATCTTGGCCAGGGTCTTGAGTAGGTTCCACATAGTCGGTTCTCCGGATTTCCAGAGTGTACCGCGTGAAGCGCCCCCGCGGTCGCAGCCGCGCGGCGACCCAGTGCTACGCAGCGGTACTACGACACGCTCCTGGTTGTGCTTCAGGGGTAGAGGCTCTAAACAGGGACCATGGAAGATCACAAGCCCAGGCTCCTTGGGCAGCTCGCGTCCACGGCCATCTGCGGCAACGATATCACCTCGTCGTGCCTTTACGTCTCGGCGCTGGCGATCGGGTACGCCGGGCGCTGGGCACCCGTCTGCCTGATCCTCGTCGCGGCGACGCTCTACCTCTTCCGATCGATCTACGCGGAGGTGGTGGGGGCGATGCCGCTCAACGGCGGCGCCTATAACGCGCTCCTCAATACGACGAGCAAGTACCGCGCCTCGATTGCGGCGTGCCTCACGATCCTCTCGTACATGGCGACCGCTGTCATCTCCTCGAATGAGGCGATGCACTACCTGCACTCGCTCTGGAACGGCCTGCCCGTCATTCCGGCGACGATCGGGCTGTTGGCCGTCTTCATGCTCCTGGCGATCTCAGGGATCACGGAGTCGGCCTTCGTCGCGATCGGGATCTTCCTGTTCCATTTACTCTCGATGGGGCTGCTGCTGATCCTCGGGACGATCGCCGTGTTCTACACCGGTACTGAGGTGCTCTGGCAGAACCTGGGCACGCCCGTACCCGGCGGATTCGCGGCGGCGATCTTCTTCGGCTTCTCGGCGGCGATGCTCGGGATTTCGGGCTTCGAGTCGTCCGCGAACTTCGTCGAGGAGCAGGAGGAGGGCGTCTTCCCGAAGACCCTGCGCAACATGTGGATCGCCGTCGCCGTGCTCAACCCGGGCATGGCGCTGCTGGCCCTGGCCTTGATCCCCACGCCGGAGGTTCAGTCGCTGTATCAGGAGACGCTGCTCACCGAGATGGGCATGCAGTCGTCGGGGAGCTGGCTTGCGACCCTCATCGGGATCGACGCGGTGCTGGTGCTGAGCGGCGCAACCCTCACCAGCTACGTGGGCGTCACCGGTCTCGTGAAGCGGATGACGCTGGACCGCTGCCTTCCCTCCGTCCTCCTCAAGGAGAGTCGCTTCGGCACGCCCTATCTGATCATCGCTGGGTTCTTCCTGCTCTCGGTGTCCGTCCTGATCATCACCAAGGGCGAGCTCGCATCACTGGCGGCCGTCTACACGATCTCCTTCCTCCTGGTGATGGCGCTGTTCGCGATCGGAAACCTGTTGCTCAAGGTAAAGCGCGCCCAGCTCCCTCGTCCGACGCGGGCGTCTTACTTCACGGTGATCTTCGCACTGGGCGCGGTACTGCTGGCCACGCTCGGCAACGCGAGGCTCAACCAGGGCTATCTCATCGTCTTCCTGGAGTACCTGGTGCCCACGGTGCTCGTCGTCACCCTCATGCTGATGCGTCAGCCTCTGCTGGAGCTCGGCGTGTTCTTTCTCGACGAGGCGCGCCGCAGGGTGCGCCGTGAGCGTCAGGTGGCGCAGGAAATCGACAGCACGATCAAGGTGGCCTGGTGGATGCGAATCGGGCGCGTCGTTAACTACTGGGAGCTGCGGCTGCGCGAGACGCTGGATCGCATCAAGACCCAGCCATTCGTCTTCTTTACCCGCGGCGATAACGTCGAGAACCTGAACCGCGTCATGCTCTACATCCGCGAGAACGAGCACACGAACCGCGTGAAGTTCGTGCACGTTTACCGGGAGGAAAAAGACGTCCCTCCGCGCCTCGCCGAGCACCTCGCCTTCCTCGATGAGGTCTACCCGGAAATCGGCATCGAATTCGTAGCGCTCAAGGGCGAGTTCTGCCCCGAGCTGATCGACACGCTGTCCAAGCAGTGGGGTGTCCCGACGAACCTGATGTTCATCGGGTCGCCCACCGGGCAGCTCGATTATCGGCTGGCGGAGTTGCGCGGCGTGCGCATGATCGTCTGACGTGGATCTTCGACCTCTACTTCTCGACCGCTCTCGCCGGCCGAAGCCCCGTTGAGTTGTGCGCCAGCTCCGGCGTGTCGTAGTCTCGGTACGCAAGGCGAGCCGACGCCGCTGGGGCGTTGAAGCTGCCGCCGCGGTAGACGATGCGCGAGGACTCCGACGGCGTGTTGGTCGGGTCGGGTTCGTACTTCTCGGTGTAGTCGCCGCTCGAGAAGGCGTCGCGCGTCCATTCCCAGACGTTGCCGTGCACTTCGTGCAGGCCGAACGGATTCGGCGCGTACGTGCCGACCGGGGCGTGGATTACGTGCCCGTCCTTCCAGGGCTCGAAGGTAACCGTCCACGACGTGTTGGCCCGCGCGGTCTCGTCGGCGACGTTGGCGGCGCGCTTCGCCTTCAGAGACTCAGGCGAATCCCCCGTCCAAAAGGGGCTCGACCGGCCGCCGCGCGCGGCGTACTCCCACTGGGCCTCCGTCGGCAGCCGCAGCCCCAGTCGCGCGCACGTCTCACGGCAGGCATGCCAGTTCACCGTCTCGACCGGGTGCAGGAGCGACGTGGCCAGCGGGTTCGGCGGTGCGTAGACGCTCGGATTGCTTCCAGTGAACCGGCTCCACTGCCCCTGGGTCATCTCGAACTTCGAGATGAAGAAGGGTGACAGCGTGACATCGCGCGTGGGGCCTTCGTTGAGCTGGGCTCCGGGATCGAAGTTTAGGTCTGATTCGTCGCCGGACTGCGCGCCCATCGTGAACGTGCCCCCATGCATCAGGACGAAGACAAGGGCCGACTTCTCTGTCAGCAAGAGCTGCCCGGAATCGTCGCGACTCGGCGGTGTGCCGGTCGCGAGGTCTCCGAACTCCCACAGGCCCGAGTCCGGATCCGGGCCGAGTGGAATCAGGCCCGTCTGCGGGGCGAGGTCGAGGTCGGGGTAGACGGCGCGCAGCGGGGGGAGCGCTGCGTCCCAGGCTTGCGCGAAGTCGCCGCCCGGTCGATACCCGTCGCGGAGTCTCTCGGCGAACGCCTTGCGTCTAGGCACGCTCCAGCCGTGTGTCGCCGAGGACGCGTCATCAGTGGCGGCGAGGAGCTCGGTATCGATAGTCTCGAGCTGGCCGATCAGCTTCGACAGCTGGTTGTCCCACCAGCGCGCTTGGCTCTGCTGCGCTCCCATGCCTGCAGCACGGCCCGTCTGCGCGGCGGCCCGGACGCGCATGTGCAGTTTCTCTCGCTGGGCGCGGTAGTAGGGTAGACGGGCGGTGAGCGTCCGCGCCGTGTCGATCCACTCCGCGTACGCCTCGATCTGCTCCGGATAGGCCGGCCAGAGCTCGTCCGCCCGGAGCAGGAGGTCCACGACGTCCTGCTGCGCCGACAGCTGGAGCACCTCGTTCCGGCTTCGCTCCGCCTGCGTCTTGAGCGTGAGCGCGATGACGAGACCCACGGTGAGTGCGAGCACCGCGGCTCCGAGGGCCGCGGCGAGCTTCGTATTGCGCTGGACCCACTTGCGTAGCTCGGCGACCGCGCCGGTCTGGTACGCGAGCACGACGCGCTGCTCGAGGAAGGCGGACAGGTCGTCTCGCAGGGCCGGGATGTCCGTGTAGCGGTCTCCTGGCGCGTGGGCCATGGCGCGCTCGCAGATGGCGACGAGCTCCGCCGGCGCGGACGGTGCGCGCTGGAGCAGCGGGTCCGGCGGGCCCTTTTGGACGCGCTGGACGATGCCGAGCGGAGTCGAGCGCTGACCGGGCCTCATGAACGGTGGGTGGCCCGCAATCAGCTCGTAGAGCATCGCCCCGATCGAGTAGACGTCCGAGCGCGGCTCCATCTCGTCGATCTGCCCGCTGGCTTGTTCGGGCGGCATGTACTGCGGCGTACCGACCACGTCGCCGTCCATGGTCAGCAGCGCCGAGTCACCATCCGGCGAGGTCTCGCGGCGTTCGGACCGCATCCGGACGGTCGAGGAAGGCTCCAGGCGGAGGTCGCGGAAATCCTCCTCGCCGAGGACCCGCGCGACGCCCCAGTCCATCACGAAGACCTCGCCGAAGCGTCCAACCATGATGTTAGCCGGCTTCAAGTCGCGGTGGATGACGCCCTTATCGTGGGCGTAGGCCATCGCGTCGCAGACCCGTAGCAACAGGCCCAGAGCGCGCGCCTGCGTCCGGCCGTTCTCGCCCCTCTTTACGTGGTCGAAGATCGAGGAGAGGGTGTCGCCCTCCACGAGCTTCATCGTGAAGAACACGCGGCCTTCGGCGTCGAGCCCCAGCTCGTGCACGGGCACGATGCCCGGGTGGTCGAGCTGCCCCGTGATCTGGGCTTCCTCGAGGAAGCGGGAGAGGGTCCTCGAACTCACCGGAGGCGTACCGTCGATCGAATCGGCATCGCCGTGGCGAAGAATGACCTTCATGGCGAGGTTGCGCTTCAGGTCTTCGTCCCACACCTGAAGTACCACGCCCTGGCCGCCCGCGCCGATCTTCCCCTTGAGTTCGTAGCGCGGCCCGCCGTCGCGCCGCGCCATGAGGCGCTCGAGGAAGTCCGACGAGAACGCGTCCCAGTCGGGTCCAGCTTCCAGGCCATGGGCGGGCGTCTCGGCGTCTTCGCCGTCGGCATCGAGGAGTGCTTCGAGAGCCCGGCGGGCGCCCTCGATGCGTACGTCAGCGAAGGGGTCGCCCGGGTCGTCATCCCTGCCGGCCGAGAGTAGCTCTGCAACCTCGGCGCGCAGCGCCTTGTCCTCGCCGCACGCATCTTCGAGATAGGCGTCTAGGTCGTCACCGAACAGCTTCAGTGCGCCGTTCAGTACCTCGTGAACCCGCGCGTAACGCTCGGCCTCACTGGTCATCGGGCGCGCGCAGCTTTGTTCGCAGCCAGGCCTTCGCCGTGAACCAGTCCGTCTCGACGGTCGCGTGGGAGACCGCCAGCGCCTCTGCCGTCTCGGCAATCGTCAGTCCGCCGAGAATCCGGAGCTCCACGACCTGCGCGTGGCGTGGGTTCAGGCGCGCGAGCTGATCGAGCGAGTCATTGAGGTCAATGAGGTCGACGGCTGCGTCCGATCCCCCGTCTAGATGCCCATCGAGCGTGACGCGCTGGTCCCCGTCGCCGCGCTTCTGGCGGAGGCCTCGTCGCGCGTGGTCGGTGAGGACCTGGCGCATGCCGCGGCTTGCGATGATGAAGAAGTGCCGCCGGTCCTCGATGTGCCCCAGATGGCCTGCTAGCTTCATCCACGCCTCGTGGATCAGCGCGGTCGGCTGGAGCGTGTGCCCCACGCGCTCGCCCGAGAAGGCCGCATTTGCGAGGCCGCGCAGCTCCGAGTAGACCAGTGGCAGGAGGCTCTCTGCGGCGCCGGCGCGGCCCTCGCGGGCGTCACGCAGGAGCCGGGTGATGTTCTGGTCGTCGGGCGGGGTCATCAAGTCGTGCGAGAGGGGGCCTGGGCTCAGTTAGGGCCGACTCCGGGAACACCTTAGCACTGGCCAGCTCTCGCCTGTGTCCTCGCGCTCGATCTCGGTGTAAACCGCCGCGATCCACCCTCGGCCGGTCTCACAGCACCCCGCGACCCGCGGCGGTCCGGCCAGTGCTGAGGTGCCATCCAGGGTCCCTGAGCCGCATCGAGCTGAATTCTAGGATTCGACCAGGGAGTCGGGCGCGCGATGACGCTTAGCCCGGTAGCCGAGAGATACAGCCTGCCGCATCCCGGCCAGGCACGCCCCCCCCCTTGGGAATACCTATGAACTCCAATTCTGTTTCCGCTATGAAGCTGCCCGCCCTCGCCCTGCTCGCTGTGTCGTTACTCTCCTCGATGTCGGGAGGTGATGCATTGGCTACGGTCGCTCCATCGTCCGGAGCTGGCACGCTGGCAGCCTTCGATACATTTCCAGGACGGGGGGTGATCGGGCATGGCATTAACTTGGTGTCGAACTCGCCCAGTTCCCCTATCGGGAGACGTGTTATCACCTATAAAGATGGTGGGGAGCGGGTGCCCACGGTAGAGACGTCCATTGGTAATGTTCCTGAGTTTATGCTCGTTATGGCAAAACCCAATACGGAGATCTCGAGCAAGACTGCTAGCTCTGTCTCAAGCTTGATGAGGCAGATGACAGTTTCCGCTTCTGCTGAGGCGGACATCGGAGGTTTCGAGGGAAGTGTTGAGAGTAAGTTCGGGAAGACCGAGGAGCAATCGAAGTCGCTATACGTTGCGAGCCTGAGGGAGAAGCGTACTGAGTTCATACTTGAGTACGACGAGCTAGAGCCCGCGGATCTTAAGGAGCATCTGTCGAGTAGATTTCTGAAAGCGCTCAATGGTGCAGGCGGGACAGACCCACTCAGCGCTGAGAAGTTGTTCGAAACGTACGGCACTCATGTGGTCACAAGAATTGAGCTGGGGGGGCGCCTAGACTTTTGGTACTCTTCCGAGGAAACGGAGAGTATGACCGAGGAAGAGTTCGAGATCAGCGTCAAGGCTAGCTATGGCGGAGTGAGCGGTGCAGCAGCATTCGCATCTAAAAGCGTCAACAAGAAAGCGGAGGCATCAATTGGGGTCATGATTGAAGCCGTCGGTGGCGAGGGCGCCGCGGCCTCGACGCTAAAGGCTGACAAAGACGCCCAAGCTTCTGCTGCATGGGTGGAGACCATCCGAGAGCACACAGACTACATCGGTCGGCCGAAAAATAGTTTGGTAGAGATCTGGAAGTTCTGTGACAACGACGACCGAGCCTCAACTCTAGAGAGCGCTTACAAGACTGCGCGCGCAAAGAAGATTATCGAAAATCCGGTGTTTTTCACCAAGTCTGCAAGCGCGCCAACAGGCTATCTGGAGCTAGAGGTCACTGTTCCTAATGGATATAAAGTTCTTTCAGGTGGCGCTCAAGTCAATACCCCAAACCTCGGAATAGTTTTCTCCTGTCCTACAAGCGATGGCCGTGGTTGGATGGCGCGGGCACAACAACACCTCTATGCGTGGGACTCAGGCGCTCTTACAGTCAGTGCTCTTGCCATTTACGACCCTGAAAATTTCTTCAACGTAGTCATGGTCAGCGATCAGTGCGGGGAGAGCGTTCAATTCCCCCAGGCCAAAATAGATGTTACCAGCGGCTATAGCGTGACTGGGGGTGGGGCACGCACTACAACAACGGGGGTTGGCAATTTTGTCTGGATGTCGCACCCCCTTACCTTGTGGCGTTCCATGAACTTTCCGACGTCGACGATGTCTCACAGCTTGACTGCCCAAGAGGTCCGTCAATGGTACGGGAATAGTGTGGGACGCGCGGAGATGACCACTGGATGGGTCGCTATTGCTAAGGATTTTGGAGTGGCGTCTACTGCAAGAATCACCACCTATTGCATCGGCATCAGGTCCATGGTGAAGGACTTGAAGCTGGAGACAAAGACCTTTACCAGGGACTCGTCGAGCAGTAATAACCCCAAGTCTCGTATTCTCCCTGAACAGGGGTACACCCTGGTGGGCGGCGGCGGCATGACCACAGGTATTAACCACTTGTTGACGGCGTCGACACCAGTGGACGACGGCGAGGGTGGGTTCGCATGGTACGTCGAGAGCCATGATCATAAATACGCGGGCAATTCGAGCGCCTACGCTTTTGCTGTCGGCTTGAAAGTTCTCGCGGTGCGCTGAGTAAGAACCGCAGCAAGGGGCTGGTCGTAGGCTTCGTAGTGACCGAGCTTTAGACAGTCGTAGTCGTCCCCGCCGCGGTCTTCCCGGCGGTGGTGGTCGGTGATCACTTTGCGCGTCCAGCGGCCCCACCCGAAGCAACGCGCCCGCTCCCTTGAAGACTCTATCGCAGTCGGGAACAGTCGGACCCAGTGGTCTCTCGAGGGGGGACAGTAGAGTGGGCGCATGACACGAACCGCCCGCTCCATACTGTTCCTCCTGCTGCTCTCCCTCATGGCGGCGAGCGCCAGCGCCCAGTCGATCTCGGTCCGCTTGCCCTCTGGGGGGAGCGCGGGAGCGGAGCCCGTCACGGGCCGCGTGCTCGTGATGCTGTCACGCACCGAGGCCTTTCGGCCCGGTGAGAACGGCACGCCGATCTTCGGCGCCGACGCGAAGGCCCTGGCGCCTGGCAGCGCCGTGACGATCGATGCCGGCACCCTCGGGCATCCGGTCCGGAGCCTCGCCGACATCCCCGCCGGCGACTACCACGCGCAGGCCTACCTGCACGTGTACACGACCTTCCAGCGCGCGGATGGGCACACCGTCGAGCTCCCGATGGACCAAGGCGAGGGTCAGAGCTGGCGCCGCGCGCCGGGCAACCTGTTCTCGACCCCCAAGGTCGTACGCCTGGGCCCCGGCGCCGATACGCCGATCGAGCTCGTCCTCGACCAGGTCGTCCCTCCGATCACGCCGCCCGCTGACACCGACTGGATCAAGCACGTCCGCATCGAGAGCCAGCTCTTGGCTAATTTCTGGGGCCAGTCGATGCCGCTCGGCGCCACCGTGCTGCTCCCGCGCGGGTACCACGACGAGCCCGACCGGCGCTACCCGGTGGTCTACATGCAGGGCCACTTCTCGTCGCGGCCGCCCATGGGCTTCGGTCGCGGCCGATCGTTCGACGCCTACTGGAAGAGCGACGACGCCCCGAAGATGCTGCTCGTTACGTTTCAGCACGCGACGCCCTACTACGACGATTCGTACGGCGTCAACTCGGCCAACATGGGCCCCTATGGCGATGCGCTGGTGACCGAGCTGATCCCTGAGATCGAGCGGCGCTTCCGCGCGATCGGTTCGCCCCAGACCCGGACGCTGACCGGCGGCTCCACCGGCGGCTGGATCTCGGTCGCGATGCAGGTCTTCTACCCCGACGTCTTCGGCGGCTGCTGGAGCTTCTTCCCCGACCAGCTCGACTTCAGGAGCTACCAGGTGATCAACCTGCTCGAGGACGACAACGCCTACTTCACCGAGCACGAGTGGTCACGCGTCGCGCGCCCTGGCAAGCGCGACACGCGCGGCAACGTCGTCTACACGATGGAGCAGGAGAACCTCTTTGAGGAGGTGATCGGAACGCGCTACCGCTCAGGCGGGCAGTGGGCGGCCTGGAACGCGACCTTCGCCCCCGTCGCCGCGGACGGCTACCCGGCTCCGCTGTGGGACCCGCTCACCGGCGAGATCGATAGCGACGTGGCGCAGCAGGCGCGCGACGGCTACGACCTGCGCCACTACGTCGAGCAGCGCTGGTCGACGCTCGGCGCGAAGCTCCAGGGCAAGCTGCACGTCTTCGTGGGCCGCATGGACAACTACTACCTCGAGGGCGGCGTCTACCGGTTCGAGAAGTTCCTGCAGGGCACGGAGTCGCCGCGCTCGGACGCGGAGTTCGGCTACGGCCCGCTGGGCGGGCACGGCTGGACGCCCTTCAAGGGCAACGAGCTCCTCGAGACCCTGGCGAAGCACATGGCCGCCGCCGAGAAGGCCGCGGTGCCCGACTGAAGGCTTGTGGCGCAGGCTCGTAGGCGGTGGCGAATCGTCGCGGATTTATCCCTGGCACGTAATTGGCGGACAGGGGACCATGGGAGCATGGTCTCACTCAAGCGGCTCGCTGGCGGGAAGGTTGGGTGCGTTCTGGCTCGAAGCGCGACCGTGGTGACCCTGGCCGCGGGGCTTGCGGGCTGTCCGTACTCGGCCTCGGTCCCGCCCATGACGGTTGCGGTCGACGGCAACGATTCGCCCGTAGTCCTGCCCGTGCTTCGGACGAGCTTCCGCCTTGAGGGCCGCTCGGGCGAGCCGTCGGGCGCGCCGGCCGAATTTAGTGCTGGGACGTTCCTGGACGTCGAGGCTACCCGTGCGGACGGTTCCTTCGACCAGGCGCTCGGCGCGGGCGAGGCCGTCGTGCTCGGATCCGTTGACCTCACTGGACCCGACACCCTGGCGTTCGACGTGACGCGCTCCGCGCTGTCCTTTCGCTGGCGCATCGCCAGAGCGCATGAATCCGGACTCGGCGTGGAGGGCACCGGTGGCCTGGAGCTGGGGCGTCTCCAGGTCGACGCGCGATCGCGCACTCCTCCGCTGTTCCGAAGCGCTTCCCTCAGCCTCGATACGTTCGGGCTCGTGTACGGCGGTGCCGTTACCTACACGCCGCTGCCCTGGCTCCAGCTCCGCGGGGGTGTCGAGGCGGTGGCGGCCGTCGCGCGCGGGCTGAGCGGCATCTCCGTGGTGAACTTGGACCTTGGTGCAGTCGTCGCCGTCCAAGACAGCGTGCGCGTTGGCGCGGGCTGGCGGCGTACGGAGATCGGATTTGACCCGGGGGGTGATTCCCTGGGCTCGTCCGGTGGCGAATCTGACATCGACGCGGAACTGTCCGGGCTCTCAGTCTGGCTCTGGCTGGTCTTCTAGCGCCCGTCGGGTTCCCGGTTCAGCCCCGTGCCGCTTGGCACGCTCCTAGGAGCGTGTCGCGGATAAATGAATCCGCATAGCGCATTGCCCGAATCGCTGCGCTGCGTTGCCCGAACCCGCACGTAGCTACGGTTACGAAGCGAGTTCGGAGCACCTTGCTCAGCAATCCGGGCAACGCACTACGCGAATCCATCTATCCGCGACACGCTCCTAGGGGGCGTGTATCAGCGCCACGAGGATGCCTCCATCCTCACCGTCATTCCAGGCGGCCAAGACTCCGTCTCCAGGCTGGTCGCCCAGGGAGACGAGCCGCAGGATGCCGCTCGAACGGGAGGCAGAGGTCGCGGCCAGCGTCCAAGGCTCCCCGGCAGAGATGGACCCTGGCCCGTTCTCTGCGATCGTCCGCATGCGCCAGACGGCGCGGTTCGCTGACTCCTGTTCGAGCCAGGAGACCAGCACCGCTCCTCTGGATATCGGTGCTGAACCCAAGCGCCCGAGGGTTGGTTGCGCGTTGACTGCCATCGGCTCTTGGGGCACTCCCTGGACGAGTGGCGCGGCCCACGCTCCGTCGCGGGCTTCGCCCGAGGTCCAAACACACAGATTCGTCTCGTTCACGCGCTCGAGTCGCGGCCCATTGACCGGACAGCCGGGGATCACCCAGTGGTCAGCATGCACCGGGCCCAGCGGCTTCCAGGTCTCGCCCGCGAGGCGCGCCCAGTGAATGTCGCGTACCTCCTCGTGGCTTCGGTCGCGCCATGCGGCGAGGAGCGTCAGGTCTGAATCGGCCTCGACCATGAGCGCGGTGGAGCAGCAGTCGCAAACGGAATCGTCCACGAGGGTCTCGGTGCCCAACGAGCCGTCGGGGTGGATACTGCGGGACCAGAGCTGCTGCGGCCCGCCCTCGCCGGTCGCCCGTCCATCCAGCCAGATGGCGACGAACCGATCTCCGAGGGCAACCGTGGAGACAAAGCCGTGCTCGGAATCGGAGCGATCCGTATGCAGCCAAGCGGGCGAAGCCTGTTCGGAGCCGTCGCCATTGGCAGGAGCACCAGAAGACCAGCTGACTCCACCATCCCGGGAGACCGCATAGCGCACGCCGTAGGCATACGTTCCATCCGAAGTCTTCTCCAGCCAAGTGACGCAGAGCGTGCCGTCAGCCATGGCGGACAGCGTGGGCACGTCGGCCCAGTTCACAAAGGCGTCCTCGAGCTGAACGACTCTTCGCGCGGGACCGAAGCCGTCACCGTCGAGCCGCGAAACGAAGAGCCGCGCACCGCTTTCCTTCCAAGGCTCGGTCCAGAGCAGCCGTGTTACCCCGTCGCGCCCCCGGTCCAGCACCGGGTGTACGCCGGTGGGGCTGACGGGGGAGTCGAGGCGTGTGATTCGGTCCGCGGCAGCGCTGCCTTCCTCCGCGGACATCGCGGGAACGGAGCCGCTCTCGTCGGTCGGCGCGGGTTCCGTGCCTCCGCAACCAAGCAGTAGCATGGAGACAGCGGCCAATGTCGAAAGAGGGGATCGAGATTCCATAGCGACCACTAGAGCCGCGAAGGGCCTCACCCAGCTACGGGCAATGCCGCATTCTGGTCTCGCACCCACGGGGGCATCCGCTCGACGGCCGGGGCTGCTGGCGCGTCGCGCAGTGGAACCCGCGCTGAGGCGTCCCTGGCCGGCTCCAGCCCTGGCTCCAGGGCTGGCTCCAGGGCTGGCTCAAATTCGCGGCTTCCAACGCTGCATCACGGGCCGTTCAGCGTTCTCGGCGGGGGGCAGAGTGGGAATGTCGCAAAGGACATCCAGGAGCCATGCCTACCGTCGCTAATGCATCTTGAAGATGGACTTCAGGAGAGGCGAATACGCCTTCTCCGCTCCCTGCATGCGCGCAAGGTCCATCTCGCCGGGGAAGACCCCTTCGATTTCCGCTGCGTCGGCATTCCCGTCCATTACGGAATGGCCAACGAAGCAGAAGAAGCTCAGCTTCGCCAACTCCATCAGGTTGTCGATGGGCAGGCCTGTCACGGGGATGGTCGACTCGCGCAGCGCGTTTTCTGGGAACACAAAGCAGCCCTCTGGTAGAGGCACGTTGATGTCGATGCGACTCAGGAGGAGAAACGGTTCGTTACTGTCGTTATGGAAGAGCTCCAAGCGAGTGATCTCCCCTTCTTGCCGCCCTGGTGATACGTATGTCACGAGCCTGTTGCCCTCTTGGGTCATGCTCACCGACGTGAAGTTCTGGCCGTCTTCGGATGTGATCTCGTACTCTTCGGATGCGAGAGCGAGGATCGATCCAATGTCCACATAGGTCGGCTTCTCACCGGTTGGATCAACACCCACTTCGATATTGAGGTCTTGCTCACCGTCTGCGGACAGCAGCGTTCCGAGCGCGAAGAACGGCTTGCTACGCCCAATCGCCACTCGAGGAGTCACTGGATCGAAGATCAGGCAGGAGTCCTTCCTGCCCACCATGATCGGGGTTTGATCGTTCATGTCGTAGATAGACATGGACACATTGCCTGAGCTCTCTCCGGCCACCACGAACCTCACCGCCATCACGGGAGTCTTGATGGTGCCTTCCACAACAAACGACTCGATGTCTCCCTCGGACGAGGAGATCCGCGGTGCATTCCCAAGAAGCTGTTTGACGACCGCAGGGTCGTGCGGCGTGGATGCGCAGCTCGCAAGAATGAGCGCTGACACGATCGAGTTGATGACTACACTTTTCATTGATTCGCTACCTGTTTGTTCCTTGATGGAACCGTCGTTCGTGCCTTGAAAGCAATCGCTCAGGCTCCGAATCGGAGCGAACTGCGGCCGCACAGTGTACACCCGCTCCACGGGACCTCAGTGGGGCGAATCGATGGGGCTTGCCCGCATCGATGATGGAGTGCGCCGAGTGGGCGCGGGGCGACTTTGTGCCAGAGCTCCGATGGACACTGTGGCTGAGTCCGGCCTTGATTGGGCGGCCTGCTAACCTGGGGGCATGATGAACGAGGCAGAGGGGCGTGGCAGGTTTCGGCCGGGGTTCGTCTTCAAGGACGGGAAGGGGTACGAATTCGAGCGGGATCGACTGACCGTCATGCGGCCGTGGCCTGCGCCGGCTGCGTGGCGGCTGACGGCGAAGGCCAAGGCGTTCCGACACGTCCTGCCGAAGCTCGACCTCGCCGTCATCGAACGCTGGGCGCGCCCGGAGTTCGTCGAGGAAACCGTCCGCGACATCCTGCAGTTCGAGCTCGAGCTGGGGCCGACGGACCCGCAGCGCGAGGAGCGGCTGCGTCACGGCTTCGGCGCTCGCCACGCATCTGCACGCGCCTTCCTGGACGCGATCCCGGAGCCGGTGCGCGCGGTCGTCCGGCGCTTTGATCAGAGCCAGTGGCAGATGCTGACGTTTCTTGGGCGGGTGCCGGGGGGCCTGGGGCTCGCCAGGACGAACCCGGCCCTCGCGTACGCTCTCGCCCTGAATCCAGCGTTCCATCGTCCGCGTGTCAGCCAGCCGCTGCGGGCCGCGCGCACCTGGGCCCACAGGCCGCGGCACCGGATCGCGGGCTGGCTCGGCTTTCCAGAGACGAGCAGCGCGGTGAAGCTGCTCGCGAAGGTCGACCCCGGCGCCGCGGGCGTCGTCCCGCTGTTCACGCTGCGCCGGATCGCGCGCGAGGGGGGGGCCGAGCTGGCGACGCTGCAGCATCTCCCGCGGATCCACGCAGCTGCGCTGGAGTGCGTCGGACGGGCATCGCTCTACCGGATGACGACGGGGGCCTTCGTGGGGGAGCTCGCCCGATTGGACCCGCGGGCCGCGCGGGAGCAGCTACAGCTCCTGCAGGACACGCGGAGGATGATCCGATGGATCGAAGGGGCCGAAGTCAAGGTCCGCTCGATCGCGCGGCTGAGGCGGCTCCACGACGACCTCGTGACCCGAGTCAACCAGGAGATTGCGCGACCGGAGCGCCCACCCCT
>JBLIHL010000078.1:0-15137 GCA_047635895.1 Paracoccaceae bacterium | reverse complement strand
GCGGGGTCGCTCGGGTCGTACTGAACGCCGAAGCCCTGCTGGACGTAGTAGTCCTTGCCGCGCGTGTCAGTGGCGAGGGTGGCCCTGTCCTCCGCCGTGTGCGTGTAGAGGAAACGAAAGCCAATGGAGTTGTCTTCCCATTCGACGCCTGCGGCGGCGACACCGCCCCACTGCACCGAGCGGCGCGCTTCCTGAATGTCGAAGAGGGACGTGATCGGGTCCCAGGTAGCCACCGGGCCGGTGGCCGAGCCCTCGATCTCGGGTGTGAGCCCTCTGCCCGCGCCTTGTTCCCACCAGGAGTCGTCCTTTCCGCCTTGGATGAAGGAGCTGTCCTTCTCGTAGAACGTACTCAGGAAGCCGCCAACCTTGACGCCGCTGTCGAGCTCGGTGCTGCCACCGAAGGCGTTCGAGAACTTGTAGTCGGTGGGCGCGTCGATCTGGCTGACGCCGACGTCCCCGCTCCAGTTGTCGCCGATGGCCTGGGGCCCGCGCCCGCTGCCCTCGCGGCCGAGGGCGCCCACGCCGCCGCCGCGGTAGCCGAGGAACGCGCCGTTGTTCGTGACCTGGGTGTTGTAGCTCGTGGAGCCGTTGAAGCTGATCACCGGCTCGTCCGGGATGCTCTTCAGGATGATATTAACCGCGCCGCCGGATGCGTCGCCCTGCTGGTCAGGGGTGAACGTCTTGGAGACCTGGATGCTCTCGATGACGACCGCGGAGTACTGGTCAAGCTCGACGGCGCGCTTGTCCTCGTTGGCGGAGGGCAGGCGGACGCCGTTGACCTGGCTGCTGACATAGCGATCCGGAAGGCCGCGGACGACGGCGGTCGAGTCGGCGGTCACCGTGGCGCCCGAGACAAGCTTGAGGCCGTCCGCCGCGTCGCTGGCGCCCTGGCGCGTCAGAAGGTCGCGGCCGATGTTGTCGAGAAGGCCGGGCGCATCGAAGCGCAGATTGAGCAGACCCAGCTCGCTGGAGCCTCCCAGGACGATCGCTTCCTCGACGACGAAGGGATCGAGGTCCGTGAAGTCGCCCGAGAGCGCCGAGTCGAGGTCCGTCAGCTGGCCTGGCAGCACCGAGACGTCGAGGGCGACCTCTTTGGTGTAGCCGATCTTCGAGAACACGACCGTGTAGGTGCCGGGCTGAACGTCCACGAGGACGTAGTTGCCCTGGTCGCCGGTCTCGACCACCTGGCCGGTCTCGACGATCTCCACCTTGCCGAGTGGCAGGGGAGCTTCGAAGTCAGCGTCGGTGACGTTGCCCCGGATCGAACCTGATTGCTGAGCCAGACCCGTCGCGCTGGATGCGACGAGGAAAATGGACACAGCAATCCAGTGGATTGCGCAGCTCTTGAGCACGGTGGAGGGGTGCGGCAAGCGGCCCGGGTAGGGCCAGCTTCAGGTTGGGGTGGATCGGCTTGGCGCGCGGATCAGGGTCGCAAACGCGCGACGCCCACCCTCGGCCAGGTGTTAGGACCGAGACGCTATGGAGCCATGGTCAAGGCCCCATCAAGGGCCATTGACCTTCCGATCAAGAGACCCATGCCCCCCCCTTTGACGTCCACGACTTGGGTCCAGCCCCCCCCCTCTCAGGGTCCAGGTCTCACTTCGGATCCGGCAGCCTGTCGGACGAACCGACGGCGGCTCCGTCCTTCTTCCCGTAGCCCACGGGCCGCGAGAGCAGCACGATGCGCCCCCCATAGCCCGAAGCGACCAGCTCCAGCGTGCTGTTGCGATCGTCGATTTCCACGGCGCTCAGCCAGTGCCCGCGATCTCGATCCTCGAAGATCGTCTTCGAGCTCCAGCCCTCCGTATTCCTTGTTAGCAGCTCCACGCGGCCGGAGTACCCGAAGATGGCTACCTCCTCCGCATCGGTGCTCTCGATTGGGCTCCCTTCTGTGAATCGACCGGCCGCGAGGCCGCGCGGCCCCTCGTGTCCGTAGTGGATCGCCGTCGTCGTCCAGCCAGCGCCCGACTCCTCGTGGCGCAGGATCACACCGTCGTCCTGCGCGCTGTAGAGCACGGTGTGCCCCGCCTCCGAGGTCGGCGCCATAGCGATTCGCCCTTTACCCACGGGCGACTGGTGCAGGATCTCCCGCCGGTGCCCGTCTCCCTCGAAGCTAAGAATCGCGAGCTCGCCGGTCCGGGAAACCGTTGCCAAGCGGTCGCGCCCCAGGGCGCCGCTCCCCGGCAGCACCAGAGCGTCGCGGATGCGACCCGGGAAGCGTCCCAGCTCGCTCGTCTTGAACCCCCCGTTCTCGCCGTTGGGCGTCACCAAGAACATCCCGCCGGGATTCGTGAACGCCAGCAGCTCCTTGCCAGGGAGCTCTGGAAGGATGTCCACGGCCGCGATCGTGTGGAGCTCCAGGCCCGGGAACGTGGCGATGAGTCGGTGATCCGTCGCCGCGTTGGCATAGGTCCGGATCTGGTACAGGTTGCCCTTCTTTCCGCCCGTGTAGAGCTCTGGACCGCTGACGCGAGGATCGACGTCTCCGTGGGTCAGCGCACCAAGCCAAGCCCCCTCCTCGATCGTGGGAAAGGGCGTCCACTTGCCGCTGTACGAGACCATCATCCAGCACCGGCCAGCGTCGTCCAGGCCGACCACCTGGGGGCCCCGGTACTGCTTGAAGACCGGGAAGGCCTTGACCGTCCAGATACCCGTGTCGCCGCGGTCCAGGACGAGCGAGGCGTCCCAGCCGGCTGAGGCCTGGAGCGGGACCCGGCGCTCGGCGGGATTGGTGGCGGCCTGGGGCAATAATGAAGCCGAAGCGGCCAGGGTGAATGCCAAGAGGCTCATGGTTCAGGGTTGTGGTCAGGGGATGCGGAGAGCGGATCTGGCGGCCCGCGACACTTTCTTATTCACCCATGGCCCATCAGTTGCGCTGGACGGAAACGCTCGGACGTTAACAGTGCTAATTAACACGTGTGTAATGACGGCTAGACAAGGCGGTTACTGGTCGCATCAACCGGGACCTCCACCACCCTTAAGTCACCTCCGGCAATAGCTTTACGAGGCAACTAGACATGCCAAAAATGCCGCTATGGCGCCTATCACGGGGTTCTTTCCTTACCGGGGGAACGGCCTGGAGAGCTTCCCACGGGCCGGGAAATCGCGATCATCTCCGGGGAATGGGCCCAAGACGGCCATGCGCACGGACCCACGATCGATATGAAAGCCACTAGTTCCCTCACGACACCTTCTCTCGCCACGTTCACCCTCGCTGCCCTCGCCCCCATCATGGGCGCCCTCCTGGGCGGTGTGAGCGCGTCAACGGTGGGCTCTGCGGCGCCGCCGAACGAGGTGAGTGAAGCGCTCCAGGCGCAGGGCCCGGGCGTCCGGGTTTCCGACAACTGCGCAACCTGCCACGCGACCTCCCCGAGGGCGAACGCCATGCGCGAGCGAAGCGGGGCCTCCGTTGCGCCGTACGACCTCTGGAGCTCGACGATGATGGCGAATGCCGCGCGCGATCCGTTCTGGCGCGCGGCGGTCGACGCCGAGCTCAGCGCGGCTCCCTACGCTGCCGATGCCATCGCCGCAAAGTGCCTGAAGTGTCACGCCCCGATGGCAGAGCGCATCGGACTCGATGACCACGGCACGGGCAATCCCATGCACGTCGTGGACTGCGATGGCGAGCTCGGCGAGCTCGCCAAGGACGGCGTGTCCTGCACGATCTGTCACGGCATGCTGCCGGACAACCTCGGTACCGAAGCCTCCTTCACCGCCGGCTTCGAGCTCGACCCGCAGCGCCGGATCTTCGGCCCGCACAAAGAGCCCTTCACCGGCCCGATGATCAACCACACCGGCTTCGAGCCGGCGTACGGCCCTCACGTCGAGAACTCAAAGCTCTGCGGTAGCTGCCACACGCTGACCACGCATCCGCTCGATGCCAAAGGTGCCACCACCGACAAGGACGGCCACGACTTCCCCGGCTTCGACGAGCAGACGCCCTACCTGGAGTGGCGCAACTCCGCGTTCTCCAACGAAACCCCTGAGGGCGAAGAGATCCTGCCCACGCCTGAGGGCGCGAAGACCTGCCAGGCGTGTCACATGCCGCGCGTCGGCGCCGACGGTCGAGCCATCCGCACGAACCTCGCGCACAACCCCGGAGGATTCGACTTTCCGTTCCTCGAGCCGCGCGCACCGTTTGGGCGACACCTGTTCGTCGGAGGCAACACGCTTGTCCTCGGACTTCTGCGCGACCACGCGGAAACCCTCGGCGTCACGGCTTCCAAGGAAGCATTCAACGCGACCATCAGCAGCGCGCTGGACCAGCTCGAGCACCGCAGCGCAGCGCTGGCCCTTTCCGAGCTTCGCGTGGTCGAGGGTCGCACCGAGTTCGACCTCACCGTCACGAACCTCAGCGGGCACAAGCTCCCCTCGGGACACCCGAGCCGCCGCATGTGGCTCGAAGTCGTCGTCAGCGACGAGGAAGGCAACGAGGTCTTCGCCTCCGGCCGTTCAGACGCCGCGGGCCGACTCGTCGATTCGGAAGGGCAGCCGCTGCCG
The DNA here is from genome assembly GCA_047635895.1 of Paracoccaceae bacterium. Taxonomy (GTDB): domain Bacteria; phylum Planctomycetota; class UBA1135; order UBA1135; genus Saltatorellus. Next base: position 10,637 of record JBLIHL010000078.1, on the reverse strand, counting down.
ACCGAGTCCGCAGGCGGCCCCGTGGAGCCTCACCGCAACCTGATCACCGACGCCACCCAGGCCGTCCGCTACCGCGGCGTCATGGCCGATACGGACGGTAAGCCCACCCACCGCCTCATGCGGGGCGCCAGCTGGTTCCTCGACAACCGCATCCTGCCGCGCGGCTGGAGCCACGAGCACCCGGATGCCTCGCGCGCGCTGCCCTACGGCGTCGATGACGACTCGGACTACTTCGAGAACAGCGCCAGCGGCTCGGATCGCGTTACGTATTCGGTGCCGGCGATCGGCAAGCTGAGCGTCGAGGTGCGGTTGCTTTATCAGTCGGTCTCTCCCCGCTGGGTCGCCGAGATCGCAACCTTCGATACGCCGGCCATCAAGAGCTTCCTCGACATGTACGAGAGCGCTGATAGGACGCCGGTAGTGATGGCCTCTACGCGACTCTGAGCCACGCGTCGGGCGCTTCGCGCCGACGGCAGCAGGGACGGGCCAGCCAACCGGGGAATAGGGCGCCCAGCCTGCGTGACGGTAGCATGCCCATGGAATCCTGGCCGTCCAGATGAGGATCTGACCGTCCTCCCAGATCTTGAATGGGCACGGGTACCATGATGTCCGCGCCCTCAACCCATCCACGTCAAACTCATCGCATGCCACACCGCTCATCCTGGCCCGAGGTCTTCGGAGTCATCGCTCTTTCGTTTCTAGCTTCCTGCAAAGCGAGCGACCAGATCGCGAAGAAGTCCGCCGTCACGATCGACGGGGCCAGCTCCGCGGACTCCACCGAACAGGAGAGGTTACGGGGCTCCGTGACCCCCGAGCGTGAGTGGTGGGATGTGCAGCACTACGATCTAACGCTCAGTGTGATGCCGGACACCAAGAGCGTGAAGGGCTCAAACGTGATCTCGTTCAGGACGTTGAAGAGCGGCGATCGCATGCAGGTTGACCTGCAGCCGCCGCTTGCCATCACGCGCGTTGTGCACGGTGACGAGGACCTCGCATTCGAGCGAGACGGCAACGTCTACTGGGTCGATTTCGCGAGCCCACTCGGCGCTGACACCGACGAACAAATCGAGGTCTTCTACGAGGGCAGGCCCATCGAGAGCATGCGGCCGCCCTGGAGCGGTGGATTTACGTGGGGCCGTGACTCAAAGGGAGGCCCGTTCATTGCGACGACCTGCCAGGGAGACGGCGCGAGCATCTGGTGGCCGAACAAGGACCACGGGTACGACGAGCCCGACCGCGGCATGGACATCCGGGTCACCGTCCCAGAAGACCTGGTTGCGGTGTCGAACGGTCGCCTGAAAGGGCAGCAACACGACCCCGCCGCGGAGACGCGTAGCTTCCACTGGCAGGTCACGAACCCGATCAACAACTACTGCGTCAACGTCAACATCGGCCGCTACATGTCGATCTCAAGCACGTACGAGGGCGAGGGAGGCACGCTCGACGTCGACTACTGGGTGCTCAAGCACCAGGAGGAGAACGCTCGCAGGCAATTCAAGGAGGTGCCGCGTACGCTGGCCGCCTTCGAACACTGGTTCGGCAAGTACCCTTTCTACGAGGACAGCTACAAGCTGGTCGTCGTCCCGTACTTGGGCATGGAGCACCAGAGTTCCGTGACCTACGGGAACGGCTTCAAGAACGGCTACAAGGGGCGCGACCTGAGCGAAACCGGGGTCGGTCTGAAGTTCGACTTCATCATCGTGCATGAATCGGCTCACGAATGGTGGGGCAACAACGTGTCGATGGACGACGTGGCCGACATGTGGATCCATGAGAGCTTTGCCAACTACGCCGAGAACCTGTTCGTGGAGTACCACTTCACGGAAAAGGAAGCGCAGGACTACGTCATCGGGTGCCGCAAGCTGATCAAGAATGACAGTCCGATCATCGGCACCTATGGCCTGAACAGGTCGGGCTCGGGCGACATGTACTACAAGGGTGGGAACATGCTGCACACGATGCGCCACATCGTGAACGACGATGAAAAGTGGCGACAGGTACTGCGTGGCATCAACGAGGAGTTTTGGCACCAGACCGTCACGACCGAGGAGTTTGAGGCTTACATCAGCCGCGCGTCCGGCTTCGACTTCGGCCCATTCTTCGACCAGTACTTGCGCACTCCTGCGATCCCTGTTCTGGCCTACGAGCGCGCAGAAGGCGGCGTGAGCCTTTGGTGGCAGGGTGCCGTCTCGGACTTCGAGGTACCGGTCGTAGTACGGCTGAATGGTGAGGAACGACGCGTCCTCGTCTCGGCAGAGCCCACTCGCGTCGACCTGGCGGGCTCCCTGCGGAGCATCGAGCTCGATCGCAACTTCTACATGGACGTCGCGGAGCAGTCCGCCGACTGAAGCCCTGAGAGGCTCCAGCGGCTTCTGAGTGCGTGCCCGAGAATGGATGGACGCGCGTAGTGCACACCCTCCTCTCCTGGCGGTTACCGCCTTGGCAACCGACCGCTACGCAGAGCGTCGACTAGCGGCCCGAGCCGGCTTCGACCGTCTTCTTCGCCATCTCGATCCGCATCATCTCCGACTCGCCTTCGTCGGAGAGAGTGAAGAATGTCATGACGTACTTACCATCGGAGTGGACGGTCTCGTTGCGCATCTTGAGAAACGAACCGGACATCGTGTCGTACATGTCGTAATGCATGACGATGGCGTTCTTCTTAGCGTCCCAGTCGCCTTCCATCATGGCCATGTACGGGTGCTGGTTGTCGATCCACGTGCCGACGTACTTCTTCTTCTTCGGGTCGTAGCCCATTTGCGAGACGCCGGTGAACTCCGCGCCACCGAAGTCGCCCGTGAACTCGCTCGTCGTCCAGAAGTTGCCTACAGCCTTGATGGACTCAACGCAGGGCATCTCCATGGGCTCATCCATACCCGGGATCGTCATGAACACGGAGCCCTCCCAGTCACCTACGCCGGCCAACACCTTGCGGTGCTGCTCGACGGGCTGCATGGGCTGTTGAAATGGAAGCGCCGGGAGGAGCGCGGCGAAGGCGACACCGCCCACGAGGAGGGCGCTAAGGCCTTGGGTCAATCGAGTGCGAAGCATGAGGGTGTTTCTGTGGGGAAGGGACGGAGGCTCAGCCCTGGATGGGCAACGACCCCGACGGATAAGAAGTACAAGCGGTCCGATGCATCGTCGCCCAGTGCGACCATGAGCCTAGATTCTACAGTAAGATTCTCGCCAGCCGCTTCCCACGCGATGGTCACTCGAACGTGAGGCTCTGAGCGCTCGAGAAATTCGACGTCGCCGACCCTCCCAGGGCGTCTCGGTACCAGTATTGAAAATGGCGGGTCCCGCCAGCCAGTACCGGCGCGCTGCCCGTCATGACGAGACCGTAGTCGGCGTCCACGGCGGGCGTCTCGACGTGGTTGTCCTGGATGACCGAACTCGCCACGACGTCGACCCGCCAGCCTCCAGGAGCAGGCGCTTGTACGAAGACGCACTCGGTCGAGTTGATGACGTCTTCGCTACCGTCCGCAGTCGACCAGACGCCGTTCTCGAGCTCATGGTTGTCCCAGAACGTCTGTGTGCCATCAGGGGAGGTGAGGCGCAGCGACATGTTGTTTAACCCGCTGGGAGGCGGCCGCCGGTTTGCCCGCAGGCTCACACCAGTCCAGGCAGGCCCTCAGCGCCGGGAAGTGCGGGCGGTTCTGATGGCCCGTGCCGCCGAACCCTGCGAACTAGTTCGCAGGGGAGTAGCCGGCGCCCCATGAGTCATCGCTCGGGTCGCTGTTGTCGAAATGGACGACGCCGCCGATCGAGAAGATGTTCTTCGCCCACGACTCGGGACGCGCCTCAGGCACTCCGGAGTTCGAGTGGCTCTGGTTCCAGCCATTGTCGTGGTCGAAGATGATGTCATCCGTCGCAGCCGAGATCGACGTGTAGAAGAACGTGCGCGCGCTTCCCCAGGACGCCATCGTGTGGCTCACCGCATGCACGTTCCCCAGGTCGCTGACCACATGTTAGCGCGAGGCGCGGGCGGAGGTGACGTGAGTGAATGACTTGCCGGCGTCCGGTGCCATGCCGCGGACTTCCGGGCTGCTGGCGCCATTGCCGAACAAGATTCCGGCCGTAGCGTGTCCGTGCGCCTGCGCCATCTCATTGCTAAGGACATTGACCGCGACCCGCCTCAGTCGGGGTGCTTTCGAGGTTGAATCCCGGCGAGTCAGCTGAAGCCTCGAAGCGAAGCGCAAGTGCCGCTGATGGCGTCATAGGGGGCGAAACGAAGTGGCCTGCTGATCCGTAGCGCTCAGTTCAGGGTCAGGAGCGTGCCGCGGATGGATGAATCCGCGACACGCCCCCAGGCCCCTGGCTCAGCGGAACATGACCTCCACTGAATGCGTCAGGTTCGAGGTGACGTTCGGGTTCTGGTCCCGGTGCCAGGCCTGGAAGTACAGCGTGTCGCCTGGAAGGATCACAGCGGACGCCGGGAGTGGCAGCATTGAGAGGTCAACGTCGTAGCTGAGGCTGCCGTTCAAGCCCGTCGATGCCGCGCTACCGAGCAACCGGCCGATGGTGTTGCCAAGGCAGATGGTGCCCTGGCTGGCGGCTGGCTGGAAGGAGCCTTCCGTCCGCGAGACCAGGAAGAACCCGAAGCTCTGCGGCGGCAGCGAGGTCGCGTCCAGGTGCACGGGGATGTCCGCCGCGAGAAGCGGCCCGCTCACCTCGAGGTTGCCGGGGAAGCCCGTGGAGTTCGAAGCAGATGGGACGCACTTTACGGAGGATGATCCGCCGTATTCGATCACGCGGAGCCCGTCGCCGGCCGTCGACGCCGGCAAGACCACCCGGCCAAGCTGATGAGCAAACGCGGCCCCGTAGGTACCCTCGTTCGCGAACGAGATCTGTTCGAGCAGCTCTGCCGCAGGGCCGGCCATCTGTATGCGCACGATCGCCGCGTTCACCTCCGTCCGGACGACGAGGAGCTGGTCGCCGATCCGCTGAACCCAGATGGGATAATAAGCAAAGATCCCCTGATTGCCGGGTATTTGCACGGTCTTGACCCGCTGCCCCGTCGCCATGTCGTAGACGCGCACCTTCATGCCGCCGATGACTTGATAGACGTACGCGCCTGCCTCGTCAAAGGCTCCACCGAGCGTCGGGTTGCCCGCCGAAGTGAAGATCTGCGTCGAGATCGAACCAGCGCTCAGCGTCGCTACCTCCAGGTTGCTGATCCCAGCACCCCATCCAAAGTGCGCGCTGTCGGATGACCAGAATCCGCGACCGGTGCCTGGTGCCGTAGGAAGAATGGCACGGACCGACTGCGTCGCGATGTCGACCAGGAAGACCCGATCGTACCCCACGCATCCGAGAGTCGTGCCGTCCGGCGACAGCGACGAATTGAACCAGTAGGCCGCAGGTATGGACAGGGTGCCCGAGGCGACGGTCCCGGCACCAGCGAGATTCAGGAACGTCACGTAGTCATCGGCGTGGATCCGGCTACGGACGATGCCGTGTGCCCCATCGGGCGTGATGAACACGTCCTGGGGCACGCCGGGGACCTGGAGCTGCGCGACCACCTGGCCCTGCTGGAGGTCAACGAGGGCCACCGAGTCGAGCTCGTCCAGGGAGACGAGAACATCACGGCCATTCGGCGAAACGGCCAATGCGTGGGAGGCTCCGTCGAGGGGAATGACGTCGAGCAGCGCGCCGGTCGCCACGTCGGCGACCGCAAGGTTGCGGCTCACGGGACAGGCGGCGACGACGGTACGATGATCAGGGGTGAGCGCCAACGCGTAGGGCGCGTCGACCTCGTCCGGTATTCCAAGGTCCGTCGTCCACGTGCGCATGGCGGCTGCGCCCGAAGTACTAGAAGCTTCGAGGCGCTCGTGTGCGATGGGGTAGACCGCCACGGCGCGATCGGCGCTCGGGTGCACCGCGATGCGAGGGAACAGGGCGCCGGGGAGGTCCGCCACGATCGTCATCGTGGCCAGCTCGACGATGGAGTAGCCAGCCCGCGAGACGATGGCGTGCGCTCCGTCGTGCGTGATAGCGATTTCAGCGATCACGTCGCCAGCTGGCAGCGTGCTGACGATCTGCCCTGTGGCGACGTCCACTTCGAGGGTGCCCGCGCTGGAGCCCGCGAGAATGCGCTGCTCCCCCGGAAGGATGGCTATATCCGAGAAGTAGAAGAAGGCGCCGTTCGCCATGCCACGCGTCTGGAAGGTGGCGAGGTCGATATACGTCAGCTCGTTGGTCGGCGCAGTGAAGTTCACGGAACTGAAGACTGCGAACGTGCCCGACGGCGCGATCGCGACGCGCACAGGGTTCCTCGAAAGCCGTGGAGAAGCGAAAACCTGGACCCCTGACACGATGTCGAAGATGCGAATCCGTCTGTCGAAGTTGGACGGCATCACGATCCTTCGGTCATCAGGCGTGACCGCGAACTCCCCGAACATGGGCCGCAGAACGCCCGCCCAGGGTGCGACCTGCTCCACAGGTGGGGAATGGGCCGGAGTCGCGATCGAGCGGATCGTTGCGCCCGCCGTCCAGTCGATGACATCGAACGCCCCGCCGCCAACGACCGAATCGCAGCCGACCACCGCGCGAACGCCATCGGAGAGCGCACTCACCTGGTACGGCTGCCTGGAGACGTTGAAGTCCCGCAGGAGGGTCCGCGACGCCACGTCGACAACGGCCACGCGACCCGCGAGGCGGCAAGCCACCAGTACGGTTCCGCCGTCCGGGCTGAGCTCGAGATCTACCGGCCCATCAGGGACGCTGACCTGGCCGAGCCGGGAGCCTGTGCTCGAGTCGTAGAATTCGAGCGAATCCGTATCGTGCAGGGCCACGACCGCCACCGCTCCGTTGAGCGCAAGGACGACGTCCAGGGGCTGGTCGCCCTCGACCCCGTCGGCGAGCGGAAAGAAGTTCGTAGACCCGCGGGCCGCCGAAGCCTGCGTCGACGTGGTGGGAGCCGGGGCCGTGTACGGGAGAATGTGCACGGGCCCTGAAGCGGAGTTGAAGGTTCGGGGCGCCAAGAGGGGTTGGACAACGGCGCTACCTGGCGCAGCGCCGTCCTTGGAGGGCAGAGGGACCTGTGAAAGGCTATCGGAAGCGAGGAAGACGGCAACTGCGATGCCGGTGAGTGATTTTGCGAGCATGTGGATGATCAAAGGGGGACGGACAAATTTGGCCGGGAAGCCAGCGCTGCTTGGAGGCAACTGCCGTGCCAAGCAATCCAGGCAGCCTGCCGGGGGGCGCGTGTGCGAACGCAGCACAATTCGACCAGTCGCGGGCGCACATCCCCTTGGGGCGACAAGGACCCGGGCCGTCAAGGACCCGAACGATGCTGGCGCGGGCGACCCCCAGCCGCCTGAGGTAGACCGCGAGCCATGAAATGCATCGACGCAGCGGCTCGAGCCGACCTCACTCGCTCTTCCGTAGAGCCGTTCAGAGTCTGATAACCTCCGTTCACCGCGAACTCCCGCGCCCTACGTTCCGTGACCCTATGCCTTACCCAACATCGCGCGGCCGTACCGCAGTCTTCCTCGCCGGCATCTTGATCCTCGCCGGGGCGCAACCCAGCTGCTCGGGACGAGAGGGCAGCTCGACCGACAGCCGTACGACTGTTCAGGATCCGGAGCCCACCAGCGCGGCGAGCCAAGCCAATGCGCCGCAGCGGCCCAATATCGTCTTGGTGCTGGTCGATGACCTCGGCTGGTCCGACATCGGCTGCTACGGCAATCCGGCCGTCGACACTCCTAACATCGACGCATTCTGTGCTCAGTCGATGAAGTTCACCGACGCCTACGCGGCAGCCCCGGTCTGTTCACCGACGCGCGCCTCGATCATGACGGGCCTCGCACCGGCTCGATTGCGCATCACCAACCACATGCCGGACCAAGAGGGGTTCGCACCCAAGAATCCAACGCTCAACTCGGCGGCGTGCCGCGATCGGCTGGACCTCGAGGCGGTGACCGTCGCGGAGCTGCTCAAGGCAGCCGGCTACGACACCGCCTTCATGGGCAAGTGGCACCTGGCGCCCCAGCGCGGCGATGACAAGGCCGACTTCTACCCGGACCGACAAGGCTTCGACATCAACCTCGGCGGTAACGGCGCGGGAGGTCCTGGGCGCTCGTTTTTCGCGCCCTATGCATTCCCCAATCTCGTCTCCAAGACCGACGATGAGTACCTGCCCTACAGGATCGGGGAGGAAGCCGTTCAGTACATCGAACAACGTAAGGCTTCGGCACAGGAGTCCGACGATCCCTTCTTCCTCGCTCTCTGGCACTACACGGTGCACTGGCCGATGGATGCTCCGGCTGACCTTCTTGAGAAGTACCAGAGCAAGGGCGTGCAGGACGGGATCAAAGATCCACGCTACGCCGGAATGACGGAAGCCCTGGACCAAATCTTCGGCCGGGTCATGGCGGCGCTCGAAGAGTCGGGCCAAGCCGACAACACCTTGGTTCTGTTCAGCTCCGACAACGGTGCGCTGATCTCGGTCGCAGACTGCCGCCCTCTTCGCAAGGGTAAGGGCTACCTGTACGAAGGCGGAATTCGGGTTCCGACGATGATCCGCTGGCCCGGGAAGATCCAAGCGGGGGCCGTGAACACCACCCCCATCATCAGTACCGACTTCTTCGCCACCATCCTCGAAGCAGCCGGCGTCACCCTTCCGGCGACCTACCCCGGCGACGGCGAGAGCCTGATTCCGATCCTCACTGGGCCCGGCTCCCTCGAACGCGAAGCGATCTTCTTTCACTACCCCAACTACGCGTTTCACGGCTCCAATCGCCTCGGCGGCGCCGTCCGCGCCGGCGACTTCAAGCTGATCGAGCGCTTCGACGACCACTCCGTCGAGCTCTTCGATGTCCGTTCGGATCTCAGCGAAACCACCGATCTCTCCAGCCGCATGCCAGAGCTGGCCGGTGAACTGAGAGCGCGCCTTGAATCATGGAGAGGCTCCGTGAATGCCGCCATGCCTACTTCGGCCCGGTGAAGCGCTCTGCAAACCACCGGGGCGATCGGGAAGTTTGGCTCGGGTCCCTGGGCCAGAGGTCTCATGCACTTGTGCAACTTTGCCCACGTGAAAACCAAGGCATGTGATGGCTTCACCACACGGTCCTGAGCAAAGAATTTGATCCGTCTGAGGGCCGGGAGCGTGTCAAGATGCTGGACCACCATCCATCTTTCTCAGCTCGCACCTGACATGACGCCCCATCGCCTCTCACTACTCGCTCTCGCCGTAGGTCTCTTTGTCGGATTCGCAGCCGGCTTTGAATTTGATCGCCACGCTGCAAATGCGGCCACCTTGGACGAGGCCACCCTCCCGCAGGATGTTGACCGAGATATCCGTCCGTTCGCGAACGACGAAGATACCACCCTCGTGGTCGTCGAAGCGATGCCACCGAGCGCGGACGCACTAGTCGTAGTTGATGTCGATGTCAACGAGCGCGCGCGCGCGGCAGTCAATCGGCTCGAGAGCCGCGTCGCCGTGCCTCTTCCCGACGACACGGCACCCGCAACCGCCACCATTACCGGTACGGTCGTCGACGGGGAAGGCGGCCCCATCGAGGGTGTCACGGTCGTGACGCGCGGCCGAAGCGGCGGGTCCACCATCGCCATCGAGGGGACCGAGAGCAAGGACCTCGGCCGTGCCTGGGAGGGGCTCCCGACCATCGATGAATCTCTAGAGCGTAGCGCCCGCAGCATCATCAAGCGGCGGCGCACGCTGCGGACGGCGACCTCGGACGCTGCGGGTAAGTTCGAGCTCCTGGGCGTTGAGGCCGGTCGGCATTCCCTGCAGAGCTATCTCGAGGGATATGCCTTTTCCTACGTCGTGGTCGAAGCGGGCCAAAGCGCGCGTATTGTTGGGGAGCCGGTCGGGGTGTTTCGCCTCGACGTCCGGATGCCTGATGGGAGCGCCGCGGAGAAGGCCGTCGTTCTCGCGACGACGAGCGCTGGCGCGGTGCCCGGCTATCGCCAGCAGAAATCTCTGCGCTGGTCATTGGAGGTCCCGGAGGTTCGTGCCGACTCGCGCACGCTGACCCTCTCGGTCCTGGCCGGCAACGTGCGGCGCCTCCGGAGCGTCACCTACGCCTCCGACCTCGCTTCCTCAGAGGTGACGATCGACCTCGAACGAGACGGTGACGGACCCCACCTGGTCCAGCTCGAGCGACGCGGCACGTTGCGGGTGACCGTGGCCGTCGCTGGCGCGGCCGATGGCGAGACGCCCCAGACCTGGGTCAAGGTGATCTCCGCGCCAAAGGCTGCGGGCAGCCAGCTCGCCTCAATCCTGTCGCGCGTCCCCAAGCTTCAGGCCGGAGCCGACGGCGTCTTTGAGCAATCAGGGCTCGAAGTCGGGTCTTGCCTCATCACAGTGGGCCGGATCGGTGACAAGCCAGAGGTCTCCGAAACGATCACGATCAGCGAGGGCGTGACTGATCACCGGATCGTTCTAGTCGAGATCGACCATTCGAAGTATGTGATCGCGCGCTGCATCGGCCCGGACGGAACGCCCTTGCCGCGAGTTCGGTTCCGCGGATCCGTCGACAACGGCCAGTACCCGAGACCCACGTACATTGGGAACGGCGAGCCTGGTGAGGACGGTTACATGCTGCTAGCCCGGACTATTCACGAGATGGAATCACGAGTGGGCCCAAACGACGTTGTGGCAAGGCAGATTCGCG
>JBLIHL010000077.1:0-15289 GCA_047635895.1 Paracoccaceae bacterium | reverse complement strand
GGCCGTCCAATCAGTCCAAGAAGCCCTGGAGATCTTCACAGGCATGGAAGCTGGCACCCCCAACGAAGCCAACCAATACCCCCCCAAGACCCTCCTAGGAATCGCCCAATCCAAGGCCCACCACTATTGGGAACGCTCCCTCACCTCACCCACGGCCTACGCCAAGGCCCTCGAATCCAAGACCCCAGAAGCCTGACGCACCACCCTCCCAATGAACAATGAAGGCAAATCGCCCCTCCTGGCGCCATAAAGGCTTCCGCCCTATTCGAACCTGGTCCGTTTGGTGCGCCCTTGGCGCACTTTGAACCTGGTTCGTTTAGTGCGACCTTGGCGCACTTCGTACCAGGTGACAATTTGGCATACCCCGAAGGAGGGTGAGAGCCAGGCAGATCGCCGGCGGCGATGTGGGTAGCGCACCGCACGCGCAGCTCTGAACGCTCGGCTACCGCGCGCCGGCGGGCCGCAGACGCCCTTGCTCGACGAAGCGGAGCGTTGCCTCCACCACCTCGTCGTCCTGCATCACGAACGAATGCATACCGCGCACCGCCATGGAGTCCGCCGCGCCAGGCAGCTGGGTCTCCGCCACTCCGACCACGCCGTCGTCGTCACCGGGAATCAGCGGGTTCCACCCGTCCTCGGTCCCGCGGCACGCCGCAATGAGCGCGAACGGAATCTGCGGCGCGGGCAGCGCGTCCGCAAGACCCGCCGCGATCTCCCGCGACGGCTTCCCGTAGAGGGCGAGCGCGCCAGGAATCCGACTACCGAAGTTCGCGAGCGCCGCCCCGCCGCTGGGCGCCGCAATGAAGACCGCTCGCCCGAGCTGCTGACGTTCACGCCAGGCATCCCCCTCGCGGGCCAAGAGATCCCGAACGACGAGCGACCCAAGACTATGCGTGACGAACGAGAGCTCGACGCCCTCCCCCGGAAGGCCATTCAGAAGCTCAGCCACCTGGGCCGAATGCTCGGCCACCTTTCGCCGCGTACTGGGATAAGCGATATCAATCACGTCGTACCCAGCCTCGTCAAAGGCCGCCGACAGCTTCGTCATCGCACCGCGAGTTCGCCAAAGACCGTGCAAGAGCACGACGGCGCGCTCGCGCGGTTCCCCTGCTTCACCGCGCTCTCGGCGCCCCTCAAGGGACGCTAAGCAGGCCTCCCTTGAGCCCCAAGCCCGCCGCACGTCACCAGGGTCCAAGAGGCGTGCATGTTCGGTCCAGACGTGCGTCTGCACGCGCCAGCCACCATCCCATGCGACGTCCGCCCAGAGCTGCTGGCCACCCGCTGTCGCCACGGGCAGGTTCGGCAGAGTCTTCGGACCAGACCGCGCAGCCAGCTGGTGAGCGCAGCCGAGCACGGCAGCGCCTAGCGCTATCCCTGCAGCGGACCGTACCAGCAGACGCCGCCAGCGGATCCTGATGCGGGACGGCAGGAACGGCGCGAACGAGCTCCGCGAGGCTTCGCCTCGACGTGAACGATCAGTGCTGGGTTTCGGCTTGGTTTTCATGGTGGGTCTCCTTCCACCTCTTGTGCGTCAAGGCGCTCACATCATGGCCTTTCTTCGACGAAGCCTGTCGATTCGCCACGTGAATGAAGCGCACCAGACAGGCCATGGGGACAAGAGAAGGCCCGCGAGCCTGACCCTCACCAGAGCATGGTGACTATCAGACCCGCGGGCCCATTCCATTCATCGACCTGGGATCAGTTGAACGTGATCTCGAGACCGTTCGTGAAGTTCGACGTCGCCATCCCGGCGACGGAGTCGCGGTGCCAGCCCTGGAAGTTCCAGGTTTCGCCGGCCATGACGGCCACCGGGCCGTTCGGCTGAGGCATCGCCGCCAGATCCGCCGCGGCGCTGAACCCGCCGGTCATTCCAGTGTTCGCAATCACTCCGCCCACGGAACGACCCACCGAGCCAGCGAGGCAGATGTTGCCAGCGCTACCACCGGGGTTAGCGCTGAAGCCTTGGGTCTGGCTCACGATGAAGAAACCGAAGGCGTTGTTCGGAAGCTGCGATGCCACCAGCGTCAGATCGTTGTTGGCCACGGTAGAGCTGCCGATGGCCACGAGCTCACCGGAGACGCCCGTCGAGTTCGCCACGGTGGTGCAGTACGCATCACCGATCGTCCCGTTGATGTTGTACAGGTACGCGCCGTTGAAGGCCGGGTCCCCGGTCGTGATCGAGAAGAACTCAACGATCACGAACTCGCCGCTGTCGCTGACAGCCCACGCCTTGTCGGTGTTGGAAATGGTGTCGATGATGTCGCCATTCAGCGTCACCGATACGCCTTCCTGAAAGAGCGGCTCGTCGTTGACGAAGATCGCGGAGTCGATGTCGGTGTTCGAGTCGTCCCAGTCGCCAAACCACGCAACGACGTTGCTGTCGCTGAGAAACACACCGCCGGAGCTGCCGATTGTGGTGAGCGTAAAGGCACTGAAGGGACCCGGAGCAGGCGCTCCCTCGGCGGCGATAAGCGTCGTGTCATTGACGAGCACGACGTCATTGTTGAACGAACCGTTCGTCGCGCCTTGGAACACGTAGTCGCCGCTATTGTTGAGGTTCAGCTCACACGAACTCAGGGTTCCGTAGGTACTCCCCATCGGCGTCATCATCGGGTCACCCTCGCGCCAGAGCGGCATGGTGTCCCGGTAGACCCAACTGTCGTTCGTGGTGCTGCCGCCGGCGACCGTGTGGTCGTCGTCGACGAACCAGAGCGTGCTGCCGCTGTTGTTGATCGAGTTGCGGTAGCGGTTCAGCGAAAGCCCCTGAATCGGCGTTGGGTGGCCCGGGAGGGTGACACCTTCGATCACGATGACCTCTTCGGTCACGATCGCGCCCGAAGCGTCCAGGGTGATCTTGACGATGCAGTCCTTGGCACCGTCCGTCCGGCCGCCCACCATGACCTGGTTCGAGCCGTTGGCCCAAACCTCGGAGACGCTCTCCCAGATGGAACCCGGGGGCAGCGTCGGCGCGTTCAACGGCGTGATGTCCTGTTGAATCAGGAGCGATCCGTTGCGGTAGACGACGGTTTCAGTCGCACCCGCGACGGTGCGGACCGACATCGTGAAGATCTGGTCACCGTTGTCCGTGAGGATCATCGAGTCGAGGAAGTTGAACGTTGAGCCGCCCAGCGCCGAAAGGCCAGTGGTCGTGCCCTGCTGGAACACGAGCGCGCCATTCACGATGATGCACTCGTCCATGCTGGTGGCCCCACCGTGGTCAACGCGCAGTGCCCAGTCGCCGAGGCTGTTAACCGCCACGTCGTCGATACGGGTGCAGACCTCTCCCGGAACGCCGGGGATCGGGTCCCCTTCCTCAATGAGCTTGATCTGACCGTTGGACAGTGGAGCGAGCGCGGCCAGACCGGTCAGTGCGACCGCGAAGCGGCGAATTTGCGAGTGAGTCATCGTGATCGTGGAGTCGTGAAGTTGAGGGGCCCCTTGGCCCGCTTACACCGGCGTGAGGAAAGACCTCCCTCTAGGCGCCCGGTTAGTTTCCAGGAAACTATACTCGTGCCTTTGCCGATAGGGAATTCTAGCGCCATCGGTCGAACCTCCTCCCGCCGAACGAACCCATTACAGAGAGGCTGCCCCTATTCGGGACAGCCTCTCTGCTCGCCGCCTTGCCAGCCGAACTGGAAGGCGGTCACATGGTCGCACGGCTCAATTCCGGTACGTCGCGTGGCACTTCGTACAGCTGGCCGCGGCCGCCTTGAATGACGCGTCGAGCTGCTCGTTCCGAACATACTCCAAGGTCCCCTCCACTCGGCAGTCGGTCAGGAACTGGACGAGGTCACCGAGGTGCTGGCGGCTATCCGCCATCATCTCCTGGAAGTCCTCGGGATAGGCAGCCGACTCTTCCATCTCGCCGCAGGCGTTCATGAGCTGGCTGACCTGGACCGCCGACTGAAGCGGATCGATATCAGGATGCTCCGACGTCGCCTTCCACTCGCTCTTGGCCATCAGCTTCACCTCATCAAAGGAGCGCGTCAACACGATCATGGCCTCGCGGACCCCATCGAACTGCCTCGCGGACGCAAAGTCGAAGTCGTACGCAGCGGTCTGCTCAGCCGACGGAATATCCGAAACGGCCACCGTGGAGTAGAGCCCCTCATACTTGGACGCCGTCGAGGACCACTGGCGCATCTCCGCGATAGCACGCTCTCGCTCGAGCCCGTCGAGGGCCACGCGGCCAATGGCGGCCGCGGCAGGACCGCGGTGCTTCCCGTGGAAGCAGTGGACGTAGAACGGAGCTTCCATCTCCCGGAAAGTCTTCGCGATGCACGAGACCTGGTCCTCGGTGATCCCGCTGTAGCGGATCGGAACGTGAACGTAGCGCAGGCCCAATGCCTCCGCCGACTCCACGTCGGGTGCCTTGCCATCCACCGAGAGAACGGTCTTGACGCCCCAGGCCGCGAGCTGCGCGAGCGCTTCGGCATCGTGGGGCTCGCTGCCCGAAATGATCGTATCGCTGAGCCGGTAAACGTTGGCCATCCCCGGGTAGTTGCCAGGGGCCACCTTGGGCAGCGGCACGGTGGCGGCCGCCTCGTACGCGGTTCCGGTGAGCTGCATCGGCGGCGGTACGGAAACCTGGCGATCCGCTGCGCCTCTCCTCAAAGGCTCCGTGGTCCCTCCAAGGGGCTCAGGAGACCCCATCGGCTCAAGAGACGAGGTGCAAGCCAGCGCAAGCGAGGCCGCCAGTGCAGCGCCAAGGCGGAGGATCATCACGGGTTTGGAGGGATTCGTCGTCATGGTAGGGAGGGGATGGCAAGGCACGTGCCATCCGTCTCGCGACGCAGTCTAACCCCTTCCCAGGGGCTCTGGGAGCCCCCAGCAGAACAGTCTGTTCCGATCTCGAAACAGTCTGTTCCCTCTTTGTCCGCCCCTGATCAGGGCGTGAAGACCAGCTTCAGCGCGTTCGAGAGCCCGTAGCCCACCGGGACCGTGTCGCGGTGCCACGCCTGGAAGCGCCAGGTGCTGCCCGCCATGATCTGCTGGGCCGCGCTGGGCGGGTTCTGGATCTGGAGACGGTGCTGGAGCACCCCGCCGACCGCCTGCTCCGCCGGAAGGCGGAAGAAGGGCTGCTGGACGCAGAGCGTGCCGCCCGCAAGCGCACCGGAGCCTGCCTGCGTCGCCTGGATGAAGAATCCGAAGGCGTTCGCGGGCAGCGGCCCCACGGTAAGGGTCAGGTCATCGTCGCCGATGCTGGTCGAGCCCACAAAGCCCACGAGGCTTGGGGAGCCGGTCGAGTTCACTCCGTTCGAGCACTCCGACTCGAAGTGGCCTGGGCCAAGGCGCTCGATCTCGAGACCGGCCACGATCGCCCGCTGGTTCGCGGCGGCGTGGATGTTGATGTTCAGGACGCCGTCAGTCACCTCGACGTCGAAGCCCTTCACAAACGCCGTCTGGTAGCCCGGGCTCTCGATCAGGTCGAGGTTCTCCGCGAGGCGGACGCCTTCGACCGATAGGTCGAGCTGGCGCTGACCGACGCTGGCGAACGCTCGCTCCGCCAGGTGGAAGCGCACGCGGTAGAAACCGTCGCCCATAGGCAGGCGATAGTTGACGTCGCGGAAGAGCGGAAAACTCGACTGGCGCATCCTGTCAAAGATCTCGTCGTCGTCCGTGCCGAGTACATCAGCGTTTGGATTGAAGAAGGCCGTGGTGCCGTTCTCCCAGCCAATGTCACCGCACCAGCAGCATGAGCCGCTGGCCGCCACGACCTCGGGGCCGCCGCAGTTGATGAAGAGGGGGTTCGGGAACGTTGCGTTCCAGTCGCGACGGTAGAGGTCCATCTGGGGGTTGTTCGCCCGTGCGGCTCCGCCGAAGGTGTAGAGGTCATTGCCGATCTTCTTCACGCCGGGGGCGTAGCGCGGGCTCGGAAGCGGCGGAAGGTAGCTCCATTCCCCGAGCACCGGATCAAGCTCCAGTACGCAGGCGAGCACTTCCTGGCCCGACGTCAGATCTTTGCCGCCCGCGATGTACAGGTTGCCACCGTCGACGAACGTCCCAGGCTCGAAGTGCGAGCGCGGCCCCGGAAGGAGCGGACCGAGGCGCCAGGAGTCCATGACGGGGTCATAGGCGTGAACCCAGCGCGTGTCGGTCGGATTCGTGTCGTGGTTCAGCTGGCCTCCGATGGCCCAAAGCTCGCCGCCGAGCGCCGCGCCCGAATGGTGACAGCGGGGCTGGGGCATCGCCGCGCGCGGCTGCCAGCCCAGGCCGGGAGCTGCGAGATCGTAGACCCAGTGGTCACCGGTGACCGTATCGCGATCCGCCTCACACCCGCCGTAGTAGTGCACCTCGGTGCCCATGATGACGCTGGCGCCGGCCGCGATGGGACGAGGAAGCGAAGGGCCTGCGCTCCAGCTATCGGTGTCGATGTTGTAGATCCAAACGTCGCTGACCGCGACGCCTGGGTTGTCACCCTCGAAGCCGCCCAGGATCCAAACGTTTCGCCCTTCCTGGAGGATGCCGATATGCGTCGTCGCGGCCGGCAAGTCGGCCTTCGCGGACCAGGTGTCCGTCAGCGGGTCGTAGGCAGCGACGCTCGCCGTCGCCTGAATCTGCTGATTGAAGAAGCCGCCGAAGGTGTAGATGCTGCCATCGATCACCAGCGTGCCAGGCTCGAAGCGTGCTACGGGGCTATCCGCCAGGCGGTCCCAGAGGCAACCAATGCGCTGGGGTGCGGCGGATGCCAGCTCAGAAGCGGCAACCACGGAGAGGGCGAGAGCGAGTGGGGCGACGAGCGATGCTTTCATGTGATGAAAAGTACCTTGCTCCAGGAGCGGCGGCAGGTAGTGGCAGGACGTAGATCAGGGGGCCCGGAAAGAGTAGGCCCTTCACTTCCTCAGGTTGGGACGCAGCCGGCCGTTCGAGGGTTCCGCCAGGGGGGCGGGCGAGGCCCTAAAGGCTATGCGCGGCGCGTGAGGATTCGTGCACGTGCGAGCATAGCCGCGCCCTCGACGTTGCTCATTCTAGGTTTGATACAGACGGCTTTCGGCATGCGCCGCCTGACGGCCGCATGGATGAGCTCGAGGTACTGCTCGGAGTTCTCCGCGAGGCCGCCGGTCGCAACGACCTCGATGACCTCGTCGCCCGAAAAATCGAGCTGCGATTCGACGGCCCCAGCGCATTCGGCCAGCGCGTCGGCACCGCCCTTGAGGATTCGAATGGCCGCGCCGTCTCCCTCCAGGGCCGCGGCGGTGACGAGCTTGGCCAGCTGGGCGCGCGCCGCCCGCGTCTTGCCGTCCGCGTCGACCTTCGGGAGAAGCTCGCGCATCTCGCTCAGGCCGAAGTGCTCCATGACGCGCTCTCTTAGCACCGTGGGCTCACCGCGACCATCATGGGCGCGGATCGCCGCCACCATCGCCTGGGTGCCGATCCAGGTCGCGCCACCCACGTCATCGAGCAGGCTGCCCCAGCCGCCTGACTGCCACGCAGCGCCCGAGCGATCCCGGCCGTAGCAAGACGATCCAGTGCCCGCAATGAGCGCGATCCCGTGTTCGCCGCCAAGCCCGCCTGCAAGAGCCCCTGCGAGATCGATATCCACCTCGATGCGATCCAGCACCCCGATGCCCACGTCGGCCACCAGGCTGCGCACGGTCTCACGGTTACCAGGCGTGCCCACGCTCGCCATCGCGCAGAACACCGCGTCGGCGGCGCGCGGAGCCTCGCCCGCGGACTGCCATGCGGCCCGCCAGGCCTCGTCGATGTGCGCGCGCAAGCGCTCGGTTCCCATGTCGTGGAGGTTGCCGCTGCCGCTCTTGCCCGAGCCGAGCACCTGGCCCTGCTCATCCATCAGCAGGACGCGCGTGCTAGTGCCGCCGCCGTCGAGGCCTGCGGCAATGGGATGATCTGGCTGGGTCATGGATCCGAGCATAGCCCGGGACGCCTTCGGTGGCCGCGGAGCTTCACGGCTTCCGTATGCTCTTGGGCATGAGCGAGCCAGACACACGGAAGGATGAGTCCGCCCTGCCACGCAGGAGCCTCTTGAAGGGAATAGGCGCCGCGGGACTGTCCATGGGTGCGGTTTCCTGTGGTCCTGGCGCAACGGGCGCAGGTCCTGCCGTCCACACGGGCAAGCGCCTGCGCTGGCGTCTGGCGTCGAGCTTCCCGAGCACGCTTGATGCGATGTTTGGAGCCGCTGAGCTCATCTGCGAGGAGGTTGGCAAAATGAGCGACGGGCGGTTCGAGATCCGTCCGTACCAGGCCGGCGAGATCGTGCCGGGGACAGAGGTCCTCGACGCGGTCCAAAAAGGCTCCGTCCAGATGGGGCAGACCTGCGGCTACTACTACACCGGCAAGGCCGCGGCCCTCGCGCTAGAGACCTGCGTCCCGTTCGGCCTGACGGCGCGCCAGCAAACGGCCTGGCTCCAGGACGGCGGCGGCGCCGAGCTCCTCGCACCGATCCTGAGCGACTTCAACATCGTCAGCCTCCCCGCCGGCAACACGGGCACCCAGATGGGCGGCTGGTTCCGCGAAGAGGTCACGGACCTCGCCTCCCTCAAGGGGCTAAAGATGCGCATCCCTGGCCTCGGCGGAAAGGTGATGGCCGAGCTCGGCGTATCCACCCAGCTCCTCGCGGGCGGTGAGATCTACCAGGCCTTGGAACGCGGCGCGATCGACGCGACGGAGTGGGTGGGCCCGTACGACGACCTCAAGCTCGGTTTCCACGAGGTCGCCAAGCACTACCACTACCCAGGCTGGTGGGAACCAGGCCCCCACCTCGCGTTCTACGTCAACCAGTCGGAGTGGGAGGGCCTCCCCGAGGAGTACCGCGCCATGCTGCGAGGCGCCTCCCGGCGCGCGGCTGAGCTCATGCAGGTCCGCTACGACGCACGGAACCCAGCGGCCCTCGCGGAGATCCTGACGAAGGGCGTCAAGCTAACTCCCTTCACCGAGGACCTGATGCGCAGCGCGCGCGAGGCGTCGGAACAGCTGCTCTCCGACATGGGCAGCGACGACGCCCAGTACGGCAAGATCGTGGCGCAGTGGCGCAAGTTCCGTAAGGAGTCGTTCCAGTGGTTCGGCACGGCCGAGCTCGGCTACGCGAAGTTCGCGTTCGGCTGAGAACCACACCGCGGTAGCGCCCCTCCTGGCGGTACCGCGGTGTGGCACGGCCGAGACTCAGGTCCCTGCGCGCGCTTCTTCCAGCGCCTTCTCGATACGGCCGTCGCCCGGCTTCAGCAGGAGTGCTTCTTCCAGGGTAGCCACGGCTTCCTCGAAGCGCTCCAGCTCCGTCAGCGCGCGGCCCATTTCGAACTTCACTCGGTCCATCGTCGGCATGGGTTCACCCACTGGGTTGGCCGCTGCGAAGACCTCGAGCATACCTAGCGCCCCTGCGGCCTGGCCTTCCACGCGCAGCCTCGCCTTGGCCCCCTCATAGAGAGCGCGGTACGTGAACGGAGTCTGCGGTCCGTCCAACTCGATCACCTCGTCGAACGTCGCGATCGCCTTCTCCCACTGTTCCTCCCTGGCATAGAGGTCACCCAGGCTCAGGAGCATGTCCGCGTCCCCCGGGTACTTGATCACCAGCTTCCCGAACTCAACGATCGCCTCCGGACGACGCTTCTTATCCATCGCGATCAGCTGCGCTCGCCAGAAGTCCCGGCGCAGAGGATCCAGAGGGCCGAGCTCCTCGATCAGCTCCTTAGCGCGGTCCTTGTTCCCCCCCATGGCGCGCGGCATCAGGAGCGTCAGGATCTGCCCCACGCGGGCGTCCGCATTGGTGGGGTCCAGGTCGACCGCTGCGCCCACCTCCGCCTTGTACGTCTTCACATCACCCAGCACGGAGAATAGCGCGCCCATGCCGTCCTCCGACTTCGCGATGATCCGGCCCAACACCGCCTTCGCCAACATGTGCCTGGCCCGGCTGTTCTCCGGCAGCGCCTCCGCGCCCTCCAGGGCCAGCTCATACGCCGTGCCTAAGTCGCCGCTGAACCGCTCGACCTCGCTGAGGAGGACCGCCAGGAGCGCTTTCTCCTCCGGCGCCGCCACCGCGCGCTCGGCACGAATCCGGCTCGCGATCTCGCTCATCTCCTCGCGGCTCGCGATTTCCTTGAGCTCAAGAAGCGTAGGGAGCGGCGCTTCGTCGTCCGCAGTCGCCTCGACCACGATCTGCTGCGCCGCCGCGCCGCTCGCACGTGCCGCCTCCATGTCCTGTTCGCTCAGCTGAACGACGGTCCCGCCACCTGAGCGCAACCAGAGGAGAAGGCCGGCCACGACGGCCGCGATCAGGAGAACTGTACCTAAGAGAAATCGTTTCATGGGTGAGACAAGAATAGCCGAGCCGTGCGAGTGATTCGCACGGCTCGGCTATTTAGATGAGCCCGGTTCCAGGTCCCTTCCCGGGATCAGTCCATGTGAGCGATGACTCGCTCATCGCCCATCTGGAGCTTCATCGCGATGCGCTGGGAGATCTTGCCGAAGATGTTCTCGTACGTCCGGATCACGCCCTTCACCGAAACGCGGCGGACGAAGTCGACGGACTTCCAGTAGCGCATACCGGAGAGGCCCTGGGCGTGCGCGTACAGCTTGGCCTGCTCGGACACCATCCACTCGGAGTGGAGCATGTACATGATGAGGTAGACCTTGGACAGCCAGCGCTGACGGATCATCGGCTTGACAAATTTCATCATCCAGCCGTTGCGGACGATGATCGGGAAGAGCTTGTGCAGGTTCTCGATCTCGCGCTTGTTGTCGAACTCAATCGACGACGTGCGGTTGAACTTGACGGGGAAGTCGTCGTACGCGGCAACCGCGTAGCCCATCTCCTTCGTCATGTCCTCGATGTCGAACATCGGGTACGGCTGCATGATCGACACCAGCGGGTGGTCGACCTTGCAACGGATGTTGAGGGCCACCGTTTCGAGCTCGTCATCGAGGGACGCGCCCGGGCCGCCCAGCATGTTCAGGGAGCCGAGGCGGATGCCGTACTTCTTGATCCAGCCGGCCGAGTCCTCGAGCTGCTTGAGCGTCGTGTTCTTCCGGAAGACGGCGTTGCGGATGTACTCGTTGGCCGACTCGAAGGCGACGCGCGCGTACACGCAGCCCGCCTTCTGCAGCTTCTCGATGTGGTGCTCGCGCGTCATGTTCGCCATCAGGATGACGTCGAACGGGATGCCGATCTCCTTCGGATACTTCTCGCAGAACTCATCGAGCCACTTGCCCGACAGGTTGAAGATGTCGTCGAGGAAGTGAATGAACTTCAGGTTGTACTTATCGCGCACGTGCTTGATCTCGGCGATCACGTGGTCGACCGAGCGCTTGCGCACGTACTTTGCGTTCGTGGTGGCGACGACCTTCTTCTTCAGCGCGTGGTGGAAGCAGAACGAGCAGTTCATCGGGCAGCCGCGCTGGGTCACGAAGACCTTGCGATCGCTTTCCGCGTAGATCGAACCGGCGTCGTAGATGACCTCACGATCAGGGAAGCCCAAACTATCGAGGTCCTGGATCGGCGTGCGCTGGGGGTTCTTCGCGATCTCGCCTGTCTTGCGATCCCGCACCCACATGTTCTGGACGAAGCTCGTGTCCTCGCCGGCCGCCAGCTTGTCGAGGTACTCGACGATCGCGAGCTCACCCTCGCCGCGACAGATCGCATCGACGTGCTCGTTCATCTCGAGCATCTCGGGACTGAACGTCGGGTGCGGACCGCCGAAGATGATCTGCATCTCGGGGTACTCCTTGCGAATGCGCTTGGCGATATCGAAGTAGTAGAGGTGCATCCCGGTCGTGACCGAGAAGCAGACGACATCGGGCGTGTAGTCGCCGATCTTCTTGATCCAGTCCGCATCGGGCAAGAACAACGCTTTCGTCTGG
Source organism: Paracoccaceae bacterium (assembly GCA_047635895.1). GTDB lineage: Bacteria > Planctomycetota > UBA1135 > UBA1135 > Saltatorellus. The sequence continues at coordinate 3,478 of JBLIHL010000077.1, read as the reverse complement.
TGACCTGCGTCCTTGATGGAGCGGCTAAGCCACATGATCCCGAGCATCTCCTGGGGGAGATAGTCGTTGATGAAGAGGACCTTCATCGAACGCACGGGCGTGTTGGACTCAATCGCCGTAGCGGTCTCTGGTGACGTCTCGGTGAGTGTCATGGGCGAAGCGGTGACTCTAAAAGGAAGCGGGGGACCGGAAGCTGCTGCGCGGCCGTCAAGCGGATGGGATCGGCCAGAGAAGGACTCCCCGGGGAGCCCGCACGCTAGTGGGACTCTCCCATCCATGCCCATAGCTTATCGGCCTATGGCTTGCCGGGTGCCACAGCCTTGATTTCCGAAGGATCGGATTGAGCCAGTCTGAGCCCTCATGAACGCCTGGAAGCTCCCTTGAGGAGCTCCTCAACCCGGCTGAAGGTGGTCTCACGGTCAAAAGACGCACCGCGCGCGAAGCCGGCCTGGACGAAACGCTGACCCAATTCGGGATCGTTCAGGATCTTGCCAAGCGCTGCCGCCAGCTCATCCGGCCGGTCGGGGTCCACGAGAAGCCCATTTACGCCGTCCTCGACGACCTCGGGGTTGCCGCAGACACCGCTCGCGATCATCGGGGTACCGAGGGCCTGAACCTCCAGGAGAGTGTGCGAAAGGCCCTCGTACTCGCTATTAAGGACGAAGACGTCCGCAGCGCGGATGTACATCGGGATCTTGCTGTGGGGCACGTTGCCGAGGAAGTGAACGCGCTTCTCCAGGCCCAGCTCGACGCTCAGCCTGCGCCATTCGTCCTCCATGTCCCCGTCCCCTGCCACCAGGAGATGCACGCTTGGGTCCTCGAGGTGCGCGACCCCGCGGATGATGCCGTCGACCCTCTTCCAGCCCATCAAGCGACAGATCGAGAGCACGTAACGACGCTCGCTCCCGTCCCCGTCCCCAGGCCCATCACCTGCCGTAGCAGGCAGACCGAGCTCGGCCCGCGCCTCGGCACGCGTCTGGGGCACGTCGGCCGCCCTTGGCCCGTGGTAGGCATTGAGCACCGTCACGGCCTTCTCCGCATCCACGCCGTAGCTATCCACGAGGATCCCCCTCAGGAACTCCGAGCAGCAGATAATCCGCGAGGTCATCCCCCACCAGCGCTTCTGGAGGAACCGCGCCAAGCCGACCTTCCAGCCGTAGCTCTTGCCCTGGAACTGAACGATGTTGTCGTCGCCGCACCAGCCCTTGCGGTGCGCGATTTCCCAGGACCCGTCGACCATGATGCGGATCACGACGGGCCGAAACCGAAGGCGCGCCGCCAGGACGTGCAGGAGCGCCAAGTGCTCCTGCACATAGACCACATCGACCTTGCCGGCCGCCTTGAACACGGCCCAGAACGCCTTGAGATAGCGGACGGGCAGCGGCCCGCGCGTGATCGCCTGGACCGGGAACGGGTAGCCCTCGGGCGCCGGATCGGAGCAGAACGCAATGACCCGAACGTCATGGCCGCGCTCCACAAGGAAGCGACCAACGCTCGGGACGTAGACGGCGGGCCCGCCTAGGTCGGGCGGGAATACCGGTGAAGTGATCAGAATGCGCATGGCCGCCGAAGCTTACTTTGCCAGGAGCACGCGCGCTCCTCAGGCGGCGAGTAGCCAGGCGTTGTCGGGGCCCGCGCCCACGAGTTCACCCGACGGGATCACATCCTCGACGTCAAAGAGGTCGAGAGCCGCGCTCCGATCGAGGCACGCCGTGATGGCCGCGCTGAGTTCCTCTGTCGTCGGCGGCTTCTCGAACCACTGGCGGACGCCGATCACGAGCAGCCGCATCAGCTCGGTCCGGGTTCGAGGCGCAGAGATGACCAGGATTGGGACGTTGACGAGCCGATCGATGCCGCGTACGACCTCGATCAACTGCTCCCCCCAGGCCCCTGGCAGGTCAATGTCCGTGATCATGAGATCAATGTCGGGATTGGCGCTGGCGCAGTCGAGAACGCCGATTCCGTCCTCGCATTGCAGCGGTAGATGCCCCATTTCAGCGACAAGCTGTGCATAGAAAGCGCGCGTCTCAGGATCGTTATCGGCGATGAGTACCTTTTGCATAGGCGAGCGACGACCGCAGGGTGCGGGCCGTCTTCCTCCGTTAGGTAGGAGATCGACCATCCCTAAGGGGAGACCCGCAAAGGAAGTTGCTTATAGGGCTATCCTCCCAGGGTGGGGCGCTGCGTTGTCCGGATTCGGGAGCCGCTGCCTGCCGCTGCGCTGCGGCCGCAGTACCGTTCCCCGCCATCTTCGCGGCACCCGCCCTGCCGATCGCCTCCATCGCCGAGCGCCCACTTCCTATGACTGCCCAAGACTGGTCCCCCGACTCCTGGCGCGCGCGTCCTGCCGCCCAGGCCCCACCGTACGACGACAACGTCGCCATCGGAGCCGCCGCGGAGACCCTCGCCAGCCTGCCCCCACTCGTCACGAGCTGGGAGATCGAGCGCCTCAAGTCGCTTCTCGCTGAGGCCCAGGAGGGCAAGCGCTTCGTGCTCCAAGGCGGCGACTGCGCGGAGACGATCGCCGACTGCCGACCCGAGCCCATCGCGGACAAGCTCAAGATCCTCCTGCAGATGTCGCTCGTGCTTGTGCACGGCCTGCGTCGCCCGGTCATTCGCATCGGCCGCTTTGCGGGCCAGTACGCCAAGCCGCGCTCCAAGTTCACCGAGACCCGCACGATCGACGGCCAGGAGGTCACCCTGCCGAGCTACTTCGGCGACCTCGTCAACCGCGCTGGCTTCACACCCGAAGAGCGCCGGCCCGATCCGCAGAACCTCGTCACGTGCTACCAGCACGCCGCGCTGACCCTGAACTTCATCCGCGCTCTGGTGGACGGCGGCTTCGCCGACCTCCATCACCCCCAGCAATGGGATCTCGCGTTCACGCGGGAGGCCGCACTCTCCGATGAGCTGCGCGCCGAGTACGAGCGCATGTCGCAGAACCTAAGTGACGGCATGCACCTCATGGAGGCGCTCGGCGAGGCACGCATTGAAGAGCTGACGCGCGTCGACTTCTTCACCAGCCACGAGGGCCTCAACCTGCCCTACGAGAGCGCCCTCACGAGGGAAGTGCCGCACCGGCCGGGCCACTACGATCTCTCCACGCACCTGCCGTGGATCGGGGAGAGGACGCGCGATCTCAGCGGTGCTCACATGGAGTTCTTCCGCGGCATCCGGAACCCTATCGGAGTCAAGCTCGGCCCCACGGCCACGGCGGACGACGTCCAGCGCCTCATCGAGTGTCTCAACCCCGACGACGAACCTGGCCGCTTGACGTTCATCACGCGCATGGGCGCAAAGAACGTCGAGAGCGAGCTCCCGCGCCTTCTCGAAGCCGCCGGCAAACACCGCGTCCTCTGGATCTGCGATCCGATGCACGGCAACACGCACTCCACGTCCACCGGGATCAAGACGCGCTCATTCGACGCCATCCTGGAGGACCTCGAACGAACCCAGGACGTCCACTCACGCGCTGGAA
>JBLIHL010000076.1:0-15345 GCA_047635895.1 Paracoccaceae bacterium | reverse complement strand
GGCCCCGGCCTGAGGGGCCGGAGGACCCGACTGAGCCCCCCCCAGGGCCGCAGAACGGCGCCTCGGGGGAGTTCCTCTGGAAAAGTGAGGGACAGTTCCCCTATCAAGGGGCACCGGGGATGCGTACACCTCCCTGAGACACCGTCCCTTGGCCCCGTGAGGGCCGACGGCGATTGGCCCCAACCTTCTCCGGACGACCCGCACCAGACGCCATGAGCCCACTGCCCCTCCTCCGAGCCCCCCTCGCGGCCTGCCTCACCCTCGCGGCAGCCTCTGCCGCTGCGGCCGCTCCCCAGATCGCCTTTGGCGGCCCCTCCGGAATCGAGGAGAAGGCCCGGGTTGAGATCTACGACTCTCTCCAGAGACTCCCGCGGGAGACGCCGGTCTCCCGGGTAGCCCAGGCCGTAGGCCCCTCGGTCGTCTACGTGGAGACCGAAATGGTCCAGCCCGTGCGTACGATTTTCGGGGTCCAGAACACCCGCCGGTCTGGTTCTGGGTCCGGCGTCGTGATCCACCCCAGCGGGCTGATCATCACGAACTACCACGTGGTGGAAAACGCGCGACAGATTCGCGTCTCATTCGAGGGGCACCCTGAGAGCTACCCCGCCGAGCGCATCAGCTTTGTCCGCGAGGAGGACCTGGCTCTGCTGAAGATTCAGCTTCCGGAGGGCGTCGACGTGACCCGTCCGCTGAATCAACAGGTGGAACGACAGACGCCGCGCAGCCTCCGCAACCCAGCGATCGACGATGGCGAGATCATCGATGACGCCGCCCCCACCGTGTTTCCGACGGTTCGGATGGGCACCAGCGCCGATCTCATGCCGGGTGAACGGGTCGTGGCCATCGGCAGCCCCCATGGTCAGACCTACACCGTCTCCACGGGCATCATTTCGGGCCTCCACCGGGACGTCGCCGTGCCTGGCAGGGACCTGAATTTCCGCGGCCTCATCCAGACCGACGCATCGATCAACTTCGGCAACTCGGGCGGCCCCCTGCTCAACATCCGCGGCGAGCTCATCGGAATCAACACCGTGATGAACACCCAGGCTCAGAACATTGGCTTCGCGATCCCGGTGGACAGGGTCCGTCAGGTGCTCGAGGACGTGCTCTTCCCGAACGCCCGCCGTACCTGGCTCGGCTTCGATCTGGACGAGGAAGCCCCGGGGCTCGTCATCTCGAAAGTTTGGCCCAAGGGCCCAGCCGACGGTTCAGGCCTCTGCGAAGGCGACCGAATCACGGCGCTGGACCGGGTCGCCGTGATGGACTCCGAGTCTTACCTGCTGCAGTCGCTACAGGTCGACGTCGGGCGCCCCGTCGAGGTTGAGTTCACGCGCGGTTCCGAGGCCTTCAGTGCCTCTATCGATGGCTGGGATGAGCTGAACGGCTATTTCTTCCGGGACATCGGACTGACCGTCCAGGAGATCCAGCTGAACCAGAACCGACAGCCCTTCCTCCAGGTCGATGCGGTCCTACCCGGTAGTCCGGCCGATGAATTGGGCGTGCTCGAGGGCGACCTGCTGCAGGCGGCTCGCCCGCGGACCCGCGAGCGCTACCGGGCGATTGCGCTGTCCGACAAAGCGACGCTCAAGACGATCCTCGACCGGGTCCCGTCCGGAACTGAGATCGAAGTCGACGCGTATCGGGACATGAACGGGGACCTTCGGTACTCAACCAGCGAACTTCTGAAGGGCGTCTTGGTCCGTTAGAGGCTCGCCCATTTGAGACCGGGCCCCAGGTGAGACCCGGCCAGTCGCGCCCGTACACCAGCGAGTTCAGGGGTTGCGGGGGCATTCACGAAGCCGACGACGGTCCCCAGAAGAGCACGGGCTCCCAGAAGACCCAGAGGCCAGAAGCCTCAAGGGACTCTGGGAGATACACTCCCTGGGAATCCCCCCAGTCTTCACCCACCCGCCATGCAGTCTCTGATTCAGTTCACGGAACGCTTTGGCAGCATGCTTTCCCGCCTGCTGCTAACCGTCCTCTATTACCTGGTGCTCGGCCCGGTCGCCCTGATCTACCAGCGCGTGGCCGACCCGCTCCACCTCAAGCGGCCCGCGAACGGCAGCAACTGGACGCCCTGGCAGGGCAAGAACGACACCATCAGCGCTGCAAGGCGTCAGGACTGATTCCATGAACGTTCTCGGTCTCTCGTTCTACTACCACGACTCCTCCGTGGCCCTCGTCAAGGACGGCGTCCTCGTCGCCGCCTCCGCCGAGGAGCGCTTCAGCCGCAAGAAGCACGACTCTGGCTTCCCCGAACTCGCCATCGAGTTCTGCCTGAAGCAGGGCGGCATCTCGATCCACGACGTCGATCACGTCGTGTTCTACGAGAAGCCCTTCGTCAAGTTTGAGCGCATGCTCCTGACGGCCATGGCGACCTTCCCGAAGAGCGCCTCGGTCTTCCGCGAGTCCATGCAGCGCTGGATCAGCGACAAGCTCTGGATCAAGTCGATGATGGCCAAGCGCCTCGAGATCCCGCGCTCCAAGTTCCTGTTCGCCGACCACCACGTCAGCCACGCGGCCAGCAGCTTCTTCACTTCGCCCTTTGAGGAGTCCGCCATCCTGACCGTCGACGGCGCGGGTGAATGGACGACCTCCACCATGGCCATCGGCCGTGGGAACAAGATCGAGGTCATCAAGGAGATGCGCTTCCCCCACTCAGTGGGGCTCCTGTACTCCGCCTTCACCGCGTACTGCGGCTTCGAGATCAACGAGGGCGAGTACAAGCTCATGGGAATGCATCCCTACGGCGAGCCGCGCTACGTCGATGAGATCTACAAGCTGCTCCAGGTCGGCGAAGACGGGTCCATGTGGCAGGACATGAAGTACTTTCAGTACCACCATTCGACGAACGACACGCTCACGGAAGCCTTTGAGGAGCACTTCGGCAAGGCGCGGCGCAACCCGAAGGAGGGCGACAAGTCCCTCGATCCGTACTACTGCGACATGGCGGCGAGCATCCAGCGCGTCACCGAGGAGATCCTCCTCAAGATGATCGTCCACCTCAAGGAGATCACGGGGCTCGACAACCTCTGCCTCGCAGGCGGCGTCGCGCTCAATTCGGTCGCCAACTACAAGCTGATGCGGGACGGCCCCTTCAGCGACGTCTACATTCACCCGGCACCGGGCGACGACGGCTGCGCAGCGGGTGCCGCGTACTGGGCGTACAACCACCTCCTGGACCAGCCCCGTGGCCCGGCCCTCGAGCACGCGTACCTCGGCTCCGAGCACACGGACCAGTCGATCCAGGAGTTCCTGGAGTCCAACGACATCGCGTACAAGAAGATCGACGACGACGAGGAGTTCTTTGACTTTGTCGCGAAGGCCCTCGAGGACGGACAGGTCTGCGGCTGGATGCGTGGACGCATGGAATGGGGCCCCCGCGCCCTCGGCAGCCGCTCGATCATCGCGGACCCGCGCCGCATGGAGATGAAGGAGAAGCTGAACGAGAAGATTAAGTTCCGCGAGACCTTCCGTCCGTTCGCGCCGTCGGTCACCGAGGAGCGCGCGAATGAGTTCTTCGAGATCCCCGAGCCCCAGCGTCACTGGCCCGCGCGCTTCATGCTCTATGTCGCGCCCGTGCGCGAGGAAAAGCGCGCCGACCTGCCTGCGATCACCCACGAGGACGGCTCCGGCCGCCTCCAGACGGTCTACAAGCAGACGAACCCGGCCTACCACCGGATCATCGAGCGCTTCGGCGAATTGACCGGCGTCCCGGTCATCATGAACACCTCGTTCAACCTGAAAGGCGAGCCGATCGTCGAGTCCCCCGCCCACGCGTTCAACACGTTCTCGCTGTCGGGCATGGACTACCTGTTCATGAACAACTACATCGTCGACGCCGAGGCCAAGAAGAAGATCGCCGATACGGTTTTCCACCTGCGCCACGAAGGCGACTCCGTCACCCAGTTGGTTTCGTAGGAGACAGCCCCATGAAAGCCATCAACGTGATCCTGGCCCTCATCGTGAGTTTAGGCCTCGCCTTCGGCGTCGCCGAAATCGGCCTGCGCCTCCTCGGCTTCGCGCCGCCCGCCATCAATACCGAGTTCGACCCGGCCCTCGGCTGGCGCAAGCAAGCGAACTCGACCATTCACCGCAAGAGCGGCGAATACGACGTGACGATCAAGACCGACGCGCTCGGCCTGAGGGACGACTTCACCTCGACGGAGGTCCCGGCGAAACCCGAGGGCACGACGCGGATGCTCTTCCTCGGCGACTCCTTCACGCTCGGCTACACGGTCGAGCGCGAGGACCTGTTCGTCGACATTCTCGAGAAGGCCTGGCTCGAAGAAGGCCGCAAGGTGGAGATCATCAACGCCGGCACGCAGGCCTACTCCACGGACCAGTCCCTCGTTTGGTTCGGGCAGAACGCCGCCAAATTCCAACCCGACGTGGTGGTGCTGTTCCCCTACGAGAACGACATCTGGTGGAACACCCAGGCTGAGTACTTGGGCGAAGAGAAGCCGCTGTTCGACGAGAAGATCAACCTGATCAGTGGTGACTTGACCGTCCGAAGGCCCCGCAGCTGGTTCGCTTCGACGGCCGTCGGCAACCTCTTCCGCAAGTCGCCGAAGATGCCGAGGATCCAGGTCGAGGGCGTCGGCCCCCTGTTGGTCGAGCGGACGTCAAGGCTCATCGCGCCACCGGAAGAGACGCTCGAGGCCGAGAAGCGCACCCAGGACCTCGTCCGACGCCTCGCCGACCTGGTGAGCGCTTCCGGCGCCCGCTTCGTCATTTGCCCGATCCCGAGCCGCGAGACGGTCTTTCCGCCCCAGGAGATGCCCGCTGCCCTCGACCCGGCGCGCCCCTACCAAATGTTCGTGGACGCGATCACCGGAGGCAACGTGGTCGCCCCGCTCGAAGCCCTGCGGGCCGCGGCCGCCAACGGCTGGACGCCCTACTACGAGCAGGACTTCCACCTGAACCCCCAGGGCAACTTGCTCCTGGCTGACCTCCTGAAGACGGAGCTGGAAGCGGGCGGACTTGCCCCCCTGGCCCCGACCACCGAATTCCAGACGGTTGCCATCATCGAAGGGGACGCCGCCACGCCGCCGCCTGCCCCAAGCGGCAGCCTGCCCCGCTGGCCCTTTTGGTTCCTGGGCCTCTGGGCTGCCCTAGGAACTCTCTACTCGCGCACGTACCGCGACGAGAGCGTGGGACTCAGCTACCTCAAAGTCGGCGCGCTCCTGGCCGTCGTATTCACCACGGCCATCGGCGTGACGACGCTCATCTCGATCCTCCCAGTGGAGGCCGGCAAGCTACTGCTGATCGGACTTGTGATCGTGATTCTGACCTTCGTGCTCTACAAGCTCGGAGACCGGGTAGGAACGATCGTGGAGCTGATGAAGGCGTTCACCCTGCGAGGTCACTGGTACCTCATGCCCCTCCTGACGGTCCTCCTCACGGTGGGCAGCCTCTTGGTGGTCGCAGCCAGTTCCCCCCTGATCGCTCCATTCATCTACACGCTTTTCTAGGCGGCATTCGGGACGAGCGAGCCAGGAGCGTGTCGCGGATCGATGGATTCGCCTTGTGCGTTACCCGGATTGCTGAGCAAGGAGCTCCGAACTCGCACCGTAACCGTAGCTACCTGCGGGTTCGGGCGACGCAGCGCAGCGATTCAGGCAGCGTGCTACGCGGATTCAACGATTCGCGGGCTCGGTACTAGTTTATGGGCTAATACGTGTGGCACTTTGCCGATAGAGAACTCTGTCTGTCCGTTCCGTCATACGCAGGTAAAGCGGGATTCGAACAGACGGAACTCGCCTTGGGCCGCCTGCGTCCCTCAATAGCCTGACATCGCGCCTGGCTACATTGCCCTAACAAGGATCCCCCAACAGGACCCTGCCAGGGCTGACAATCTCGCCCCGACGGTACCAGCACTCCATGAGTTCGCCTGGCACGTCATCGATCTGGCCTCCGCAGTGGCACGCAGTGTCGCATGGACTGGATCGGTTCCAAATACATCGATGGCCGTAGCCCGCCCGGCAGAACCGTCTTCTGCCCTGTTTTCTGCAGCCGCCCGTGCCACTCCTCACCGACGCTCGCTCGCCGGTCCGGATTCCGCACTACCCACCGAATACGTGACCAACCTCCCCCCCTATATCGGACCGGCCGACGGTCCAAGCAGCCGTCTGATCGGCCGCTCTGACAGCCCCTTGCCAGGCCGTGAAGAGCTCCAGCGCCAGACCCTTCGGTCCACCGAGGGGAATCGCCCACTTCGGGTAGTGGATCTGATTCTTCCGCTGGGTATCGGAGCCGTCCTCCGGCTTGCGATCGTAGTGGCCTTCATCGGCACGCTCGGCCGCGGCGACGAAGCCGCTTACCTCCGCCTGGGCTGGGGCTGGTCAGAGTTCGGGACGTACACGGGGATGTGGGCACCGCTCTACCCCAAGCTCATCAGCTTCGTGTCCGGGCTCTTCCCGGACTACGTCGCGGACGTGATGAGAATTCTCCAGGTCGGGATGGCCGTCTGGACCGGCGTCTGGGTCGCCCTGATCGCGGACATGTTCGGTGGACGCCGCGCGGGCATGATCGCGGCCTGGATGTTCGCCTTCTACCTGCCGCTCGCCAGCTTCGCTGCGCTCATCTACTCGGAGTCCCTGTTCCTCAGCTTCTTCATCCCGGCGCTGTACCAGCTGCTGCGATATGCGCGCGAGGGACGGATTGCCGCGCCCCCATGGCGAGGCCCCCTCGCGGGGGTCCTGCTGGGGCTCTCGGCGCTGACTCGTGAGAGCACGCTCCTGTTCATCTTCCCCTGCATGCTCTGGGTTGCCTTTGCGCTCCGCGGACACAGGACGGAAAAGCGCGTCGGCAACGCACGCTTCCTGGCGTGGGCCCATGGCAGCGGCCCCCTCGGGATCGCTCCCGCCCTCCTGTTCGGACTGACGGCGCTCCTCACGGTCTTGCCGTGGACGATCCGCAACGCGCACGTCTACGACCGCTTCGTGCCGATCGCGACTTCGTCCCAGGGCAGCGCGGCCGTCGGCTGGAACTCGTTCGACATCAACTACGACATCGCCGACCTCGGCGACAACCTGCTCGACGCGCCTGGAACCCTGCGCGACAAGATCCGAGGCCCCCAGCCGCCCCACTGGTTGCCACGTAAGGTCACCAATATGGCGGACGCGCCCCGGGTCAACGTCGCCGACGGCCTTGGGTTCGCGATGAACTATCCCGTGTTCTTCGCCCGAACACGCATTGTCGAATTCGTGGACCTCATGTCCCCGATGTCCTTCATCCACCGATCCCTACGGATCACGGAGGGCATCGGAGAGCCCCTCGACAGCCCCTGGCTTCGACGAATCTTCGCGGTCTTGGCCGTCTTGATGATGCCCATGGTGGTCCTTCTAGGACTCTGGGGCTGGGGACACTCACGCGACTCGGGGCCGCTCCGGTCGCTGGTGACGACCCTCGTCCTTTGCACGAGCGCCGTAGCCTTCGTCAGCGGCATGACCCGCTACAGGGTCCCCGTGATGCCCATGCTGATCGTCCTCGGGGCGATCTATCTGGCCGGGCACAGGGAGCGACCACCGCTGCGCCGCAAGGTCATGATATCGACCCTCGCCGTCGGCATCATCCTGGCGTGGATTCCCTCCATTGGCCCGACCCGTTTGGCTCTCTCCGCCATTTGGGGCTCCTGATCGCTCCCCACCACCACCATGAGTGAAGCCAACACTAAAGAGGTCGAGCCAGACCCGCAGACGGGTCCGATCCCAGCGGCCGTCTTGAAGCGCGAGCGCCGAGTCGCCGCCGCCCTTCTGATCGCCATCACAATTATCGGCCTGGTCGGCTACCTGACGATCCCGACCATGGACGACCTGGTCGAGACATCACGCACCGCGGCGGACCCCTTGGACCGCGTGAGCGCCATGAATGCCATGATCAGCCGCGGCTACTGGGAAGACCGCGCCTTCAACGAGTTCGAGACCTTCATGAAGGCCTCGCCGGAGGAGCTTCCCCAGTTCATGGCAGATATGCACGGCGACATGCTCAAGCCTGACCGCCGCGCCTGGAAGAAGTAGGCGGCCCCGGCCCCGGCCCCGGCCCCAGAGCAGGCCAGAGCAGGCCAGAGCAGGAGATCGCGCGAGGTCGGCCGGATCAGTAGGCGCCGGCGTCCTTCAGTGCCTTCAGCACCGCGTCAGCCGCGATGCGCTGCCCCACCACGCTCGGGTGCGTGAGGTCCACGGCTCCATAGGGCCGGACCTCACTGTCCATGTAGGCATCAAGCACATCGATGCTCGTGACCCCGCGGGCCGACGCGTGATCGACCACGTCCCGCAGCGCTCGCACGCGCTTCGCGCGAACCACCTTGAATTCCTCGGCGGGCAGCTCTGCGCGCGCCTTCTTAAGGTCATCCATCTGCCCCACCGTGGGGAATATCAACATGATGGGAACTGCCCCACCCGCCTCGATCGAGTCCAGAAGAATCGTCAGATCGGCGAGGTTGCGCTCGACGAAGGGTCGAGCGACTTCGCTGCTGGAGTCCTGCCAGATCGCGAACTGATTGGCGTCATAGACCTTCTTCAGCTCCATCGCGGCCGCCTGGTCGAAGCCCTCGAATTCGAACTTCGGCAGCCCCACCACCTTGCGGCTAAGGCTGCGCGACCAGTAGTCGAGCATCGCCGTCCCCGCCAGCGGGTGATCGAGGGGCGCCAGCGTCCCCGTCGTACCGAAGCTCATCGGATCCAGGTCGTTCATGAACCAGGCCACCACGACGTAGTCGGGGCTGAGCGGCGCCATGATCTTGTTATAAAGCTGCTTCTCCTGGTACGTGTTGTAGCCGGGCAGGCCGCAGTTGATCACGTCGACCGGCTGCTCCATGGCCGCCTCCAGGCCCTTCTCGACCAGGACGGGAAACGTCTCGTCGTCCAGGACGCCCCACCCGAAGGTGAACGAGTCCCCCAGGCAGATGACCCGTAGACCAGCGTCACCCTCTGCCTCCGGGCGCGGCTCGTGACCGCGCAGGCCAAGCCCGTTGATCTTGGCCGGATGCATGTAGACGTTCCCGGCAGCGTAGATGTCGCGAGTCTGGTTCGGATGGAACCGCGTCCCGACTTCCGGGTCAAACCAGACCGAAGGCAGCGCCCCGTACCCCTGGGTTCGGAAGTAGATCTCAGTGCCGATGAAGAGGACGAGAAGGACGCCGAAGAAGATGGCGAGTCGCAGAATGAGTTTGCGCATGCTGCTTTTAGTCTACCCGGATTAAGGAAGATTGCATGCGGGACTTCCCCTCGGTGAGACGCTGCCGACCCTGCCTCGGACGATGGGCTATGCTTTGGGCACCATGCGACTCCTCAAAGAAAACTGGGCTTGGTTCCTCGCCCCGATCGTCCTCTTTACGGCCGCGGCCGCATACCTGTACTTCGCGGGCGATGGATCCCCCGCGGGGGACGGCATCTACGTCACGCACTAGCAGCGGGCCCTGCTGGACTGACCCGCTGGATCTACTCCGCGGGATCTACTCCGCGGGATCTACTCCACCAGATCGATCCCAAGCCGGCGCAGCCAGTCAAAGGCCCCGCACGCTTCCGTCCCAACCAGGTGCAGCCGCGTCCCATCGTTGATCGGCCAGCGACGGAGCCGATAGGGGTCCGTCGTGGCGCGGTTCACGCCCGCGTGCGTGGTGACGGCGAATCGATAGCCAGCCGCTTCAGCGCTCCTCGCGCTCGCGTCGTCGTAGTCCCAGCGCCGTCCATAGGGATAGGCAAAGGTCACGCCGCCCGCACCATGGCCGAAGAAGGCCTCGAGCGCTTTCGCGCCCCCGTCAATCTCCGCGAGCTGAGCGGCCTCGTCGAGGCAGGACAGGACAGGATGATTCACGGTGTGCCCGCCGATTTCGATCCGGTCCGCCGCGCTGAGCTCGCGCGCTTCATCCTCGCTCAGGTAGAGCGAATCGACGATCGACCTGGGAGCACCGCCTGACGCTGCGGTGAGTTCGTCGAGCACACGGGCACGCTCGCCCGGGTCGACGTCGTACTTGAGGATACGCTTCTGACGGTTCTCGCTGCCGCCCGCCGCTCGAAGGGACTCCGCCTGCGCTGGCAGTCGCTCGGCCAACCGCCCCGCCAGCTCCTTGGCGCCAAGCTCCGCCTGGAGCCAGTCCAGAGCGTGCAGCCACGGCAGCCTGCGCTCCACCACGGCGCCGCCTTCCAGGAATACCGTGGCACGGGCGTCCACGCGCGCAAGCAGAGGCACGAGGTCATGAAGGTTGTCGCGGTAGCCGTCGTCCATGGACAGGGCCACCATGGAGCGCGCCGTTCTCTTCTGGGCTCCGTCCTTGAGCCGTGCGCCGCCTTCGCCCACCGTCACCATGTCGTAGCGGCCTCCGAGCGCGCGAAGAATCGACTCCAGCCGCGCGCCCGTGATCTTCATATCGGCGCGCAGGGCAGCGTTGGTCGCCGGCTGATCAACGCAGTGCCCATAGAGAATCAGCAGGCGCGGAGCCCCCACCGCGTCTAAAGCGCGGTGGAGCCCCGTGTGCCAAACGATGCGCGCGAACACCTCGCGCGCCGCGCCCTTGAGCCTGTGTTTGATCGACACCGCAGTTCCTCGCCCCGTTAGCTGATCAGCTCAGCGTCGCGGTCTGCATCGGTGAAGAACCACGAGCTCGGGTTCTTAGCCGCCGGAAGGAGAGGGTGAGACGCGTCCAGGGTGTGCAAGATGATGGGCCGGACGTCATCCGGCTTGGAAGCGCGGAACCCCGAGTCCTTGAGCTGGCGCTCCCATGACGACCCCACGACCGCATGGGCACGGGCCACGGAGGCCCCGGCCTTGCGCAGGTGACCCAGCCCGGCCTCGAGCGCTCCCGCGAACGCAGTTTCATCGGCTGCGACGATATCCGCGATATAGCCCGTCGTTTCACCGCGCTCAGGCAACTGGACCACGCACCAGCCGCGCATCGCGCCACCGGGCTCGTAGACGCCGTGGGCACGGAAACGCTGGGAGGGAGCGTCGACAAAGCGCCAGTTGAGGTAGGCGTGATCGCGCTGAATGAACCAGGGGAAGTTCTTTGCCACCTCGGCCTGAACCACATCCGCCTCGGGCTTGAAGCGCGCGATCGGGACCACGTTGATCTTGCCGAAGAACGTCTTCCGAAGGCGGCCACGGGCCATGGTGCAGCGCCAGGCGACCCAAGGAACGGCGGCGGCCGCGGCGCGACTGACCTTCAGCCGCTCCTCACGCGCGCCCTGGTCCGAGACGAGCACGAACGTCCAGGGGCTAAGCTGCCCTACCTCTTCCCAGCCGAGCTTCTCCGTGAAGATCTTGGCCGATGCGCGATTGGGCAGGCCAAACACACAGGGCCAGCCCGCGTCCTTCGCGCGCTCGAGCGTCGCTGCGTCCAGGCGTGAAAAGAGCCCCTTCCCGCGCTGGTCGGGATCCGTCATGACGTCGCCGGTTTGACCGACCGTCACGGGGTCCCCGCCCTTCTGCAGGACCTTGCGCGGGCCGCAGGCGTAGCTGGCAGCCAGTTGGCCTTCCTGCTCACCCTCACGGTCGATCACGGTCGTAAGCGCAGCCCCCTGGGGGCCGTCGGCGTAGCGCCAGGGCAGAACCGTAGCGCCGTCGTTGCGGTCGAACGACCGGTCAAAAAGTGCCACCTGGGCGGCGAGGTCCACGGGGCCGCTGGCGGCGCGCGTGGCTTGTGCGTCGGAGGTCTCGGTCATGGGCACGCATGGTAGCCACCTTCTGGTAGAACCTGCCGGAACAACTCCGCCATCCAGCCGCGGTGTCCCTTCCCCCAGGCCCATTTCCGTACTCAGGATTCCCTCCCCCCCCATGGCCCAGCTCATCGAATGCGTCCCTAACTTCTCCGAAGGTCGCGACCAGAGCGTTCTGGACGCGATCGCCGCCGCCGTCCGCTCGGTCGACGGAGTGACGCTCCTGGACGTGGATCCTGGCAAAGCGACCCACCGCACCGTCTTCACCTTCGTCGGTGAGCCCGGACCCGTCATCGAGGCGGCGGTCCAGGCGGCCAGGGTCGGCAAGGAGCTCATCGACATGAGCACCCACAGCGGCGAGCACCCGCGCTTTGGCGGGATGGATGTATGCCCCCTGGTGCCGATCTCCGGCATCACCATGGCGGAGACCGTGGGACACGCCCACACCCTGGCGAAGCGCCTCGGGGAGGAGGTCGGCCTGTCCATCTACTGCTACGAGAGCGCCGCCCTCAAGGAGAACCGGCGCAACCTGGCGGTCGTCCGTGCGGGCGAGTACGAAGGGCTCGCCGCGCGCGTCGGCACGGAGGAGTGGAAGCCCGACTTCGGACCCGCGACTTTCCAGCCGCGCACCGGCGCCACGGCCGTCAGCGCCCGCGACTTCCTCGTCGCCTACAACGTCAATCTCAACACCACGTCCAGCCGGCGCGCGAACGCCATCGCCTATGACGTGCGTGAGAAAGGGCGCATCAAGCGTGAGCCGGATCCCGTCACAGGTGAGGTCATTCGCGATGCGAACGGCGAGCCCGTCTGGACGCCCGGCATCCTGAAGGCGTGCAAGGGCATCGGCTGGTTCATCGAGGAGTACGGCATCGCCCAAATTTCCATGAACCTCACGGACCTTTCCGTCACGCCGGTGCACGCGGCGTTTGACGCCTGCGACGAGCGCGCGCGCGCCCGTGGCATTCGGGTGACGGGATCCGAAGTGGTCGGGCTCGTACCGCTCAAGGTCCTGCTCGACGCGGGCCGTCACTACCTGACGAAGCAGGAGCGTTCGCTCGGCGTGAGCGACGCGGAGCTCATCAAGATTGCTATCCGAAGCCTCGGCCTCGATGAGCTGACGCCCTTCGACCCGGCCACGCGCGTCATCGAGTACGCCATCCAGGCCTCAGGCCAGAAGCGCCTTGTGGACATGTCGCTCGCGGCCCTTGTGCACGAGACCGCATCCGAGTCCCCGGCCCCGGGCGGCGGCTCGATCGCTGCGGCGACCGGAGCTTTCGGCGCCGCGCTCGGCACCATGGTCGCGAACCTGTCCAGCCACAAGCGCGGCTGGGATGATCGCTGGGAAGACTTCTCCGACGTCGCCGTGATCGGCAAGGCCTGTCACGATCGCCTGCTCGATCTCGTGGACGAGGACACCGCCGCCTTCAACAAGATCATGGAGGCCTGGCGCGTGGACGAAGCTCAGCGTGACGCAGCCATCGAGGACGCGACGAAGTACGCCATCGAGGTGCCCCTGAAGGTGATGGCGGCCGCCGCCGAGGCGATGGCCGTGTGTGAGGCGATGGCCGAACGTGGAATGGAAGCGTCCCTCTCGGACGCCGCCGTCGGCGCCTTGTGCCTGGAGACCGCGGCGCGCGGCGCGGCATTGAACGTCGCCATCAACGCCAAGGATCTGAAGGATACCGAGGCAAAGGCGCGCTACGTGGCCGAGGCTGAGAGGCTTGAGGCCGACGTCAGGTCGCGCTGTGAAGCGGTTCAGGCGTCTGTTAAGGGACGTCTGTAAGGGACGTCTGTGATAGCGGTCAAGATCGGCAGCGGGTGAGGATTTACCGGCTGCCGATCCGAGGCTCGCTCACGCGCCCTGGGACCGCGACCAGCCGTCTTTTCCATCGAAGCGGCACAGGTGCTCGGTCTTGATGAAGTCGAAGCCCGCGTTACGGCAGCGGCCCAGCAGCGCCAGCACGTCCTCGTGGGTGATCTCGCCCCCATCGGTAGCGACGAAGCGGCAGCGCCAGTGATCCGAGCAGAACGTCTCGGGGAAGCCGTCGGGGTAGACCTTGACGCCGCGGTTGTCGATGGTCTCGAGCGTCACGCGGTCGTCGTTTAGTTTCGACATGGCGGCGCCGAGGATTTTCGGATCGCGGCCGCTTTCGTCCCAGTCGAGGAATACGTCCACGCCCGCCAGCGTTTTGGTCGGGCGCCCCACCTTGGCGCGGGTCTCGAAGGCCTTCACTGGGGCGTTCTTGAAGCTAGCGCGAGAGAGCGTGTTCGGCTCGTCGCCCAGCCGCTGGATGAGCGCGTTCGCGAAGAGGTCGGTGCCCGCGTCCCCGCGACGGCCGCGTGAGTCAATGAGGTCGCCGGTGATGATGCCGTCCTCCAGCGTCCGGAGCCACGCGTTCTGAATCAGATTCGCGTGGTCCGAAAGACCGAGGTGCACGAGCATCTGAAGTGAGCCTTGGATCAGCGCGGAGGGGTTCGCGATTCCTTTGCCGGCGATGTCAGGCGCTGACCCGTGGATCGCCTCGAACATGGCGAAGTCATCGCCGATGTTGGCGGAACCAGCGATCCCTACTGAGCCAGTGAGCTGGGCCACGACGTCCGAGACGATGTCCCCGTAGAGGTTCGGGAGAACCACCACATCGAAGGTCCCGGGCATGTCTGCGATACGAGCCGTGCCGATGTCGATGATCATGACGTCGGCCTCGATGTTGGGATGCCGCGCGGCCTCTTCCTCGAAGCACTTGCGGAACAGCCCGTCCGTGATCTTCATGATGTTGTCTTTCACCATGCAGGTCACGCGTCGGCGGCCGGCTCGCTCGGCGTATTCGAATGCGTAGCGGACGATGCGCTCGGAGCCAGGGCGCGAGATGAGCTTGAGGCACTGAGTCACTTCGGGCGTCTGCTGGTGCTCGATGCCGCCGTAGGTGTCCTCTTCGTTTTCACGGATGATCGTCACGTCCATGCCGGGGTGGCGGGACTGTACGAAGGGGTGGAACGAGCGGCAGGGTCGCACGTTGGCGTAGAGCCCGAGCGTCTTCCGCGTCGTCACGTTGAGGCTCTTGTAGCCACCACCTTGGGGCGTCGTGATGGGAGCCTTCAGGAACACCCGGGTGCGCCGAAGCACTTCCCAAGCGTTCGGGTCCATGCCTGACGTGACGCCGCTCAGGTAGACCTTCTCACCAATCTCGATTCGCTCAGGAGCGATCGGAACCTTGGCCGCTTCCAAGATCCTGAGCGTGGCCTCCATGATGGCGGGACCAATCCCGTCCCCGTAGGCGACAGCGATGGGAATGGGCTCGTTGGGCGTGGACGAAGCTGCGGTCATTGGGTTCTGCGGCGGGAGAGACGGAGGGTTTTCGGCTACGAGGATAGCGAAATCACCGGGCTGATCACACTGCCGATGACCGCTGGACACCTGGGATGCTCGCCCGCAAGGGCGAGTCTTGTGCCTTGTGCCTTGTGCCTTGTGCCTTGTGCCTTGTGCCTTGTGCCTTGTGCCTTGTGCCTTGTGCCTTGTGCCTTGTGCCTTGCCCGAAGCCGTCCCCCGCGTCCGCAGGACGCCCGGGCCACAGCGCGGGCCCCGCAGGGGTCCGTGCGGCCCGGCGCGAGGCTCGCCCTCGCGGCCCCTCCGGCGAGGAGGCCCGTGCGGCAGCACGCCCGTCCGGCGAGGACGCCTGCGCGGCGAGCG
>JBLIHL010000075.1:0-15459 GCA_047635895.1 Paracoccaceae bacterium | reverse complement strand
GCACTCCTCACAGGTATCCGATCGTGCGACTTCGCACACCAAGTGGCTCGACCGTGCAGCTGTGACGACCAGAGCCCTGGGAGCCATCGCCCTCCTCGGCCTCTCATCTTCAGGTCTCGGCGCGTGCGGCGGGTCGGCCGAAGATGCGACCCAGGCCGCGGCCGGTGGGTCCAGCGCGACGGCGACGCAAGGAATCCAAGTCGGACCTCCGTTGGATCGAAGGGACCGCCCCCGTCCCGAAGTAATCTCCGAGGCAGACTGGGCAGCCATCCGCGCCCTCCCACCTACCCGCTCGGGCTCGGACGCCGTTCTTTTTCCGCCGGGCGATGACAACCTGATGGAGCCGCTCGTCGGAGAGCGCGCCTACAGCAGTGAGGCGATTGAGATCAACCCGTTCGAGATCATGCCGCGTGACCTCCCCATCACGGATGAGCATCGCGCCGAGATCTATGAGCTGCTCGTGAATCTCCAGCCGCTGCTCATCGAGCTGACCAGCGACCACCACGATCGCCAGTTCATCCTGAACAAGCGCAGGATCGAAGCACTCGAGCAGGACGATCGCCCAGAGGTCGGCTTTGCGGCCCTCCACGCCTTCACGAATTACCCGGGCGAGGACTTCCAGTCTCGCCGCACCCTACTGCGCATCGGCGCCCGGGTCGCGCCGACCGAGGCGACGAAGCTGCTCGAGCAGCTCTCGTTTACCTACGGCTACCGGATGGGAGATCGTGCCGAGGCCGTGCTGCTCCTGGCAGAGACGGATCCCGCAGCGCTCATGCAAGGGGCGCGCCCGTACCTCGAGCGCAAGGGACGTCGCTTCCAGACCGCACCCAGCGATGAGTTCTACGCGCGAGCCTGGGTCAAGGCCTGCGACCGCTCCGGCGAGAGCCCCGTGCCGATGATGGCCGACGTGGCGATGAACCTGGCCATGGAGCCCATCGCGCGCTACGTCGCCATCGACGCGTTGGCCGAGCATGGGGACGATCCGCTGGCGCGCGCGACGCTCCAGGAGGCACTCGTGGAGTCGACCGGGGACGGCTACCTTCGCAGGAAAGCGGCCCAGGGAATCATCGCGAGCTTCGCCAGCGAGGACGCCTGCGCCATCCTCAAGGAGGTCCTGGACAACGAGTCGGACCAGAACATGGCCCGCTTCCTCGACGACATGTTTCAGACGAACTGTCGATGACGGACTCGAAGTTTGACCCGCGGGGCACTGCAGCTGACCCTGCCTCAGCCGATGGTCCCCAAGCGGCGAGCCCGCTGCGACTCTTTGACTCGCACTGCCACGTATTTCGCGAGGAGTTTGAGGGCGACTTCGAAGCCACGCTCACCCGCGCGACGCAGGCTGGCGTCGACGGAATGATCGTCGTCGGCACCACGCCGGAGACGTCAGGGGTTGCGATAGAACTTGCGGCGCGGCACGAAGGGCTACACGGCACGGCCGGACTTCATCCCCACGAGGCCGCTGCTTACAGCGAGGCGACCCGGGACAAAATTCGTGCGCTCGCGGAGCGCGCAGACTGCGTCGCGGTTGGGGAGACGGGACTCGACTGGTTCAAGGAATGGGCTCCTCGCGAGTCACAGATGGCGTCGTTTCGCTGGCACCTGTCGCTTGCGCGGGAGCTCGATAAGCCCGTGATCATTCACTCGCGTGAAGCGCATGAGGACACCCTCGCGCTCGTCCACGAGTATCCCGGCGTTCGCGGCGTGATGCACTGCTTCGTCATGGGTGAAGAAGAAATGCAGCCCTACCTGGACGCGGGCCTCTACATCTCATTCAGCGGTATCGTCACGTTCAAGGGAAGCCGCGGGAACCAGGCCGCGGCGCGGGCCTGCCCTTCCAACCGGTTGCTCGTCGAAACGGACGCCCCGTTTCTCGCGCCGGTCCCCCATCGCGGTCAACGCAACGAGCCGGCCTTCTGCGCTGACACGCTTCGCTTCGTGGCGGACCTTCGTGGTGAGGAACCCGTTCACCTGGGGCGCACCACCGCGGCCAACACCCGAGAGCTATTCGGCCTGACGGACTGACGATTCTTCCGGAGGGCTTAACGAAACATGGGCGCTCCCCGCGGTTGCGAGGAGCGCCCATGCGCTAGGCCGCCAGGCGGCCATGACAGCGATCAGGCAATCAGTTGCCGACCGGAGTCCAGACGCGGCCGTCTTGAGCCACGAGGCCGACGGTCGAGAGTGCGGGCTCGGAGCCCATGTCGACGGCAACGCTGAAGGCAGCGTCGAAGGCCGGGACCGTAGCAGCGGCAATGCCGTTGTACGGGACGATGGCGCCCTGTGCCTGGTTCTGCGTCGCGATGACGTCACCAGCTTGGTTGATCATGAATGCACGGTTGCCGGTCTTGGTTGCCTGGACGGGCCAAGCGTAGCAGCACCACATGATCTCACTGTTCGATCCGCCCGGAAGCGCGGCGGGGTTACCGCCGGCGCCGGCCTCAGCCACACCACCGATCGGGTTCGTCACCGAGGCGTCCGGAAGGAACATCTTGTAGTAGTAGCCCTGACGCTCGACGACGCCCTCGGCGTTGCCGTCCGGGATCACGTTGCCGAAAGCAACGGGAAGGTAGGTCGGGTCCAGCTGGACGAGGCCGATGGCCGGCGCACCGCCGTTGAAGTCGCGGATGAACGCGTTACCGGCGAGTTCGCCGAAGTAACCGTGCTCACCACCGCCGTCAGCATCGGTGTCGATGGCTGCGGACGACTGAAGCTGCTGCTGCGCGGCAGCAATCGAACGAAGCGTTGCGACTGAAGCGTTCTCGTTAGCCGAGATACGAGCACTCACGAGCTTCGGGATTGCGACGGCAGCAATGATTGCGATAATGGCGACGACGATCATCAGCTCGATGAGCGTAAAGCCTGCTTTGTTGTTGTTCATCTTCTCCAAGATTCCCTGATTGTGGAAGGCAAGCCTTCCTGTGGGACCCGTGGCTGGGTCCGTCGGTTGGTAGGTTCGGTTTTGAACGTGGTCGTCTCCCTGCGGAGGCCGTTCACGGTGGCTAGCTGGTGAAGCCAGCCGCCATGGTTGATATCGGCGGGGCGGGGAGGCGTTCTTGAGGAGTCCGAACGTGAATCTGATCTAAAAGCGTTCGGGACCGCCCAAGATGTACTGAGTTGAGAACCATTGGCTCGCCAACGTGAACGGCCGCGCCCCCCCAAATGAAAGGGAGACGCGGCCGTCTGCGCCTGGAAGACGCCCTCAATGGCCCCCGCGGAGCATGTCGCGCCATAGGGAGCCCCGTACCAGGCCCTTAGTTAGTCGAGAGGTTGCTGACCATGTTGAGGATCGGCATGAAGATGGCGAGGACCACTCCGCCCACAATGATTCCCATGAAGGCAATCAAGAGAGGCTCGATGAGGCTCGTCAGCGCCTTCACCTGTGCCTTCACCTGGCTGTCGTAGAACTCCGCGATCTTCTCAAGAAGCGTCTCGAGCGCACCGGTGCGCTCACCGATCGCGATCATCCGGGTGACCATCGGCGGAAAGATTTTCTCTTCGGAGAGCGGCTCGGAGAGCAGGTTACCGTTACGAACACTCTCGGCAGAGGCGAGAACGGCCTTGGTGAGAACCCAGTTGCCCGCGGTCGCCGCGACGATGTCGAGGGTGGCCATGATCGGTACACCAGAGCGAACGAGCGTCGCAAACGTCCGGCTGAAGCGCGCCAAACACACCTTCTGAAAGAGCGATCCGAAGACCGGAAGGCGCAGGAGGAGTCGGTCGAACGTGCGAACGCCGGCTGGTGTCCGTTTGAACATGACGAGGCCAACACATGCCGCGAACGATCCGCCAAAGACCAGCGCTGCGTTGCCGCGCAGGAAGTTCGACAGGTCGAGCACGAACTGGGTGATGGCGGGAAGATCCGCGTCCATCGAATCGAAGACGTTCTTGAACGTCGGCACCACCCCCATCATGAGGAAGACCGTGATGCCGAGGACCAGGACCATGGAGATCACGGGATACGTCATCGCGGACTTGATATCGCGCGACAGCTCTTCGGCAGCCTCCATGTAGTCCGCAAGGCGGGTCAAGATGATGTCCATCTGACCGGAGACCTCACCCGCCTTCACCATGCTCACGTACAGCGGCGAGAAGACTCTCGGGCACTGCTCCATAGCCGCGGAGAGGTCGGAACCTCCCCGGACAGAGTCGACGAGCAGATCGCAAGTCGCGACCATGCCCTTGGAGTCCGCCTGGAAACCAAGGACCTCGAGGGACTCAAGAAGTGAAAGACCGGCGCCCACCATGGTGGCGAGCTGTCGGGTGAAGATCACCACCTCCTCCTTCTTGGCCTTCGCCCTGATCTTGGAGCCACGCTCTGGCTTGGCTGCGCCCCCTGCACCTCCGCCGCGCTGGAACGGCAGCTTGCGCCCCGCTCCCTCGTCGAGCTTCAGGATGATGAGGTTCTTCTTGCGAAGCTCCGCCACGGCGTCCGCTTTGGACTCCGCTGAAATTGTGCCTTCGACGGTATTGCCGCCCGGTCCTTTTGCCGCGTACTTGAACTCAGCCACTAGATTCTATGCCTCTCGTTGGAGGGGTAGTAAGAGAGGTGTCAGTCGTCGAGGGTGATGCGAAGTACTTCGGGTATCGACGTGATTCCCCTCAGCACATTGAGAAGGCCCACGCGGCGGAGGGTCAACATGCCCTCTTCAATCGCCTGAACTTTCAACTCATCCTTCGACTTACCCTCGACGACCATCCGGCGCAGGCGCACGGACATCGGGAGAGTTTCGAGGATCGGGAACCGGCCCTTATATCCGGCTGTACAACGAGCGCACCCCGTGGGGTTGGGCTCGAAGATTTCGATCGGCTTCGCGAAGTCCTCTTCCACGAAGCCGATGTTCAGGAGCTCCTCCCTGGGAGGGTCCTCGACGCGAACTTTGCAGTTATTGCAAAGGCGGCGACCGAGTCGCTGGGCGCAGATGCACAGGATCGAGCTCGACACCATGAATGGGTCGATCCCCATGTCGATCAGGCGCGTGATCGTTGCGGCCGCATCGTTCGTGTGCAGGGTCGAGAGGACAAGGTGACCGGTGAGCGCTGCCTTGATGGCAATGTTCGCGGTCTCCTGGTCCCGAATCTCGCCGACGAGGACAATGTCAGGGTCCTGTCGAAGGATCGAGCGGAGCGCGCCTGCGAAGGTCGTGCCACGCTTCGGGTTGACCGGTACCTGGTTGATCCCGTCCATCCGATACTCGACTGGATCCTCCACGGTCGTCACGTTCACCTCGGGCGTCGCGACGGCGCTAACGCACGAGTAGAGCGTCGTAGACTTACCGGAGCCTGTCGGTCCCGTCACGAGGAGCATGCCGTATGGCGATTCGATCGCGACCTGAACATCGTCGAGGGACTTCTGCTCGAAGCCCATCGTATCCAGGCGGAGCGCGAGGTTGCCTCCGTCCAGGATTCGGATCACGGACTTCTCGCCGCCGACCACGGGCAGGATCGAAAGACGGAAGTCGATCGTGCGGCCCTGGTACTTGATGCGGAACTTGCCGTCCTGGGGAGCGTTCCGCTCAGCGATGTCGAGGTGCGCCAGAATCTTCAGACGACTCGTTAAGGCGGGCAGAAGCGACTTCGGAGCACGCATGATTTCGCGCATTCGACCGTCCACACGGAAGCGAATCCGAACGCTCTTCTCACCGGGCTCGACGTGAATATCACTCGCCTTGTCCTTGAGCGCCTGGAGCACGATCGCGTTGGCCAACTTGACCGCCGGCGCGTCCTCGCCCACGGCGTTGAACTCGATGTCCTCGGCCTCGCTCTCGTCGGCCTTGACCTCGAGATTCTCGGCGCCTTTGACCTCATCCATGAGGTCATCGACCTGGGACTGACCACCGCTGAGCTGGGCATTGAGCGCCGCCATCACCATCGGCCTGTGCGAAAACACAGGTCGGATGTGGCAGTGAGTCATGCGCTTCAGATCATCGAAGAGAAGCACGTCGAACGGATCGGAGACTGCGATCGTGAGGACGTTGCCATTCTTCGCGACCGGGATGAACGCTCGCTCGCGGCAAAGCTCAGGCGCGACGGTATCGATCACCGCCGGGTCGAATTCGACGCGACGCAGATCGACGGGCGCAATTCCGGCAGCGCGGCCGAGCATCTCCATGAGCGCCGGCTCTGAGAGCTCCCCGTTGTTGAGGAGGCTCTCAATGGGATCTCCGTCGCCAGAGATCGCATTGCGCCAGGCTTCTTCCGTGACGAGGCCCTCGTCCACGAGGAGCCCTTTCACTTTGGAGGAGATGGCAACCATATCAGGCGGCCTTCAGCGCGCTATGCAGCTCTTTGGTGTCCGAAAGGACACGTTCAGCATCCTTAAGCCTGACGGCCCCCGACGAGACGAGGTGCGCCAGCGACTGGGACATGGTGGTCATGCCGCTCTGGCCGCCGGTTTGAATGTGCGAGTAGATCTGGTGTGCCTTGTCATCGCGGATGAGCGCACGGATGCCGGGCGTGGCCATCATCACCTCGGAAGCCATGGAGCGCCCGTCACCACGGGCGTTCGGGATCAACCTCTGGCTGAAGACCGCCTCCAGTGAGAACGAAAGCACCGTCCGAACCTGGTCCTGTTGGTGGGCGGGGAAGACGTCAATGATCCGGTTGATCGTTTGGACGCAGTCCGACGTATGCAGCGTGGCAAACGTCAGGTGACCCGTCTCAGCGAGAGTCAGCGCTGCCTCGATGGTCTCGTGATCCCGCAGCTCACCGACGAGAACGACGTCGGGGTCCTGGCGCAGCACGCTCTTCAGCGCGGCCTTGAAGCCCTTGGTGTCGTCGCCGATCTCGCGCTGCGTCACCATGCACCGCTTGTGCTGGTGCGTGAATTCGATCGGATCCTCGATCGTGATGATGTGATCGTTCCGCGTCGTGTTGATGTAGTCGATCATCGCGGCAAGCGAGGTCGATTTGCCCGAACCCGTGACGCCCGTGAAGAGCACGAGACCGGACGCGAGGTTGCAGATCTTGGTGCAGACATCAATCGGCATACCAAGCTGCTCGAATGTCGGCGTACCCGTCGGGATAGAGCGCAGCACACAGGCCACTGCTCCCTGCTGGTAGAACGTGTTCACCCGGAATCGGCCGTAGCCATCAATTCCAAACGAGCAGTCCACCTCGAGGTCTCGATCCAAACGAGCGATCTGCTCGGAGTTGAGAATACTCGTCGAGAGGCGGCGGGTAGTTTCAGCGTCGAGGGCGGGGTGCTCAACCGGCATCAGGGTGCCGTTGACACGCACGCGCGGGGGACTTCCAACAGAAATATGGAGGTCTGATCCGCCCTGGCGCACAAGCAGCGCCAGGAGTTCTTCCATCGTAATCATGAGTCGAGCAGGCGTAAGAGAGATGCCGGGTTCCCTCCCTTTCGACCAGTCTCGCCACAGGACTAAAATGAAACGGCCCACCAGATGCCGCCAAGACCGGGGCTTTCCCCGGGGCCCTCCCCTGTGGGGACGAACCGGAGGCAGGCTCCGATGGCGGCGACCCGGTGGGCCGCTCAGCTACGTGGGCTCCGGACGGAATAAATTTCCGCCAGGAACGTGCTTCTCACTTTGGGTTCTTGACGACGATCTCAACGCGGCGATTCTTCGCCTTGCCGGACTTGTCGTTCGACGCAATCGGATCGTACTGGCCGTGGCCCACGACGACGAAGCGGCGATCCGGGACCTTGCCTTCTGTCACGAGGAACTCCAGAACGGCCATGGCGCGAGCAATCGAGAGCTCACGGTTCGAGGCGAACTTGGACTTCCGGATCGGGTCGCTGTCGGTGTGACCCTCGATGAAGAACCGCGCGCCCCCATCAAAGTCCGACTTGAGACGCGCCGCGACCTTCTGGAGCGCACCGCGGCCTCCGGTCGAAACGGTGGCCTTACCGGAGCCAAACGTGACCTCCGCGGGCACCGAGATCACGGTGTCGACACCCCGCTGGCCGGTGGTAATGCCAAGCTCTTCCAGCTCAGGGAACGCGACGAATTCCTGGTTCGGCGTCACCGCAGCGGACGCCTCCTGGACCATCGGGTTCTGGACGCGCGACTCGGCGGACGACAGCTGCATACGCAGGTCGTCGCGCTCGTAGCTGAGCAGGTCCAGACGCTCCTGGAGCTCGGTCTTGTCCGAGCGAAGGGTCGCGATCTCGCGATCACGATCCTCCACGGCCATGCGCATCTGAGACTCGGAGACACAGCTGGTCAGGGCCGGAAGGGCCACCAGGAAAAGAGCAGCTGACTTGATGGAGAGCAGCTGGCGGGACGGAGTAATAGCGTGAATTAGGTGCGGAATCATGGGGTTCCCCTCGAATTGGATAGGCCTGACAGTACCGGCAGGACGCGCCGGATCAAGGACCCTCGGCCTCCCCACCACGCCCCCGCCGGCGCTCGGATCAAAGTCCGAACGGCAGCAGTGTCAGGATATCCTTCCAATCCAGAAGGACGATTCCAATACCCAGGGCGAGATAGGGGCCAAAAGGCAGATATCTACCGAAGATCCGAGCCGTCCGAATCGCGTCCATCACGCCGCGATTGACCGACTTACGCTGCTTCTGGCGCGTTCTGACGACGTGATAGAAGCGCAGGATATTAAGGATCCCGAAGATCGAAGCCACGATCACAGCAATGACGAGCGCAGCCGCGACGCCCTTAACGCCGATGAAGCCGCCGCCAGCCGCCATGAGCTTGACGTCGCCAAATCCCATGGCGTCGACGCCGTAGAGCTTGGAGCCCAGCCAGCCCACGGCGTACAGGAATCCACCGCCCAGGGCCATGCCAGCGAAGCACTCGACGAGTGCGGCCACTGAGTCGACGGGCTCAGCCCCTGCCATCGCGAGCGCCACAGGGCCGCTCGCATGCAGCGCTGGGACCAGCCAGGAGGCCACCGGCGCCGCCCACATCCCGCCAATCGACACCTGATCGGGGATCTCGTACCGATCGAAGTCCACAAATGTGGCCACGATGAGTCCGGCCAGAACGATCGAGGTCACGATCAGGACGCCGTAGGACCCAGAAGGAGCCATGCGCCAGGCAGCATAGAACGCCGCACAGCCGAGGATCTCGACCAGTGGATAGCGCCAGTGAATAGACGCCTTGCAGCCCCGACAGCGAGCCTTCTGGAACACCCAGGAGAGGACGGGGATGTTCTCACTCCACGTCAGCTGGCGCTCACACTTCGGGCAGTGCGACCTGGCCGGCCGAAACACCGAGAGGTCTTCCTCTGGGAAGCGGTGAATGCAGACGTTGAGGAACGATCCGACAAAGAGGCCCAGCAAGGTCCACATGACCCCAAAAAATGCGCTCTCCATCGGTGGTAGGGCCAGAAAGGAGCCCTCACCGGGGCCAGCGGGGTACCCCAAAGGGGAGCCCTCGACCATCAGGAAGCCAAGTAGTAGGTTCATCGGGGATCGGGGGTCCAGAACAAGCGGACGCGGTCAACGAAGGGAGGAGCCCAGGGGCCCGGATTGAGGGGAAGGAGCGGCGGGCGGAGCTGGAGCTGGACCCGCAGACGCACCCGTCCCCCAACTCCATCGACCTGACCGGCCTCTAGCAGTACATCCTTTGGCTCATCATGCGGTATGGCTCTACGCAGCCACTCTTCCGTCGAACTGTCCGCACCACCAGAGGCGAATCGATCCGGGCCCAAGAACTGGACCAGGTACGACCCTCCCGCGCCGCTAGATCCCAAGATCTGGGGCGTGCCCCAGCGCGCCGGCGCCACGCCCTTCGGCACCTCGGAGGAGATGGCCACAAACGTCAGAGGCTCGACCAGTTGGTTGCAAAGGGGCTCGTCGATCACCAGCGGCGGCGTGGAGTTCGTCGAGGCCTCCGCATTCGTATGGTGAGGCATCGAGGCGAACCCGCCTTCGCCCAGGAGCCAGATCTGGTTCGGCGCCGCCCCAGGCTCCCCCACACCCCGAATCATCCCCCCAGCGACGAGCAAGAGCGGCGTCTCGACTGAGATCTTGCCCCGCACGACGAGATCGCCACCGGCGATCAGGACGGTCCAGGGGGCGTCACGGACCCGGGCCGACGCCAGCCAGTCCGTGAGCGAGAGGGTCCCCAGCGAGTTAGCGACTCGGTCCTTATCCCACATCGGCTCTGGACTCGCTCCGGACGGAAGGCTGCGAAGGAGCTCTCCGTCGACGTCGAGGCGCCCCTGCGCGCGCAGGACCACCAATCCGGGCGCCGTGAGCCGAGTCTCGACCCCGGCTGGAATGCTGATGCGCGTTGCGTGTAGGTCCGCTCCATCAAACTCGGCCCCCAGCACCTGTCTCCCTCCACTCCCATCCCCCGCGGCCCGCGGGTAACGCACCTCGAGCCGCCCGGAATCGGACCAGAGAGCCGTGCCGTCACTGGCAGGGTCCAGGAGCGGCGCGAAGTCCTGGGCGTTCAGGAACTCGATCTCATAGCTCCCATCCCGCTCTGGCAGGAACGCGTCACGACGGGCCGCAAAGAAGGGGATACGGCCGCGGAACACCGGCGTTCCCGAGAAATCGACGAGCCCGCCACCAGGCTGAGCACCGGGCTTCAGCCGAAGCTCGAAGGCGCCGCTACTGACATCATTGAGCGGAAGGTTCTCATCAAAGGTCACGCGCAAGATGGCAGCCGCACCGACCGTCGTGTCCGGTACGTCCTCATCTTCGTTGCGCAAGAGTTCGATAGACCGAACCCCGACCGCCCTTGCGCCTAACTCAAGCGCGCCCAAAGCGGCCTCCTGACCATAGAGCAGCTCGCGCACCTCGAAATCCCCAGGTCGGAAGCCTCGTGGATCGATCGGCTCAGCGCACGCGAGCAGCAACTTAGCGTCCCAGGCGAGGGGCGTGCCGTCACTCGATCCCTCGTCCTCCGGACGAAGCTCGACCCTGGCCCCTCGATCTGGCGACGCATCACGAAGAAGGCGGGGCTCCGCCCCGTTGCTGAGCGGGGGCTCCTGAACGCCACCACCGGGGATCGACACCACCGTGAACGAGTGGCGGATGGAATAGCGCAGCCCCAGCCCCCTCTCGGATCGAGGCCCGCTTAGCTGCGGAAAGCCGGCCATCGTCAGCACGTAGCTCGCGCCGGGCTGGAACCCACCATCCATCAGATCGGCCCGGAGTGGGCCGCGCGGAAGGAAGCGAAGCTCGCGCCCCTCAATCAGCCAGCGTCCCTTGGCCGGACGCCCGGTCGCCTCATTCACGAGTCGAACGGACTGCGACGTGATGGAGGAAGGGTCGAGCACCTCGTTGAAGACCACTCTCAGATCATCATTGATCCGAATGGGCTCGACGGCGCTCCGCGGAATGATGCCCGTGAGCTCCAGCGCGGCCTCAGGATGATCGTCGCCCCCTTGACATCCGTGGCAGAGGAGGGCTGACAGGGCCGCAACTGCGGCCAGTAGGTCCAGTCTGCGTGGTGACCCTGAACGGCTTGATCGGCTGGGAATAACGTGCGCCATGCTCGCATCAAAAGGCGAGGGCCCGCCGATCGCAAGAACGATCGGCGGGCCCTGAAATCGCGTGGTCCCCTGAGTTCACGGGAGACCACGCAAATGCGTCCCAGGAAGCTCCCGGAATGCGCGCTAGATCATCCCGACTTAGAAGCGGTACGGGATGCGGAGGAAGTCGAGACCCGGACGCAGCGAGTCACCGTTCGGGGTGCTCGCACCCGTCGCGATGTTGAACTCGACCTTGAAGCGAACATAGTCCCACTCCACCGTCTCGAGGATGATGTTGTTGGGGTTCGTCTGACCCGCCGTGGCGACCTGGCCGTTCAACTCCGAGATGCTCTCGGCAAACCCGTTAGTGATCGTCAAATCCATCATGAACTGGTCCACACGATCGCTGTAGCTGACCTCCGGGTTGGCGCTCGGGAGACCCGTCAGCGGGTCCTCCAGCGTCGCGTCGAAGAGCACTTTGATGTCCGTGTCGGCCGGGAAGAGATCTTCCACGCCCGCGCTGACCAGTCGGAAGAAGAACGGAACGATCTCCGCTTCAATCGGGCCGCCCATGTTCTCCAGCTCATCGATCGTGTCGCTGAACGTGACACCCTGGGTGTCAACGAGAATCGTGTACTCCCCGTCTGCCGAGCTGAAGCTGGCGGACACGACGTCGAATTCACGAACGTCGACCGGGTTGCTCGAGCTCCGTAGGCGAACTGCGAACTCGCGCATCAAGAGTGCGTTGCGCTGATAGAGGCCGTTCGGATCGAGAAGGTCACCGACCGCGATCACCAGCGACCCGGACGTCGGGCTCACGCTCGGAGCCGCCCCGGCGACCGAAACAGAAGCAAAGGGGAAGACAGGATCCAGCTCCTGAGCCGTCGTGCCATTCCGATCGATGGAGGCCGGCGTGGTACCGCCAGTGCCCTCGAAGACGAACTCCACCGGGTTGGTGGAACCGTCTGCGTTCAAGCGAGCGAGACCCAAGGGAATCCAGCGCGAGAACGACTCCGAACGAGCGCTGAAGAAGGGGATCAGCACGTTAGGACGCACCGACGGCTCGCTCCAGCCCAGGGGCGGCGGAACCATCGAACGCGTGGGATCAAGACCGGTAGTGACGTACTCAAACGTCGCCGGGTTCATCGGGTCGAGGTAGTCGCCACCGAAGCCAAGCTGGGTGTCCGCGTCGGCCACGTGCAGCTGGATGATGCCGGGACCACCGTCGCCGCCTGCACCGAAAGCGGTTCCTTCCGGAGCCGCCGTGGCGTTGGAGCACGCGGATCCACCGGGAAGCGCGTTGCACCAAGCGAACGTGTTCGGGATGGAACCTGCCTGGTTGGGCGGGATGTCCGTGCGACCCTCAAAGGCCCCAAGCGGAATCGCGTCGCCGCGCCAGCTGGTGTCGCCGTCCGCACCGGATCCACAGCGATCCTCGCGGCCAGCGCCGCCCTGACCACCAAGCGCCCGAACGGGACGCTTCTCATGGATCGTGATACCGGAGTTGTCCTGGTAGAAATCACCCGTCGAACCCGCGAGGGACTCCGAGTTGATGACGATCGATGCCGCACTGGACATGATGATGTGACCACCCGAACCGCCGCCAGATCCACCGCCGACGCGGTCGAAGAAGATCAGGTTCTCGCCGCCACCGCCGTGGCCACCGTCAGCCGTGATCTCACCGGTCGGAAGGACGACAATGTCCCCGATGGAAAGGATCAACAGGCCGCCAGCACCGCCGCCGCCGCCGGACCCCTTTTCATCGCCGCTGGCGATGAAGGGCGTGCGCGGGAAGCTCATGGACGTCACGGCGTCGCCGCCTCCACCACCGCCGGAGCCAGCCCAGATGGACGAAAGCTCACCTCGGATCTGGGCGCCAGTGGTCGTGATCATCGTCCCGAAGAAGTTGTTGTTCGGCGAGGCATCCACAAAGGGCGTCGGCGCCAAGTAACCACCCTCGGCCGGGCCCGTGCCCGAAACCGCGCCGGTACCGTCCTGTGAACCTGGGAAACCAGGCTCACCATCCATGCCGATGAGCATCTGGCAGATAGCCAACGGAAGAGTCTCGAAGCCCTGCACGCGGTAGCGCACGTTCTCTCCGAGGCTTCCGCCGCCGCCACCGGCACCACGCCGGTTTTCCTTGGCGCAGGGGCCAGGAGGAGCGTACGTCGACTCACCGCCGCCGCCGCCAAGACCGGGCACATCGAAGGCGCCGTTGCCGGCCGTGCCAGCAGGAGTCGACTGCGATGTAAAGGTGGAACCGATTCCACCGGCGCCGCCACCGGCTTGACCGGCAGCGCCTTCTTCAGGCTGGTTGGCAGTTCCGAGCGAACCCACTCCGAAGTTGTCGCCACCGTTGACCGAGATCAACCCGGCGTTCAGGATCGTTCCAGTCGCAAAGATGCTGGCCGTGTTCGGGCCGAGGAAGACGAGGCGTCCCCCCTCTTGAATCGTCAGGTTGCGAACGTCGAGGCGGCCATTGATGACGGGCTGCGTCGAGGACGTCGACGTTCCCGGACCACCGGCGATCACGTCCGAATCGGTGCTCAAGAAGATGGTCTGACCACTCTGAATGGTGACGTCGAAGTTGCCACCAATGCCACCCGTTCCATCGAAGTCGAACGACGCCGAAAGCGCACCCGGCGACTGTGAGTTGCCCCAGTTCGCGCGCGGCTGGGCCGAAGCGATCACGGTGTCTTCAAGTGAACCGGCGACGGCTCCGCCCACAGAGAAGCGCTCGAGGATCTCATCGCTACCGTCGCCTTCCTCGCCCGTAGGGCCGTTCGGGTTAGCGAGCGACGAGTCGAACGTGGCGAACGACGAGAGCTCCGACTGAACACGGTCACCCGTGAGGTCGCGGAAGCCTTCACGGATCGCAACGCGCATCGCTGCGCCTTGGGGAACGATGCCCGTCGGGCTCACGCGGACGGCAGCACCAGTGGCCGTGCAGTTGGCCACGACGGCCACCGTTGACGGCACGCGCAACCACTCAGAGAGCGTTTCGTTGAAGTACTGGAGGCGGATCAGGTCCGTGTTGACGTTATCCGGAGCAGCAACGATCGGCTGGTTGAAGTTCAGCACGATCGAGAACTGCTGGTTCACGTCGCTGTAGAAGTTCAGCGGCACGAGGCTCGCGATCTCGCCCCTCTGGTCGGCGCTATCGAACCGGAAGAACTCGAACTGATCCGTGTCCTGCGCGAACTCCACGTAGGTGAAACCCGTTTCGTCCGTAGACGTGGGCGCCGTGTCGAGCTCACCGAGGATACGGACCTGGGGCGGACCGGCCACCACGTCGACGAAGAGCACGAGCTCATCCGTCGAGGTGGGCGTCGTGAACACCACGTTGAGGCCTGTTACGAGGCGATCACCCGCGGTGTTTTGCACCGTGACGCCGCCGCCGATGCCGGAGCTCGTTTGCGAGACCACCGTCAGGCGGTACGTCCTGCCCTGGCCGAATCCACCATCCGAGTTCGTGGCGTTCGTGGGGCACCTTGGCTGGAAACGCACGATTTTCGGGCCTGCCGAGGAGTACGTACCGATCGCGGGGACACCCTGGGTATCAACGATCTGGATCGTGCTCGGCGAAACCGTGCTGAAGTCCACGTCCTGCGTGAACTCGACCAGAATCTCGCGGTTGAGCTTCCAGACGGCGCCGTTGATCACGGAGGTACCGCGGATCGCAAACTCCGTCGTATCCGACGGCGGGTCAAGGCTCAGGTTCGTTGCCTCGCCGCTACAACCCGTCAGGGTTGCCGTGAAGAGCACGGTTCCAGCGGAGGCGAACAGGACGCTCGTCATCACCGAGCCCGGGAGCAGCGTCCGCAGGAATGAACTCGCGCCAGCTTTCGCCTGCGAGGAGTCACCTGAGCGCGCCGGCCTTCCGTTCATGCCGAGGGGGCGCCGCGGAAGTGGTCGCGCGGTGGGCAAAGATCGATCCATGGGTGGTGCCGTCGAAGAAGCCGCCGGAAGGTTCGGCGAAGGAGTTTGTCGAAACATGTGCAAGGAAACCCGATCGGAGGGGGTCCACGGGGGACGATCAGGTCTTGAGGGGGGGGT
>JBLIHL010000074.1:0-15520 GCA_047635895.1 Paracoccaceae bacterium | reverse complement strand
GGCGTCGCCGCTGGCGCGCTCAGCTACCAGCCCGCGATGGCCTCGATCTTCGGCCAGCGCCTCCTGGGGCAGAACGTGGCCTGGCCGCGCTTGACCACGCTGACGGTCGACGTGCCCGAAGGCGCGAGCGGGCTCGACGTGCAGCGTCCGAGCGTGGACGTGATTCGCGTGCGCGCCGCGCGCGGCAGCGACGTGCCGCTCGTCGTCTTCGCCGAGGGCACCGTCCCGGAGCTGGTCACGCTCAAGTTCGAGAGCGGAGCCGCGATCGACCTGAGCGCCAGCGGCACGGACACCTTCCGGACCGTCCTCCCCTCGGTTCAAGAGAACATCTCGGTGCGCGCCTTCGGCGGCGATGATCAGCGTGGTGCTCAGACCATCGAGGTCGTGGTGCTGCAACCGCCCGACCTTGCGAGCCTCGCGTTCGTGATCGAACCGCCGGCCTACTCGGGACTCCCCGTTCGGACCGAGCAAGACACCGCGATCTCCGTCCTCGCGGGTTCACGCGTGTCCGTGATTGCGCTCACCGATCCAGCGAACGCTACAGGGATCGCGCGCACGTTCCCGGACGACGAAGAGATTCAGCTCATCCGCGTGCCGTTCCCGCTGGCCCAGGTGAGCCAGAACGGCCAGCCAGCTTCGGCGAGCGAGGCTGAAGGCCCTCCCCCCACCGGCCTGGGCTTTGACCGCACCGTCCAGGAATCACTCCGCTTCCGCTTCGAGCTGACCGATGACACCGGTCTCTCTAACCCCGATCCGGCGCTCTTCGGGATCGCGGTTGTACCCGACCGCCGACCGGAACTCGTCACGCTCGAACCCGGCCGCGCCGAGATCGAGACCATCGCGGGCGGAGCGCTGCCGCTGCGCGTGCTGGTGCGCGACGACTTCGGACTCGGCGCCTTTCGCTACGAGATCCGAGGGATCCAGACGGACGAGATCCTGACCTCCACGGAGCTGCCCCTCGACGACGTATCGGGGGCGCTGGAGAGCCAGGGCCGCGAGGTGCGCGCCGCCGGACTCGCCAACACGCTTCTCGAGGTGAACGACCTGCGGCCGGACGGTCCCATGGAGGACGGCCAGGTCGTGACGCTACAGACGTTCGTGCTCGACGGCCGCGTCCCCGAGCCCAACGAAACGCGCTCGGCACCCGTGCGCGTCCGCGTCGTCAGCGCGGACGAGTTTCTGCGCCGCCAGCGCGACGGTCTCGGCCGCGCGGCTGAGGACGTGGGCCAGGTCGACTCACGTCTTTCGACCTCTCTCACGCGCATGAACGAATTCACGATGGCGATGGACGGCGACGAGGCAGAGGCCCCTGCGCCGAGTGATATCACGGGCCTCGTGAACGACGCTCGCCGAATACAGGGAGACCTGACCGCGGTCGGGCGTGAGCTCTCGGCCCTGGCCTCGTCGATGATCTACGCGCGCATGGACGACCGTGCCGGCGCGCTCGAGTCCAGGCTGTTTGAGCTGACGTCCAGCTCTACGGAGCGCAGCTTCCAGGCAGACGTCTGGACGACGCTGAGCACCGAGGTGGCGGCCGGCCAGCTCGGCTCGCCCGAGCGTGCAGGCGAACTGGTACGGCTGGTCGGCATGTCGCTTCGTTCCGCTGGGACGGGGTGTGATTCGCTGATTGCTGCGCTCGAAGCCGTCCGCACGGCGGCCGAGGCTGATGAGCCGCTGGACGCGACCCGGAGCCAGCTAAAAGAAGCGGTGGCCCGTGCTCGCGAGCTCTCCAGGTCGATCCAAACGCTGATGAACGACCTCGGCGAGTGGGACAACATGCAGGCGATCATCTCCCTGACCCGCGATATCGCTAATCGACAGAAGAACATCCTCGAGAAGATCCGAACCGGAGCTGAGTCAGGAAAATGAAATCACTATTCGGTCCCTCGTCCGTCGCGCTATACACGTCCAGGCTTTGCCTGTTCGCCGTGCTACTTCCACTCAGCTCCGCCGTCATCCCTGGAGCGGCAATCGCCCAGGACGACGCTACGGACACGCGCTGGCGCGCCGCGCGCGCGAGTGAGCAGGAGCTCATTCAGCGTCAGATCCAGCAGCTCCGCCAGCGTATTTCTAAGCTGGTCCCGCGATTCGAAGCGGACGGGCGCCCCGAGGCCGCCGAGCTCCTGCGCAAGGCGATCGAACTGCTTGACGAACGGCCCGATGACGCCGAAGGACGCACGCTCGATGAGTTGATCGGGACCGCGAACGACGACCTCAGGAACGGCCGCTACCTGGCCGCCATCGAGCGCGGCGAGCGCGTGGTCCTCCGCGTCACGAAGCTTCTGGACATTCTCCAGCGGCGCGACTCGACGGAGAACATCGAGGAGAACCTCGCTGAGCTGCGCGAGGTGAAGGAGGCGCTCCAAGAGCTGAGCAGCGACGAGCAGCAGCTCAAGAAGGAGACCGAAGAGCTGCGCGAAGAGTCCACGACCGCCGAGCAGCGCGAGATTCAGAGCCGCATCCAGGAAGCCCTCGAAACCCAGCGCGAACAGCTCAAGAAGAACGAACAGTCGGCGCAGGAGTCCGGCCTCTTCGACGCTGAGAGACTCCTCGACGAGCTCAAGGGGCTCAGCGAACAGCAGCGCGAACGAGCGACAGATCTCGCGCAGACGAGCGCTGCGGACCGCGCGGCCATGAGTGAGATGCGCCCGGGTCTCGCGAAGGCGCGCTCCGACGAGGCGCGCGCCGCCGACCTCGATTCCGCGGCCGAAGCGCTGCGCGAAGCCGCGGCCGAGTCCCGGGAGCAGGCAGCATCTCCGGAGGCCGCCCGAGAGGGGGCCCGTGATGCGGCTGCCAAGCTCGACGGCATGGCCGACAGCCTCGAGCGCAAGGCAGAGATCACACAGGATTCATCCCTCCGCGAGGCGGCCGGTGAGGTCCGCAAGGCCGCGGCGGAGATGTTCAAGAGCAGTGCGCAGGACTCCGGCCCGGCCGAGCGTGACGCGGCCCAGGCACAAGCAGACGCGAGCGCCGAGGCTCTCGAGGCCATGGCGCAGGAGCGACGTGAGGCCGCAGATGCGGCGCGCGAAGCCGCGCTCGCCAAGGCCAATGAGCTGGCAAAAGACGCCTCCGAAGGCGGGCGCAGCGAAGCCGCTGAAGCAGCAGCGGGCATCGCTGAGGAGCTGGAGAAGGCGCAGAACGCCTCGGAGGCGCGAGGCCGCGCTGAGGAACAAGCTGCGGAAGCCCAGCCGGGCTCGGCGGCGGAGTCCCAGGCCAGCGAGGCGGCAGCGGACAGTGCGCGCGATGCGTCGGAGGCCACCACCGAGGCCCTGAGCGCGCTCGATCGCGCCCTCGGCGTGAGCGCGCGCGAGGCCGATGACCTGATGAGCAGCCAGAAGGCCGCGCAGCAGACGGCCGAACGGCTGGCGGAAAGCGCGGAGCGTGCAGCCGAGGGGTCGGCTGGCTCGGAGCCTCTGGCCGGTGCCGAGGAGGTGGCCTCTGCCATCAACGAGGCACAGGCTGCCATGGAGCGAGCTTCGGCGGCGGCCCAAGCCGCGTCGAAGGCCGCCCAGGAAGCAGGGCGCCAGGCACAGGAGAGCGCTGCGCAGGAAGGTTCTCCGCAGGAAGGCTCTCCGCAGGAAGGTTCTCCGCAGGAAGGCTCTCCACAAGAGGGCTCTCCTCAGGAAGGATCTCCGCAAGAGGGTTCGCCGCAAGAAGGTTCGCCGCAAGAGGGCTCTCCGGAGGCTGGCTCCGAACCCTCCTCCCCCACGAGCCAGGCAGCCGCCGCGCAGGAGCGCGCCGAACAAGCCGCGCAGGAAGCCGCCGAGAAACTGGAGCAGGCCGCGCAGAAGCTCGAGGAAGCGATCGCCAAGGCGCAGGCCTCCCAGGAAGGCGAATCCGGTCAACAGGCCCAGGAGGCGGCCCAAGCTGCACAGAAAGCTCTCGCCCAGGAGGCCGAGGCCCTCAGCGAGGCCGCTCAGTCCGCTGCCATGGAGCCGACGGCCGCCCAGGAGACGAGCGAAGCCCTCGAGCGCGCAGCCGAAGCCATGGAGAAGGCAGCCGAGGCCCTGGAAGAGCCCGCCGGTCGCACCGATGCGGCCGAAGCGCAACGCGAAGCCGTCGACGCTCTGGAGGACGCAGCGCGAAGCGCAGCGCAAGGGGCTCAGCCCCAGACCGAAGCCCAAAAAGAGAAGGCCGAGGAGCTGGCTCAGCGGCAGAAAGAGATCGAGAAGAAGCTGCTGGAGCTCGCGAAGCGGAATGAGGAGCGTGAGGGCCTTGCGAACCAGAGCAAGGCGCTCGAGGAGGCCGCTGCAGAGGCTTCAGAAGCAGGCGAAGCGCTCGACCAAGAACAGCTCGACGAAGCCGTCGAGCAGGAAGAGGAGACTGAGCAGAAGATTGAGGAAGCGCTGAAGGACCTCGAAGAAGAGGAAGAGCAGTACGAATCCCTGCGCCAGGAAGAGCTCCTGTTCCGGATCGCCGAGGAGGTCCAAGAGATCCGCTCGCTCCACGCAAGTGCGTCGAATGAGACGCGTGAGGTAGATGCTTCACGGGAGGGCGAGTCGCGCGTATCCAGGTCGATGAGGATCCGGCTGCGGAACATCGCACGCGAAGAAGAGGCACTGGCCAGCAGGATCGACTCGATGGTCGAGGCGATCACCGCGGAGGGCACGCTCGTGTTCGCCGAGGTGCTCGATCGTGCGTCGCGCGACCTGAAGCGCGTCGCGAAGGACCTCGGAGACCGCGGCGACTACGACTCAGGCCCGCGCACCCAGGCCCTACAGTCAGACATCGAGAACGGCCTCAGCTGGATGGAGGAAGCGCTCCGCGAGGAGCTCGACCGCCGCGCGGAGGAAGAGAAGAAGAAGCAGGAGGAAGAAGAGCAGGAGCCGCAGGAACAGGGCGAGCAGAAGCAGCAGCTGGTCCCTGACGTCGCCGAGCTGAAGCTGCTACAGAAGATGGAGACCGAGGTCCTGGACCGCATTGACCAGGTCCGCGAGCTGTACCCGCAGATCGACGCGGGTGAAGATCTAGATCCATTGATCCGACGCGACCTTCTGCGACTCGCCACGAGGAGCGAGCGCATCCATCAGCTTTTCGGAGCCATGCGCACACGCCTCGGAATCGATTTGGAAGGCGGCGGTCCCACGGCCCCGGAAGTATCGACCGAAGATTCAGGCGAGACAGAAGACCAGGGAGACGATCGATGATCCATAGAAGAACCATGCCGAACGGGATGATGATCCAACGACTCCTCACGCCTGCGTGCGCGGCCCTCGTGCTCTGCGCAGGTGCGATCTCTGCACCGCAGGAGTCCACGCCCCCGCCTGCGCCCCCTCCTGCGCCCAAGCCCGGCGCCCAGGAGAAGCCCACCACGCCTCCGGACGATAAGAAGAAGGAGGAGGACAAGAGCCTGCGCGGACTCGATCCGCTCGGTGGCTCCGGCCCCGCAGGCTCCAGCGAGGACGAGATGCGGGAGCTGTTCATCAAGGTGGACAAGCGCTTGAAGCGCGTCAGCGAACTGCTCTTCGAAGCGAGCACCGGTGACAGCTCACGCTCCTCCGAGATCGGCGCGGCTGGGATCGACGAGCTGATCCGGGATGCCGAGAACGCTTCGGGCGCCAGCGCGAGCGGGATCGGCCAGATCCTCGAGGCGAGCCGGAGTCAGTCCGAGGCGGCACAAAGCGAGATCAACCGCATCCTTGAGATCGCGGCCCAGTCCCCGCCCCCCGGTTCCGGTAGTGGCCAGGGCGGCCCACCGCCGCCGAAGCAAGGCATGCCGCAGCAGGGCCAAACGCCCTCGGGCAGCAAGCGCGAGGAGAAGGGTGAGAAGCCAGAGGACGGCGGCAAGACACCCGAGGAACAGAAGAAGGAGGGCCAGGGCGAGGAGCCCAAGGGCGGCCAGGAGCAAGAGGGCGGACCCGACGGTCCAGGCAAGCCCCAGCCCAAGTCCGAAACGGGTGATGCTTCCAACGCGAAGGGCAACGAGGAATGGGGCGACCTGCCCGTGCACCTGCGGAAGACCTTCCAGAACGGCGTCAGTGACGACGTTCCCCCGCGTTACCGAGACTGGGTCGACTCGTACTACAAGCGTCTCAACCGGCGTTCGGGCCGCTGAGCTCCGAGCGTCACCAGATGCCTATGCAGCCGTCTGTCTCCGTGCTCGCAGCCCTTGCGCTGCTAGCCGCCCCGTCTTACGCCGAGATGGCGCAGATCCCTCCGCAGATCCCTCCGCAGGGCCACGCGCTTGGCGGCTCGCTAAGCGCGGCTTTGCAGCGCGCAAAGCCCGTCGTGGTTGGGCCGCAGGTGGTGCTCGGAACGCAGGACCCTGAGCTGCGTCCGTACCCGTCTGAGGGAGACGCGGAGCGGCTCGCTGCGGTCGATCGAGGGCTTGCGTGGCTCGCCTCGCGGCAGGAATCGCGGGACGGTTCGATGGCCGTCGGCGACGCCAGCCCCGGCGGGCGCGCCCCGCTCGCTATCACGGCCTTCTCCGCGCTCGCCTGGATGTCTGGCGGTTCAACCCTCACACGCGGCGCCCACCAAGAGAACATCAAGCGCGCGATCGAATACCTCCTGGCCAACACCCAGCGCGACGCTGACCCCCACCCTGGCTACATCAAGGACCAGGGCGACGAGCTGTCCCGCACGCATGGGCATGGGCTCGCCACGCTGGCACTCGCGGAGGCGTACACCGTTTCGCCCAACTCACCGCTTGGCCGCAAGATCGGCGAGGCGCTCAAGGCAGCCGTCCGGAGGATCGAGATCTCCCAGGGTGCAGAGGGTGGCTGGTACTACGAACCGTATCGCACGATTCAGCACGAAGGCTCCGTCACGGTGGCGCTGCTGCAGGCACTCCGCGCGGCCGATGACGTCGGCGTCCACGTGAACCCCGATACGATCGCCCGCGCGATCGACTATATGGGGAAGCTGCAGATCCTCGTCGCGGAGCCTGGGGAAGGTAGCTCGAAGCTCGGCGGATTTCGCTACGGCCTCGGCGACTCTAAAACGAGCGTCGCGCTGACTGCGGCGGGCCTGGCGACGCTGCAGGCCGCAGGCGTGTATTCGGGGCCAGCGTTCGAAGAAGGCTACGACTACGTGTGGCGTCAGCTCCTCGTGAGGACTGAGGACCCCATCGGTAACGAGTCTGCGTTTCCCTACTACGAGCGCTTCTACCTGAGCCAAGCGCTGTGGCACCTGCGCGACACGAAGCGCTACCGGAGCTGGGCCGAGCCTGTGATGCGGCAGCTCATCGACCTCCAGCAGGCAAGCGGAGCCTGGCAGGACGTTCGCTATACGAACGGCATGGCCCAGCGGAATCGCTATGGGTCAGCCTACGCAACGGCCTGCAACGTGCTGTTCCTGACGCTGCCCGATGACACGCTCCCCGTGTTCCATCGCTGAGGGAGCCGGCCTCAAGAGGTTGAGCCCTGCCGGCTGAAACGGGCGATCAGCTCCGCAGGGCCAAGTTGGCCTCGAACAGGCTCTTCATCAGCTCGGACTTCTGCATGAACTGCTCGTCTTCCGCGCCCAGGCCCTGGACCTCGTCGTAGATCGAGCTCACGCCGCGGTCCGAATTCTTGTCCTTTTTGATGCGGCGGAGCGCGTCCTCGGTCTCGCCGAGGAGTGCTGAAAGCTTGGTGATCCTTCGCTCCAAGGTGCCCATCTCGCGCTGATGCTCCTCGAGGCGAGCGACCCGCGCACGGCGCCGGGATGTTCGGAGTTCCCCGATCACGAGGTCAAGAACTTCACGCTCCAGAAGTCGGTCGTCCACTCCCGCGTGCATCGCAAAGAGCTCGCGCATCATGTTGCCGAGCTTCGCGTCCTCCTCTTGATC
Source organism: Paracoccaceae bacterium (assembly GCA_047635895.1). Lineage (GTDB taxonomy): Bacteria > Planctomycetota > UBA1135 > UBA1135 > Saltatorellus. The sequence goes on along the minus strand of JBLIHL010000074.1, from coordinate 7,749 downwards.
GAGGTCTCCGTCGCCCAGCTGCCTCTGGCGATCCGCGAGAACGCGGCGGCGGTTTTCTAGCTCGCGACGGAGTCGATCGAGCGTCGAGGTCGCCCGCTCGTGCAGCGGCCGCTCCTCTGAGGATTCGGCCGCTCCCCTTCCTGTCGCCTCCGCGCGCGTAAGGCTCACGAACTGCTTGAGGGCAGTAGAGGAGAGCTTCAGGGCATCATCCGTCCCGCTCTCCAGGGTGCGCTCGATCAGCGCACGGTTGACCGCCTTCTCGAGCAGCGCCCCCACTCGGGTCATGCTGATGCTGCGGACCTTGTGAACGCCGCGGCTCTTCAGCTCCTCCAGCGTGGTCGGACGCGCCCAGCGACGGATCGTGTCCGAGAGGACCTCGTTGGTGCTTCGATCCTGCTCGATCGGAACGGCGGGCGAAACGCCGATCGGCGTCACACTTGACCGCGGAGCAGCCGCGATCGCCGCCCCATCCGGCACCTGAATGGGCTCGTGGGCCGCTCGGACCGACCGAAAAGCCTCCGGCCCGCGGATCGGACTTGAGAATGGGACAATGACCGGGCCGGATTCTCTCCGGCTCGCGGTGTCATCCATGGACTGTGAATGCTGGCTCATATGCGCTCTCCCCTTTAGACATGCAATTCTAGCTCTCTCGAATCCGATCTCCATGGACGAAGTCCTTGACCCGCAGGGTTCCCCTGGCTGCATCCCCTCCGAGGGGCTTGCCGCGGATTGATGCCCGCGCCACAGAACGCGATTCGATTCCCCCGGCCCGCATGCGTAGACTGCGGTGGATGCTTCTTACCTTCGTTCTGGCGCTGTGCGCGCCCTTCAGCCCTCCGCCACGCGGACCCGTCCAGGATCTACCCTCCATCACTGGGGGTCCAGTCGCTGTCGCGCCTCAGTCCCACCTTGGAGAGGCCATCGGCACGATCGACGCCCTTGCGCGGCCCGTCGCCGCCACCTTCGGGCCCGCCGCTGGAGAGGAAAATGCGCTGTGGGTCGCCGAGGCGGGCAGCGCGACCAGCCCACCGGGGCTGCGGGCGCTGGGTGGCATCGACGCCTCTTTCTCGGGTCAGACCGCTGGGCGCACGGTGGCCCGCGCAGGCGTCGGCATCCTCAAACGCCCCACGGGTGTCGCCGTCGACGGCCGCGGGGACGTCTACGCCACTGACGACGTCGATCACGCCGTCTGGAAGTTCGCGCTCGATGGAACCACGACGCGACTCGCCGCCAAGGGCACCGCAGTCGGCGAGGTATTGTTTCCAACGGATGTCGAGGTCTGGCCCCGCCACGCTGGAGCTGCGACCCACCTCGCCGTCGCCGACGCGGGCAACGGACGAGCGCAGCTGCTGAACCTCACCACCGGCGCCTGGACCGAGCTTCGGATAGCCGGGGCGAAGTCCGAGCCACTGGCCGTCGCCTTCGTCCCGCGCACTGCCTCCGCTGAGGCTGACGTACCCGTCGGGCTCCCCGTCGGGCTCTTGGTGGCTGACGGTGCGCGCCACCGAATCGATCGCTTTGACCTCAATGGCGAATACGTCTCGAGCTTCAGCGACTGGGGCTTCTTCCCGACGCTTGTCGCGTCGCCCGGCGGTATCGAGTGCGCGGACGGCCTGTACTTCATCGCTGACACCGAGAACCACCGCGTGCAGGCATTCGAGCAGGACCGTCCTGGCAACGCCAAGGATGGCCTGCGCTATCGCTTCGGCATCCACGCCATCCGACCGGGCGAGGGCGATGGTTCACTCCACTACCCAACGGACATCGCCATCGACCGCGACGGCGTGGTGATCGCGATCGTCGAGCCCCTCGACAATCGCATCCAGATCTTCGGTCGAGGCGTCGGAGCGAAACCCAAACACGACCCCACCCGGGCCGGGCTCGGCGCACCGAGCGCCCACCTTGGCGAGCTGATCTCTACGAGCGGCCAGTACCTCGCGACCCTTTCGCCCGAGAGCCATCGCGTGCTCATCCATGACATGCGCGGCGACGGGCCGGTCAAGATCTCCGAGGTGTTTGGCTACGGCGAACGCCTCGGCATGGTCCGCACCCCCATCGGTGTGCACCTGTCGAACGACGGGCACTCGCTTCTCGTCACCGACCGCGGCAACCGCCGCCTCACGCGCGCCACTCTCAACGTCAGCCCCGACGAGCCCCTGCGCCAGGACCCCGAGCTCGAGATCGTCCTCGACGCGCTCGACCTCGGTGCACTCGGCATTCTCCCGGGGGACGTGACCCTGGTTCCATCCAGTGGCGATGAAGGCGCTCCACCCACGATCGCCGTGGTAGACGGCGCCACGGACACGGTCGCGCTCTTCGACGACCAGTTGGAGCTCATTCGACGCGTCGGCGGGTCCACTGACGATCCGATCATCGGCATCGCAGGCGTGACCGCCACGCCAGCGGGGACGCTTTTGATCCTGGACGGCTTCGGCGGAGGAACCACTTCGGACGGCGGCCTCCAGCGCGGACGAATCCTGGAGTACAGCGTCGAAGGCGAGCGCCTGGGAAGCTTCGGCGCAGGCCTCCTTGCCTCACCCGCCGCGGCCGTCTGTCACGGCTCACGCGTCTGGGTCACGGACGCTGCGCGCGATCGCGTCGAGGTCTTCAGCCGATCAGAGCCGGGCGGCAAGTGGGACCTCAGCGGAGGATTTGGCGAAGCGGGCCTGGGGCGCGCCCAGTTCCATGAACCCCGCGGCCTTGGCATCACCAAGGATGGCCGACTGATCGTTCTGGACCACGGGAACCATCGTGGCCAAATCTTTGACCTCGAAGGGAACTTTCTAGAGGGCTTCGGTGGTCGACTCTATACCGCTCCCCTGCGATCGACCGGGGGCAAGAACCGATGATCAACTCCATGCTTTCGACCCCACAGCACACGCCCGGCTCCCGGGCGGGCCGCGTTCCAACGAAGGGGATGCGCGCGACGCTGCTCCCGAACCTGCTGGTCCCCTGCCTGCTGGTCCCTATGCTGATGGCCGTCACGGCCTGCGGAGGCGATGGCGAAGCTGTCAAGCCAGTTCCCGCCACCGAAGCGGCGGTGAGTGAGCCCGCCCCTCCCGTCGAGGGCCCTACCCTGAGTGGGATCTCCAGCCGCGGCACGTTCACCATCGCGATCACTCCCAATCAGGAGCCCATTCCCACCGATGAACCGTTCGACCTCATCCTGGAGGTCACCGACTCCGCGACAGGCGAGCCCTTCACCGACTTTGACGCGATCACCATGGATGCGCGTATGCCCGCGCATGATCACGGAATGACCGTCGACGTCGCGCTGGTGCCGACACCGGAGCCGGGCCAGTACACGGCCAACGGAATGCTTTTTCACATGATCGGTCACTGGGAATTCCACGTCGACGTGACACGCGGGCCGCGCATGGAGCGCGCACAGGTCAGTACCCGGCTTGAATTTTGAAGGCTGCCTGGCCCGCCCCCGTGCTGCTCGTCCTTGCGGCAGGGTGCGGCGGTTCCGCGGAGCCGCAGCCCAACGCGCCCGGGGCGGCTGATGCTGCGTCCTCCAGCGCATCCGTAGCGCAGTCTTCATCCGACGCTCCACTCGAAGCCCTGGAGTTCGAGGTCACGGATGCGCTCATGCGGCGCCTCAACGCGCTGTCACCGCTGCCGCCACCGCCCATCGATGCCACGAATCGCTACGCCCTCAGCCCTGAGGCTGCGGCGTTCGGGCAAGCACTGTTCTTTGACGAACGTCTCTCCGCAGGCGGCACCGTTTCCTGCGCCACCTGCCACGATCCCGCGACGGGCTTCACGGACGGGCGCCAGCTCGCGTTCGGACTGAGCGAGGGCAACCGCCATACCCCCACGCTCTGGAACGTCGCCCACCATCGCTGGCTGACGTGGGACGGACGCGCCGACTCTCTGTGGATGCAGGCGCTGGACCCGATCGAAGACCCGCGAGAGATGGGCACGAATCGCGCGCGTGTTGCGCTCGTGATCTCCGACGACCCTGCGCTCCGCGTGGCCTATGAGGGTCTGTTTGGTGAGCTGCCCCGAGAGGCGCTGTCGTGGGGTGATGAGGCACAGCGTCGAACGGGCGCACGGCCTCAGCTACGCATCGACGGAGTGAACAAGTCGGAGTTTCCCGCCGCGGTCGCTCATTGGAATTCGCTTGACCAGGGAACGCAGGACGCCATCGATGGGGTCTTCGTGAACGTGGGCAAGGCGATCGCCGCCTACCAAACGACTCTTCTACGCGGCGACGCTCCGTTCGATCGGTTTGTCGAGGGTCTCAACGAACGGGATCCGGAGAAGATCAGCGCCCTGACGCCCGCGGCCCAGCGCGGCCTCGTTCTCTTCTTGGGTCGCGGAAACTGCGCGTTGTGCCACAACGGGCCCAACTTCTCGGACGGGGAGTTCCACAACAACTCGCTCCCCACCCTTCACGGCAGTGAGCCCGTTGACCCGGGTCGCTACGCCGGCGTCTCCGTGCTGAAGGAAAGCGCCTTCAACGCGGCAGGGCCCTACAGCGACGACCCCGACGGCCCGGCTGCTCAACACGTTAAGGCTCTGAAAGACTCCTCCACTAGCTGGGGGGAGTTCCGCACTCCGACCCTCCGTAACCTGGCGCACCGCGCCCCCTTCATGCACCAAGGGCAGTTTGCGGACATCCGGAGCGTCTTAGACTTTTATTCGGAACTCGAAGGTGCGTCAGGAAGGAACCATCACCAGGAACAGATTCTGGTTCCGCTACGTCTAACCAATAGCGAGAAGGCGGACCTGACGGCCTTCCTGCAGTCCCTGGAAGGCCGGGCTCTGCAGGAAAGCCTGATCAGCCGCCCGAACGCGCAGGATCGGTCTCAATCCGGCACTCGCTGAGAGCTGCTCGAGCCCCCCTGTTCCGGTACCGTCTCCCCCCCCCCCGCCTCATCGCCTCTCAGAACGCGACCTCGGCTTCTCCGCCTGGTGCGTCTCCGCGGGCTAGTCTTTTTCCTGGGGCCTATCACCTTTTCATAGGGGCTGGCAGGCTCAAGGACCACTTCGCGTCTCGTCCGCTCATCGCTGACTCGATCGAGGCTCCCAGCCACTTTCATTCTCTCCACCATGACCGCACTCTTCTCCCTCAAGGCCGGCCGGAACTCTGCCGGCAGAACGGCGCTGCGCTACTCAATGGCGCTCACCGGTCTAGGCCTGTCCTTCGCAGCCACCGCCCTGGCTCACGAGGACGATCCCAAGATCCTCGACCGAAAGCCGCCCGTTGCGGGCAGTGGATTCCAGGCTGGCCTCCCGGCAGGCGCATTGCTTCCAGGTGGAGGAGCCAACACGGCGGCCGCCGGCTTCCCAGCCTCGGGCATCCAGCTCGAGTCCTGGCTCACGTTCTCCGACCTCGGCAACGGGTCTGACAACGGCAACGACTGCTGGGGCTACGTTTCCCCGTCGGGCCGCGAGTACGCGCTCATGGGAACGACCAGCGCGACCGTCGTGGTCGAGGTCACCAACCCAAGTGCTCCCACCGTGATCCAGCGGATCTCTGGACCGTCGAGCACCTGGCGTGACATCAAGGTCTACCAGGACCGCGCTTACGCGGTTTCCGAGGCTGGCAACGGCATCCAGGTGATCAACCTCTCCGACGTCGACAACGGCAACGTTTCACTCGAGAACACTATTACGGGCAACGGTACGGACGCCAGCCACAACGTCGCGATCGACGAGGACTCCGGCTTCCTCTATCGCTCAGGCGGTGGCTCCAACGGCCTGCGCATCTACAGCCTCGCCAACCCGGCCGTGCCGGTCTTCGTCGGCCAATGGAACGCCCGCTACGTCCATGACGTGCAGGTCGTGACGTACACGACCGGCGCCTTCGCGGGCCGCGAGATCGCGTACTGCTGCGGCGGCTTGAACGGCGGCTCCCAGGACACGGGTCTCTCCGTCGTCGACGTGACGAACAAGGCCAACCCTGTGGTCATTTCGCAAATCGCCTACCCCTCACGCCGGTACAGCCACCAGGGCTGGCTCTCCGAGGATCGCACGCGTTTCTACCTCGGCGACGAGCTGGACGAAGGCAACACGGTCAGCGTAACGACGACCCACGTGTTCGACGTTTCTGACCCGGCCAACACGTCCTACATCGGCGAGTTCGACAACGGCGACGCCGCGATCGGGCACAACATGTACTCGCACAATGGCAAGCTGTTCCAGGCCAACTACACGTCCGGCCTCCGCATCTTCGACCTGACAGCGAGCCTTAACAGCCCCCCGGAGGTTGCCTTCTTCGACACCGCCCCGAGCAACTCGTCGACCTCGTTCAATGGCCTCTGGAGCTGCTTCCCGTACTTCCCGAGCGGAACGGTCATCGGTAGCGATATCGAGAGCGGCCTCTTCGTTTGGAGCGTGGGAGAGCCCCAGCTCGAGGTCAACCTTGTGTCGGCTGCGCCCGATCTGATCTCGCCCAACGGCGCATCCGTCGGCGTCACGATCACGGAGCTTGTCCCCGGCGCACTCGATCCCGCGTCCCCGGTGCTCGTCTACGACATCGGTGCAGGCGCAACGTCAGTCGCTCTGAGCAGCAACGGTGGAACGAGCTACACGGCGAACTTCCCGTCACTTGCCTGCGGCACACCGGTCAGCTGGTACATCCAAGCCGATTCGATAAGCGGCCAGACGGCAACGGCACCCGAGGGCGCTCCGACCACGACCTTCCAGGGCTTCGTCGGCGACCAGGTCATCGTCGCCCGCGCGGATGACATGGAAGCAGCCGCTGGCTGGCAGGGCGGCGTCGCAGGCGACACCGCTTCGACCGGCGTCTGGACCCGCGGCAACCCCGTTGGTACGGCCGCTCAGCCCGAGGACGACCACACGGCCGTCGGCACGCAGTGCTGGTTCACTGGTCAAGGCTCCCCGGGCGGTTCCCTGGGCGCCAACGACGTCGACGGCGGCGCCACGACGCTGATCACGCCGATCATCGACATGTCCAGCCTCAACGACCCCATCGTTTCGTACTACCGCTGGTACTCGAACGACCAGGGCGGCTCGGCGAATGCCGACGTCTTCCGGATCGAGATTTCGAACAACGGTGGCTCCAGCTGGAACCTCGTTGAACAGGTCGGACCTTCGGGCGCCGGCACGAGCGGAGGCTGGATCCAGCACTCGTTCGAGGTGGGCAGCGTGTCATCCGCTACGTCCCAAATGCAGATGCGGTTCATCGCGTCGGACCTGGGCACCGGTTCAATCGTCGAAGCGGCGATTGACGACTTCGAGGTGAAGGACATCAGCTGTGGCGACGGCATCGGCACGCTTTACTGCGACGCCAACACCAATTCGTCGGGTCAGACTGGATCGATCATCGCTGGAGGCTCGAACATCGTGGCCAACAACAACTTGTCGCTGGTCGCCGTCAGCCTCCCCTCGAACGTGAACGGCTACTTCGTCGTCTCACCTAACCAGGCGTTCGTCATGAACCCCGCTGGCAGCCAGGGCAACCTCTGCGTCGGCGCAAGCACCGGCCGCTACATCAGTCAGATCGGGAACTCGGGCATCTTCGGTGATATCCCGCTCACGGTCGACTTGACCTCGATTCCGCAGCCGATGGGTTCGATCAGCGTGACGCCGGGCGACACGCTGAACTTCCAGCTCTGGCACCGGGACGCGAACCCCGGCGTGACGTCGAACTTCACGAGCGGCTACTCGGTGACATTCCAGTAGACGTCTGATGGACGACAGGTGGTGGCATGAGGCCACCGCCGAAACGGACAGGAGGGTGGGGCGGGGCTGGGGGTGGGACGCGGGTGGGTTTTT
>JBLIHL010000073.1:0-15615 GCA_047635895.1 Paracoccaceae bacterium | reverse complement strand
GGGTCCGCGGCAGGACCGGCACCCGTCGCGGGGGAAAGCGTGGCCAGGAGGGCCAAAGCAAAGGATATCAGCATGGTGTGGACGATAGCGCCAACGGGCGAACCGCGCTGCCGCTCACCGAGTAGGATCCCCGCCATGACGAATGAGGTCGAACCGAAGTCCGCTGGCAAAGCCCCCTCCGGCGGCTGGACCGAAGTGCGGGTGGACGTTCCGCTCGGCTGGCAGGAGCTCGTAGCCGAGGCGCTAAGCTTCGGCCCATGCACGTCCGTGGCCCTGGGGACCACCTCGATTGCCGCGCGCCAGCCGGTCGCCGACAGCGAAGCCGTGCGCACCTTCGTCATGGCCAAGGACGATACGCCCGACTTTCGCGAGGCAGTCCAGGCAAAACTCGCTCACCTCGTCGAGCTCGTCGGCGTCGAAGAATTTGGGGGCCTCACCCCCACTTTTAAGCGGCTGCCGCCCGAGGACTACGCCACATCCTGGCGCAAGGACTGGAAGCCCTTCCGGGTCGGGCGGCTCGTGCTGCTCCCCCCCTGGCGCGAGGAAGGACCCCCTCGTTCGACGGATCTGCGCCTCACAATTCAGCCCGGAGGATCGTTCGGCTCGGGCCGCCATGCGAGCACGCGCACGTGCCTGCGGGTCATCGACCTGCGTATCCAAGGAGGTGAACGCGTCCTCGACGCCGGCACCGGAAGCGGCATTCTCTCCGTCGCTGCCACCATGCTCGGCGCCGCCTCCGCCGTCGGATTCGACATCGACCCCGCCTCGAAGACGAGCGCCGAGGAGCTCGCAGAAGACAACGGAGTGGCCGAGCGCTGCGACTTCCGGGAGGGGGACTTCAGCGTCCTCGGAGGCGATGAAACGGGCTTTAACGTCGTTCTCGCCAACATCTACGCCGACGTGCTCCAGGCCCATGCCGCCGAGTTCAAGCGGCGCCTGGCGCCCGGTGGCTGGTTTGCCTTCAGCGGATGCCGCTTCGATTACCGGGACGCCACGGTCGCCAAGATGGCCGAAGTCGGGCTCCAGGTGACGGAGGAGCGCCGCCGGGGCCGCTGGGTCACCCTGGTGGGCGGGCATGCTTGATCCGCAGCCCTGATCGCGTCCCTGATAAGGCACCTCAAACCCGAGACTCCCATCGGCGCCTTGAGTTGAGGCGCCCGAGTTGGTCTCGTAACAGAGTGCGCCTGACTCAGATCTCGCTTATTCTCGCCGTGGGTGGGATCATCGCCGCCTGCGAGGTCGCCCCACCCGTACGCGTAATCACGCCGATGCGGGGCCTCCTCCAGGAGATCCAGGACGCGGTTGGGACCCAGGCCCTCTTCGCCGAGCGGAACGGCCTGACGTACGCTGGCACCCGCGTCTACCCGGCGAAAGATGAGACCGACCAGGCGGTCGAGCGCCCGCTTTCGCTCTCCCTCAGGCCCAACGGCGGCTTTCTGTTGTCGGTCGGCACCGAGGAAGCCTCCGCGGCCCAGGGCTACGACGGCCGCGCCGCTTGGACGCTCAGCCCGCGCGGCATCGTCCGCGAGCTGGGCCTCGGCGCCCGGGAGTTCCTGATCGTCGATGGCTGGCTACGCACACACCTCTGGCTCACGCCCGGTGATACGCGCTTCGACGTTACGCCCGTCAAGCCGACCAGCGGGTCCCCTACGATCGAGCTCCAGCTCAAGCGCGTCTCCGAGCCGATCGAAGCCACGGTGATCGTTGACGCTGCGTCGAGGCGCCCCGCGAGCTACTCGGTCGAACGAGGCGGCCGCGTGCGCACCGTCGCCTTCGGTGACTGGCGGAACGACGACGGCGTCTGGTTCCCCTACGAGATGACGGAGTCGATCGACGGCGTCGAGCTGTTCACCGACCGCTACGCTCGTCGCACCATCGGAACGCCACGCACGCTTGGCACGCCGCGGAGCCTCCCGTCCGATAGCACCTTCGCCGCGGACGCGCTCGACCCGGGCGGCGCGACCGTCTCCGCCCGCGTCGATCGCGGCGGACGCTTCTATGTTCGAGCGAGCATCGATGGTCTCGACGAGGCATGGATGCTCCTGGACACCGGGTTTAGCTCGCACGCGCTTCACGTGGGGCTCGCTGAGTCGCTGGGTATCCAGACGGGTGAGATCGCTCAGCTCCAGGGAGTCAGCGGCGCCGGCACGGGCACGTGGACGGAGATCAGCCAGCTCACGGTCGGTCCACTAACGCTGAGTTCACCGCGACTCATCACCGTTGACACCAGCTTCCTTTCCAGTCGCGCGGGCTTCGAAGTAGCGGGCATCCTCGGTGCCCCGTTGTTCGAACGCGCGGTGGTCACGCTCGACGAACCGCGCGCGCGCGTTTCCCTTCACGACCCTCAGGGGTTTGACCGCCGCGGGCTGACGTGGGCCCCGCTGATCCGTGACGGCTCCTCGCCCTGTATCGCCGGGCGCCTGATCCAGGAGGGCCAAGCCTCCCCTGGGCTCTGGTTCAGAATCGACACGGGCTCCGACGACACGGTCACCGTCGCAGAGTGGGCGTCACAGGAGTTCAACCTCGTTGGCGATCGCACCACGCTGCGCACGACCCGGATCGAAGGGGCCTTCGGCACGATCCTGGGATGGCGACGGGCCCTGGAACGGATCGAGCTCGGCCCGGGCTCGGGGCGCGACGGCGAAGCCGAGCTGACACTGATTCGGCCCGAGGTGACGCTGCTTCGAAGCAGCGAGCCTGGCCCACTGAGCGATCCGTGGATCGCGGGCAATCTGGGAACGCGGGCGCTGAGCGGCTGTCGCGTCGTTCTCGATGTCTCAGCGGCCCGCATCGCCGTGCAATCCGATGGCACGAAGTAGCTTCGAGGGTCGCCGGGCGACCCTCGAAGTCGTACCCTCCCCGGAGGCCGTCCCCCTCCTCGGCAAGCACCGTCCCGGACACTCCGCGTGAACATCCTTTTCCTCGCCCAACGCGTTCCCTATCCGCCCAACCGCGGCGACAAGATTTCCACCTGGAAGATCTGTGAGCGGTTCTCACGCGAGCACGACCTGACGATCATCGCCTTCGCCCACGACCAGGCGGACCTTGACGCAGCGGAGGTTCTCAACGAAGAGAAAGGGATCCGAACGATCGCGATTCCCCACAACGAACGCGCACAGAAGATCAAGTCGATCCCGCTGCTCGCGACGAACAAGCCGCTCACACTTGGCGTCTTCAGCTCAAAGGAGCTCGAGGCCAAAGTCGCCGAGCTGCTTCCTGAGATGGACTTCGCCTACGCGTTCTCTTCATCGATGGGCGCCTTCCTCACGGGTAAGAACGTTCCGTGGGTCATGCACTTCGCCGAGCTCGATTCGGACAAGTGGCGGCAGTACGCGGACAAGCACAGCTTCCCCATGAGCGTGATCTATCGCCGCGAGTGGAAGACGCTGCGCTCCTTCGAACGCAAGATCTCCAGCGAGACGATCACCAACGTGTTCTGCACACCCCTGGAAGAGGCAATCTTCCAGCGCGAGATCCCGGGCTGTCCGTCCACGGTGCTGCGAAACGGAGTGGCGCTCGATCACTACCAGCCGCACCCTGACGCGGCGGAGGACGGACACCTCGTCTTCATCGGCGTGATGGACTACTTCCCGAACGTCGACGGCTGCGTCTGGTTCGCGGACGAGATTCTGCCGCTGATTCGCAAAGAGGTTCCGCACGCACGCCTCACCATTGTCGGATCGAAGCCCACACCGGAGATCCTTGCGCTCGGCGAGCGTGAGGCCATCGAAGTCACCGGCTTCGTTGACGATCCACGCGACTACCTGAAGAAGGCCGCGGTCAGCGTGGCGCCCTTGAGGGTGGCCCGGGGTATCCAGAATAAGGTGCTAGAGGCGCTGGCCATGGGCCTACCCACCGTCGGCACAACGAGCGCGACCCAGGGCGTCGAAGGGACGCCGGGGCAGGACTTCCTCGTCGCGGATACGGCGGAGACCTTCGCGGCCGAGGTCGTCGGCCTTCTCGAGGATCCAGCACGAGCACGCAGCCTGGGCGATCGTGGACGAGTCTTCGTCGAGGGCATCTACGACTGGGAGAGCTGCTTGACTCCCCTCGACGGCATGCTCGACAAGGTCCGCGAGCTCAAGTCTTTATGATGCCCGGCGGCTGAGCTTGTTCGAGATGAGCGAGAGTAGCCCGCCGAGCATCATGTAGCCGAGGATCACCTCGCACATCACGACGGCCTGGGCCGCCATCGTCGCGGGGACCGCGTCGCCGAAGCCGAGCGTCGTGAGAGTGACCACGCTGAAGTAGAGCGGCGAGAGCGGCGTGACATGTTCGCCGTAGTCGATCCCCAGCTGGGCGTAGGCGAGGGCAAAGACCGCCGCCAGAACAGAGCTGCAAATGGCCCAGCGAACCACGCTCCTGCCACAGTCGCTCGTCAGCCACCAGAGCCGGTAGGTCCATTCATAGGTGGGCCCCTGACTGCGATACTCCGAGAGGAAGTTCTGGTCTTCGATGAAGTCGTGAACGAAAACGGCGCCTCGGCGATCCAGCCCAGCTGCGTCCACTCCAAGCCAGCTCGCGCGGCGGAACCCCGCCACCCGCGACAGACGGGCCGAAGACAGATTCGCGTTGTCGAAGCGTGCGCCACGGACGTTGACGGCCACGAGATTCGCCTCCGTGAGGGTCGCACCCCGAAAGTCGGCCCCCGAGAGATCGGCCTCGCTCCAGCGTGTGGAAGTCAGATTGGCCCTGGAGAAGTCCGCTCCCACGAGCCGAGCCCCCATAAAGCGAGCGCCCTCCAAGAAGGCTTCTGGCGCGCTCACGTGGTCCATCGTTGCCGAATCGAAGATCGCCTCGGTGAATCCTCCGCGCCGAAGTGACGCTCCCGTGAGATCGGCACGAGTGAAGTCGACAGCCTCCGCGTGAACATCGTCGAAGAGCGCGCCCCGCAGGTTGGCCCCGACGAAAAGCGTGTCTGACAGATGAGCGCCGGTGAAGTTCACACCCTGGAGATCACAGCCGGAGAAGTCGCGCCCGGCGAGATCGGCGCCGGCGTGGCCCTGCGACTCGCCGCCGGGATCAGCCAGCGGGGGCGTCATCCCGTCCCCCATCGTGAGGGGCCCACGGGCAGGTCCTTCGGCCAGGGCTTCAGACTGCTCGGCTGATTCAGGGCGTGCGGACATGGCGCTCTGGGAGCCATCGACACGTGGGATTCTCCACCTTGACCCTTCTGCCGTTACCCGGTGGATGGGCCAATCGGTCTGAACGCGTGGAGAAAGCGCCAGACCGTGAAAAAACCGCGACCAAGTTGCCTTGGGCCATCGCGTGGCCGTGCCTTCTTTTCCAGGTCCTATGCGGCGTCCTGGGGACCTGGGCAGGGATCTCCCACGACCGATGCGTCTGCGGGGAGGACCCCGGGTATGTGCTGTGGGCCGCAACCGAGCATACAAGCCGCTCTGCACTAGCCTTGACGCTACTGATCTGGGCTATAATGCCCGGCTCGAGCGGGCCCACCGGTGGCGCCGCCCATTTCGACTAGACATTCAGGCTGGCGCTCGACGCTCAGCCGCAGAGGAGCCTGATGGCGAAGACAAAGGACGCGAATTCGAAGATCCTGAATGGCCCGCGCGACACGAAGCGATTCGGCCGTTCCCTGATCATCGACCTCGCCTCACCCCAGCTTGGGCTGGTGGTAGAACGGGGCAGCTCGCTGCCCCGAGCATCCGTGGTAGTGACCACCTGCGCGCGCGAAATCATCGTGCTGTCAAAGGAAGGGATCAAGGTTGAGTCGATCATCCTGGTCGGCAGCGACGCAGACCCCGCGCACCACCCAGATCTCCGCGAGATCACTGAGAACCTGCGCGCGCTTCGCGACAAGTGGTTCTCGCGCGCACGGCTGCTCGTCTTCACGAAGACGCGCGACATGAGCTCGTACGAGCTTCGCGCGACGCTTGCGATGTACAACGCGGTGCACCTGCAGTTCGACTGGGGCACGGCCAAGAACTGGACCGCGACGACGGGCGAAAAGGGCACGGACTTCGCCAAGTTCGTGACGGACTGTCACCACTTCGATCACCTCGTGCTCGAGACGGCGCTCTACAAGTCCCCCATCGACAACATGGCGGACGCTGAGATCACGGCGATGAGCGAGAAGCTTGCCGAGATCAAGCCGCAGGAGGTCGTCGTCATGTGCGGCGGAGGATCCGCAGCGGATAAGAAGGGCGTGAAGTACGCCACTAAACCCCAGCGCGACAAGATCGTCGAGAAGCTCGCGGAAGCCACAGGCATCGCGGTTCACCCCGACGAGTTCGAAGAGCTGCTGCCCGCGTGAGCGAGCCCGTCGCCTCTCTTGTTGCAGTCACGAAGTCCTTCGGGGACCTCGTGGCTGTGGACGGCCTCAGCCTGGACGTACGCGCAGGTGAGGTGCTGGGACTTGTCGGCCCGAACGGTGCTGGCAAGACCACCTCCGTCCGCATGCTGTGCGGACTTCTGCCGGTCTCGTCCGGAACCGTCACCATCGGCGGACACTCGGTCACCGACGAGCCGATGGCCGCGCGGCGTGCACTCGGCTACGTGCCGGATGGTGCGCCGATGTACCCGAATCTGTCGCCGCGCCAGCATCTGATGCTCGTCGGCCGACTTCACGGACTGTCGGACAAAGAGGCCAACGCCGAAGGGGAACGCCTCATGGGCCATCTCGATCTCTCCGAGCGGATCGATGACCCAGTGGGCACGTTCTCGCGCGGGATGCGCCAGAAGGCGGCGCTTGCGTGCGCCATCCTTCCGCGGCCCACGCTCCTGGTCCTCGATGAGCCGCTGAGCGGGCTCGATGCGCCGAGCGCGGCCATGCTGAAGGCCGTTCTGCGCGGCTGGGCGGATCGCGGCGGGGCGGTGCTTTACACCTCCCACCTGCTCGACGTCGTCGAGCGAGTGTGCGATCGCGTCGCCGTCCTGGCGAAAGCCAATCTGATCACGGTCGGAGCTTTGGATGCCCTACGCACAAAATCGGGCTCAGATGGGACACTGGAAGAGGTGTTCCGTGCGCTCACCGAAACCGAAGATCCCGAGGCCAAGGCCAAGGCGCTGCTGGGCTGATGTCCAGCGGCGGCCTCCCGCAGACATCACCCATGCTTGAATCCAATCCCACGCGCCTCCGGGCGCGCTCCTGCCTCGTAGTCCTCCTGACGCTTCTCGCCGGCGCCTGCAGCCAGGGCAGTGAGACCGCTGCGACGACCGACTGGCAGGTCGCCACCCGGGCCGACCTGAGTGAGACTCAGACCGCGCTGCTCGATCGATTCGTCGACGCACGCAACGAGCTTGCTTCGTCCCTCTTTGCGGAGCTGAGCGGCGCGATCAAAGCGAGCGGCCATGCAGACGCGATAGGTATCTGCCAGGAGCGCGCCCCCGCCATCGCCGAAGAAGTCGGCGCTGCCCACAGCGTCCGCATCGGCCGGACGTCCGCCCGGCTGCGCAACCCCAGCAACGGAGCACCGACCTGGGCAGCAGGGCTCATCGATGCCGAAGCGAACGAACAGTTCGAGGCTCGCGGCGGCGATCACCTACGTGCCCTCTTTCCGATCGTCATCGCTCCGCCCTGCATGGCCTGCCATGGTCCGGCCGATGGGCTCGCCGGCGGGGTAGCGGCGGCGCTGTCCGAGCGCTACGCGAGTGACCAGGCGACCGGCTACGCGCAGGGCGACCTCCGCGGCTGGTTCTGGGTCGAGTCGAACCCCGAGTAATAGGCGCCCCCCCCCCTCGACTCGCAAGCGGTACGGGGCACTCCTTGCGCAGAACCAGGCCGATTCAGAAGCGCGCTGACCCGATCACGAGTCAACCCTGGTTGGGCTTCCCACCGTCTCGCTTGACGGGCACGGGATGGAAGTCCTCATCGACCGCCACCATCGTCACTTCGGCCTCGGTCACGTACTCGTGATCACCGCCTCCGAACCGGCGGCACGCCCACACCGACACCTTCGTTTTGATGGACGTGCGGCCGATGCGCAGCGTCTCTGTGAAGAAGGACACCAGGTCGCCCACGCGCACGGGCGCCTTGAAGTCGATCTTGTCCATCGAGACCGTCACGACCATGCCCGCGTGGTGGTGGTGTGCTTCGGTGGCGGCTGCGAGGTCAATCTCCGCCAGGATCACGCCGCCGAAGATCGTCCCCACGGCGTTCGTGTCCCGGGGCATCATCACGCGCTTGATCGCGGGAATCTTGTGGGCGGGGAAAGTCTCTTCGAGATCGGTCATGGAAAGTGAGTTGATGTGAGGGAAATGGAGGGCGAGCTCAGGCTCCGAGCGACGCGGTCGCCCAGTTCTTGACCCGCAGACGCAGGTCATCGAGCTTGCCGGTGAAAAAGTGGTCCACACCTGGGACCTCTTCCACGTGGAATCGCTCGAACAGCTCGGGCAGCAGGTCGCGCATCACCGCCATCGTTCCAAAGGTGTCCTCGCCCGCCATGAAGATTCCGCCGGGCTGGCGCACTTCCAGGGCCACCCGGCAGTCGTAGGCGATGACCGGGAGCGCGATCAGCGCGACGCGCTCGATCCGCTCATCCCGCGGCGCCAGGCCCACCACGGTCCGGGAGCCAAAGGAGAATCCGGCGGCCCAGAGAGGCACGCCCGGGACCTGCTCCCCCAGGAAGGTCAGGGCAGCGGCGAGGTCTTCCTCCTCGGCTCCCTTGCCGTCGTGAAGGCCCTCACTCCCGCCCACGCCGCGAAAATTGAAGCGCACGACCGCGAGGCCTGCGTCATGGAGCCCCCGCGCCGTCCGGTGGACGACGTTGTTGCGCATCGTCCCTCCGTGTAGCGGATGGGGATGGCAAACAACGGCAGCAGCGGGCGCCTGGGCGCCTCCTTCAGGGAGCCAGAGCTCGGCTTCGAGCTTTCCGACGGGACCCTGGATCGTGACCTTCTCACTCATGGGGCCGGATTATGGGCCAGCAGCCACCCGGGGAGTACCCTCTGGCGGCGCCAAGTGAAAGTTCGCCCGGCGCCCCTCCACCATGAACCGTGTCATCGCCCTCGTCCGAGCCCAACTTTCCGGGGAAGTCCTCGGTGAGCGCACGCCCGTGGCGGCCCTCGCCATGCAGGCCGTCATCGCAACGCTCCTGTGCCTCCTCGTTCGCGGAGAGGTCGGCGCCTATGGCTACGCGATCTTCGCGCTCAGCATTCCCCTGGCCCTGACGGCCGTTCCGCTCCTGGGTGAGCTCGCGCCGCTCCTGCGGGCCGACCCCGCCGCCGAGTGGGTCGGGGCCCAGCCGGTCAGCCCCAGGGACCTGCGGCTCGCGCGCGTCGGGACGCTTCTGATCATCGTGGGCATGCTAGCCCTCGCCGCCCTGGTCCCGGCTGCCCTCCTCGCGCCGGCCGAGCTCGGCGTGGTAGCCCGGGCGCTCCTGGTCGCCCTTGGCCTCGTCCAGACCTGGTGCCTGGCCGCCGCGCTCCTCGCGCTCCAGGTCCTGCTCACGCGCCTTCCTGGTCGCGGCGGCGAGAGCTTCCTCGTGCTCCTGCAAACGGCGGTCTTCCTCTGTGTCCTCGTGGGCGCCCTGGCGGGACTCCGTAGCCTCCCCATCCTCGACGAACTGACCGGTGCGGAGCCGGGCCTCCTCGCCTTCCCTCCCGCCTGGTTCGCGAGCTTCGCCGCTCCCGCCGGCTGGGGAGTCCCGGGGACGGTCGCTGCTACCGTCATGGCCTTGAGCCTCGCCGTCTTCCTGACCGCGCCATTCCCGCCAGCACCGCGAGCCCAGTCGACGCACTCGGTCCTCTCCATTTTGCTGACGCCGTTCCGCCGGCTCGCCGAAGCGCTCTGGGTCCACCCCTCCGAGCGCGCCCCCTTCGCCTTCGTTTACGACGCCTTGCCGGCAGAGCGCGAGTTCGTTCTCCGCACCTATCCGCTGGTGGCCGCGCCGCTCCTGTTCCTCGCCCTCGGCGCGGATCCGACGACCGTGGAAGGCGAGGGCCTCTTCGCCCTCCTGCTCTTTGCCCCCGCCGCCTACCTGCCGTTTGTCCTGATGCACATTCCCACGACGGCCACTCCCGCCGCGCGCTGGATCGTCGACACGGCCCCCATCAATGACCTGACGGAGAACCAGGGTGCGCTCAAGGCCGTCGCCATCCGGCTCCTGGTCCCGCTCTACCTGGGCATCGGTGCGCTGGTCATGACCACGGCGAGCGTCGACCTCGGCCTGCGCCTCTGGCCCGCCGCCGTCGCTGTCGGTCTCGTAACGCTGCGCATCCTCATCGCGCGCGGGATCGCGAGGCCCCTGTCGACGCCCGCTAACGATCTCCTCAGCACGTGGAGCGAGGGCCTGGGCGGAACGCTCATGACGCTCGCGATTCTCATGACGCTCATCGCGGTGGCAGCGTGGCGGACGATCCCGTCGCCACTCATCAGCTGGTGCCTGCTTGGGGCCGTGCTCGCGTTTGAACTCACCCTCGGCAGGAACGCCGCGGGCCGCAGAACCCTCAACGGCGAGCTTCCTGCACCCCGTCCGCGCGATTGACAGGAGGCGTGGCTTTGTCGCGGGCTACCCGCTCGCGCTCAAGGCCGCGGAGCAGGCCCACGACGGTTCGGTGACGCTCCTCCCCAGAGTCCTTGAGATGGAACTTGTAGCCGAAGTGCGCCAGTGCCGGACTCAGGACACCCGCCGCACCGACCTGAACGAATAGGTCCGGATGCTCCAGATGCGGCGCCAGGAACGCGTATGCCTCGAGTCCGAAGGGACGAAAGAGATCCTGGAAGTAGGCGTTGATGAGCCAGTTCGTCTCGACACCTCCCGAGGGGAGCTCGACGTTGTAGCGCTCAGATCCAGAGACCAGGCCCGTGTAGAGGCCGAGGTGGGTCTCATCCTCCGCGAACTGGAAGGCCGCCTCTATCGACGAAAACGCGGGTAGGCCCGTCTTCACCGTGTCCGCCAGGAGATGGCTGAAAGTCGCGTCCCGCTCCGCAATCTCCGCAAGCTTGTCTGGCACGCGCTCGTCCAGCGGCGCTGATTTAGGTTCTGCTGCAGATTCTGCTGCAGGCTCTGTCCCGTCCGGTGCCCCCTGCGACGATCCCGGCGAGGGACTGGGTGCGTGACAGCCTGAAAGGAAGAGCGCAAGCGCGACGTTCAAGGCGGGGTGCATCATGGGTACACGCTACCAGTCCCGCCGCACCTCTGGGCATGCTGGCGGTATCGATTGCGGTTCGGTACTGCCCAGAGTGCCTGCGAGACGCTTGAAGCGTCAGGGTGCAGGTCTACTCGTCGTCGTCGCCTTCAAGGTAGAGATACAGGAACCCAATCACTCCGAGGCCACATAGGTCGAGCGCCACCGCCACGGGGGTGACAGGGATCTTGAACCAGAGCGAATTGGAGAAGTGGTCGGACTCCACTTCGCTCGAGCCGACCGCCCCCACGTAGCTGTCAGGCTCCGCGTGGTGCCTGTTCTTCCAAAGCGCCGGCGTGATGCAGCTGGAGAGGCTCGATGAGAAGAGCAGGACAGATGTGACGAAGAGGACTTGTCGGCGCATGGGAGCCAATCTTAGCGGGAGAGCGCGCGGTACGGTACCAGGAACGATTACGCCACTAGTGCTCGTCTACTTCGTTGTGGTCGCGCACTTCGAAGTCCCCAGTCGCTAAGACGTGCGGGGTCCTCCTGTCGACCCACTGTTGAGCTTCGATGCGGAGCTGCTCATCCGTAAGCAGCGCCTTGGAGTGCAAGTAGGCTGCCAGCTCTGCCGTCGCAGCCTCCGACAGCTCCAGTCCCTCGCCCCGGATCATCCAAAGGCCGGCTCCGGCGAGCGACGTGCGGACGTGCTACGGATCGATGCACCCACGCTTCTGCATCAGCACGCGGGCGGACCTGTGGCACTTGGGCTAAGGTCCGAACATGAAACCGAACTCCTCCCACACTCTCTCGTGCCGGGGCGCGAAGCTCGCAGCCGAGTCTCCGATGGCCGAGTACATCGTCGAGCACTTCGCCCGATCGAGCGCGCGTCCTCGCCTCGCGGAAGGCGAAGAAGGACAGGGAGGGAATCCGCCACTGGATCAACACGGGGAGCCACACGGGAAAGACTACGTGGCTCTGTGCATCGCGGAGAACCGCCTGATGCACGACTTCATGCTCCCGCGCCTCTCCCCCGCGGCGGAGGCTCCCGAGCGCCTGCTTGGCTACGACGACATGGTCGGCGCCGTCGAGTTCCGCGAGCAGCTCGGCGCCTTCATGGCGCGGACGTTCCTCGGCCGCCGCTTCGCCCCTGAAGAGATCGCCGTGCTGGCCGGTGCCGGGACCATCCTGGAAAACGTGTTCTACGCGCTCGCGGATCCGGGCGATGCCGTCCTGATTCCTACGCCTAGCTACGCCGGCTTTTGGACCGATCTGGAGACACGCAACGAACTGCATATTGTTCCGGTACCCAGGGTGAGCGACGACGGCTTTCGACTGACACCCGAGAGACTCGACGCGGCGCTCGCCAGCACGGACCGCACCGTCAAGGCGCTGCTCTTCACCAACCCGGACAATCCACGCGGTAGCGTCGCTGGCGCGGCCGAGATTGAAGACGTTCTGCAGTGGGCGGAAGCCCGGGGCATCCACGTCGTGTTCGACGAGATCTACGCCCTGTCCGTCTTTGGCGAAGCCCCCTTCACCAGCGTCGCCACGGTGCGCCCCACGCTCGGCGACCATGTCCACATCGTCTGGGCCTTCAGTAAGGACTTCGGTGCGAGCGGGCTGCGGTGCGGCCTCATGGTCAGCGAGAACGAAGCCCTGCTTGCCGCGGTGAACGGGCTGGCCTACTGGGGCGCCGTCTCGGGGCACACCCAGTGGCTACTCGGGCAGATGATCTCCGACGACGCGTGGGTCGATGAGTTCTGCAGCGTGCTGCGGGAGCGCCTCGGGGCCACCTACCAGCGCGTCGCTGAGGCACTCGACGCAGCCGGCATCCCCATCATCCCCGCGGAGGCAGGCATCTTCGTACTCTGCGACATGCGCCGCTTCCTCGACGAACCGACGTGGGCCGCGGAGCACGCCCTCTGGCGCCGCCTCCTCGAGGACACTGGCGTCAACATCACGCCAGGCGCGGCATGCCGCATCGAAGAACCTGGCTTCATGAGGCTCTGCTACGCCGCGGAGCCGATCGAAGCCGTGCTCGCGGGCATCCACCGCGTGGGGCTCCTCCTCGCCGCCCAGGACCGTGTCGCGAATAGCTGAAGCCGCGCCTCCACGCGGCCTATTGAACCCCTCCCTCCCCATGCAGCGACGCTCCCTGACTCTCCTTCTGGCCGTGATGGCCGCGGGCCTCGGCCTGCTCCTCGTCCTCCGCCTGGGACAGGAGACCAAGAGCCTCGACGAGGGAGTTCTCTCCGGTGGCGTGGAACTTGAGGGAGAGAAGCCTGGCACTCCCTCCAGTGCCGAACTGGCGGCTCCGCAGGCTGACGAGATGGCGCGAGCGGCCGCGCCTCAGATGCCGCTTCAGCATGATGCGAAGGCGATCCGTGAATGGTCGATCCTGTTCACTCCGCGTACAGGCGCTGGCTTGCCCCTCTGGACGTGGATCGTTCCCGCGCCCGACGATCCTGAAGCCGCACAAGCCCAATGGCTGAGTGATTCGGGGACCTATCTCGTGCAGGTGAGGGCGAGAGCGGTGGACCTGGAGAAGTCTCGGCTGGTGGTGGCCACCTCGGAGGACGCCATCGTGGGTCTCAATGGTCGCGTCGTCGCACTCACTCCGACATCGGAGAGCTGGCGACTCGGAGAGATCGAGCTAGCGGCCGGAGACTGGGACCATGAGGACTACACGATCTCTGGCTTGGCGATCTCCCTCGCTCGGCTACAGCCGCTCGGGACCGTCACCGTCGAGCCACCGGGACTGCCGTCCATGAACCTCGTGACCTGGCGGGGTAGAAATTCCGCCGGTCCCAGTCGCGGCACTCTGAACCAGACCCCTTCGGGATTCCCGTTGGCTTGCGGGTCGTTCGATGTGGCAAAGAGCTGGAACGCCACCATCTCGCCCCTCGAACCCATGTTCCGCGCGAGCGAAAGCGGCTATGGGCCCCCTGGCACCGATCTGGTGGTGCGCGTGCACCTCGAGTGGCTTCAAGCCAGGAGCAGCATCGAGCTCAGCCTCAATGTAAGCACGCTTACCGACGTGCGCACTGTGTTCATTCGCCCGTCCAACTCAGCCCCCGCCACGCTCCTCACCGAGGACCAACTACGGCGCCGTGTCGGTGATATCGGGCAGGGAGCCTCGACGATCTCGGACAAGCTCCCCCGGGGTGCAGGACAGCCCGCGATCGCCCTTGGGACGACCAAGCTCAACCCCGGCGATTACGCGATCGAGGCTTGGAGCCGACCGGACACCAACGGAAAGGTGCGCCTCCTGCGGACGATCCACAAGACCGCCAAGCTTGAGCCGCTGAAAGTCATGATCGAATGAGGGGACAGAGGCAACCGAACAGCCGCGTGTCCTGCTTCGGCAGCCTCAACTGAATCCATTAACTGAGCCCATCAGCGGCGGCTTCGGTGGCTCATCCGAAGATCACTTTCCTTGGGCGCTGGAATGGCCCAGCAGCTCCTCCAACTTCGCTTCCAGCTTGTCGCCGCGGAGGTCGCGTGCCACGACCATGCCTGTCGATGCGTCGATCAGGTAGTTCGCAGGAACTCCCGTCACAGAGTAGAGGATGACGGGGTCGCTCTTGGCGCCGAGCCCCGTGTTGAGCCAAGGCAGCTCCTCCTCCTGCGACGCCTTCTCCCAAGCGCTCTGGTTGTCGTCGAGCGTATAGGCGAAGATCTCGAATCCCGACTCGTGGTAGCGCTCGTAGGCCTTCTTCATGTGCGGGATCTCGCTACGGCAAGGACCGCACCAAGATGCCCAGAACTCAAGGAGGACGTACTTGTTCTGCTCGCAGGTCTTGCTCAGCGAGATCGCCTCGCCGGCAAGTGATGCGGCAGTGAAGGGCAGGTAGCGCCCACCGACGTGGGCTGCTTGCACATGGCGCGCCGCCTTCCCTTGGCGCGCCTCCTCGCGCGCGGCGAAGCCCTTGGCCCATTCGTTTTCTGGGTCCAGTGCGAGAATTCCACGCGCGCCCTCCAGCATCCAGGGTCCACCGAGCCAAGCGGTCTCGATGGCGAGCTGACGTACGAGCAGGTCGGGGTGCCGTAGGGCAACCTCTCGCCGGCCGGCGGTCTCGGCAGCCATGATGGCTTGACTGATCGCCATCCCTGTCCGGTCACTAGCCTCCTTCTCGGCCTCCGTTTCACCCGGCAGCCCTCCGAATGCCAGCGGAATCATGGCCTGGAGATCTTGGTAGGCCGTGGATTGCAGCCACGCGCCGTAGACGCCGTCGTTGAAGTAGCCACCAGTGACCATGTGATTGTGGTTACCGTTCATGGTCAGGCTCAACCCGCCCGGCTCCAGGATGAACCCCTGGCCCTTGATAGCTCCCATCGTGTGGCCCTCTGGAGTCTTGCTGTTGAGCACGTAGAAGTAGACAGGACGGACCTGGTCCACCTCACCGCTCAGTGTGAACTTGCCATCGGCGAGCTCTGCGCGCCCGATGGCGCCGCCGACGGGCAATGAATGGAGAAGGGCGGGCACCCCGGTTAGCTCCGGAGTGCCCGCCCTTCATTGGCGAATCGTTGCCTGCTTCGCGCTACTGAATCCCGACCACGCGAACCTCATCGATGTCCGCGCGC
>JBLIHL010000072.1:0-15644 GCA_047635895.1 Paracoccaceae bacterium | reverse complement strand
TCTCCCGCTTCACTCCTCGCTGCTCGGTGGAGGGGCGGCGCCCTCATCGCACCTCGTCTATTCGAGCGCCAGCTTTGAAGGCGACATCCTCGTCAATGAGGTGCGGGTGCCCGAAGGCGGAGAGGCTATGTACACGTACTACGAAGCGCTTGGCTGGAGCGGGCGGGCCGGTGGGTATGCAGGGATTCAGGCCCATCCGCGCGGACACAACTACATCTTTTCGATCTGGGATCACAAGGAACACACGGCCCCTATCCAGGCCGTGTACCGGGGTCCCGGCACGAAGACGGAGAACTTCGGCGGCGAAGGGACGGGGCTGAAGTCGTGGAACTTCGAGCTCGGATGGGACACCGACGTCTGGTACACGCAGGTCGCGCGCTCCTGGCCCGTGGGCGATCACACGTTCTACGGCTATTGGGTGCGCTCGGGGAAGACGCAGCAGTGGCTCCACCTCGTCACCATGGACGTCGCGTCGGAGAAAGCGAACCTCCTGGGCGGCAACGACTCGTTCATCGAAGACTGGCTCGACACCGGAACCGAGGCCCGCACCACCCACCTACGCAACGGATGGAAGCGCAGGCTGGACGGCGAGTGGCACGCGTTCGACAGCGCGCGCTACTCGGTCAACAGCTGGGACCTCACGGAGGGCAAACGCTCCTTTGATTTCCGCACCAGCTGGAACGGCGGCGTCGCGAAGGACTCCACGGGCGAGTACTACTTCATGACGAGCGGCGGCGAAGAGACGCGGCCTACGACTGAGAACCCGTCGACCTTCGAGATCAAGCGCGAGGAGAAGGAGCCGAGCTTTGGCGCCCTCGCGGTTGAGTCCGTCGAGAAGGTCGTCGGCGACAACGGCGAGATCCTGGTCCGCTGGACAATTGATCCAAAAGGGGCCCCACAGTTCGCCTACACCATCAGCGCAGTCGTTGGCGAAGGGAGCGAGGCTACGACCGTTCTGGAGCAGGAGACGATTGAGCCGCACGGGCGCACGGCCATCGTCAAGCTGCCGAAGGGAGTCACGCCCGAATCGGCCACGCTGTTCCTAAAGTGCCGCGACGTCTTTGACCGCCAGTCCGAGATCGCTGAGATCAAGTGAACGCGCGGCGGCCAGGCGCCTTGCCCCAGCGCCCTGCCTTACTCCTGGGACTACCTCAACGTGACCGAGACCGCTCGATGGTCGCTCCCCGGAACGTAGAGCGTTTGCCGATCGAGCACCTCCAGGCCTTGACCGACGAGCGCGTGGTCGATGGCTACGCTGATACGCGGCCGGGGTGGAAGTGGAATGGGGATCGGCCCCGGTAGACGGTTGCCGAAGCCCCATGACGGCAGACGGCCGAAGCCTGCGCGGCTATCGCGCAGACCCGTCCTCTCTATCAGGTCGCCGAAGAGCGGCGAGGTGGACGTTGAGTTGAGGTCGCCGATGACGAGCCAGTTGCCCTGGACGTCCGAGGCGGCGATTCTCTCCAGCGCCGTGCGTCGTGCACGCATGCGCGCTGGCCTCCCGGGGCGTTCGGGGTGGGCGAGCGTGATCGTGAGGTCCAGGGGCTCGGCCAGGGTGACCTGCAGGACGGGTCGGAGCTCCCAGTCTTTGAAGTCGAGTCGAAGGACCTCCGTGGAGGTGAGCTCGGTCTTCGAGAAGAGCATCAGCGCCCAGGTGTGCTCGCTCCAGTCGGGCGTGTTCGACGCCACGGCGTAATAGGGGTACTTGGGCAACAGGCGTCGGAGCGCGGCGTCGCGCCACTCCTCTGAGCACTCGAGCAGTCCGATCACGTCCGGTTCGCTCTTCAGCAGCACGTTGAAGACCTCGTCGTAGCGCGCGTTCGGGCGCAGGACGTTGCACGAGATCATGTGGAAGGGCGGTCGCGCCGAATCAGGGCTGGACGCGGGGCGCTGATCCCCCGAGGGAGCCGCGACCAACGCCGCCTTCGCAGCGATGGACGGAGCGCCCGGCCCCAGGAACAGCGAGCCCTCCGGCCAGCTCCCCCACAGCGCCAGCAAGATCGCCACGCCCGCCTTCCGTCGGTGCCGCGCGACCGCAAAGAGCCCGGCGGACGCCAGTGCGGCAAACCCGAAGAGGAACCTGAACTGGCTCGCCAGCTCGCCCAAAACGGTCCAGCGACCCGTGGCTGCCAGCCCCGCATAGCCCACAAGGGACAGCACGAGCCCCCATAGCGCCCAGCGCACGAGCCTACGCCCCCATCCATCCGGTGAATCCATCCCAAGAGAATGAGCGGGACCGCGCGCCCTGGCCAGCGACATACGTGAAACCACTGGAAGACGCCTTCGATGTCCCCTCAGGCTACGGTGGGCCCCATGAAACCAGCGCAAGCCTCACGCGTCCTGGCCGCCTCGCCCACGCAGGTCTTCGCCGTTCTCGGCAACCCCGACGTGGCCACCGCGGTGATGCCGTGCGTGGTCTCGTCGGAGCGCTTGCCGGGACCCGAAGCCGGCGTTGGTATGCGCTTCCGGGAAACACGAACCATGGGCAAACGGCGGATGACAATGGAGTTCGAGGTCACCGAGAGCAGGGCCCCGTCCCATCTGCGCATCGTGTGCGACGACCACGGGACCCTCTGGGATTCGGCCTTTACCCTGAGTGAGCACCCCGACGGAACCGAGCTCGTCATCACGATGGACGCGCGCGCGTACCAGTGGCTGCCCAGGCTCCTGAACCCCGTCATGAAGCCGCTGTTCCGCAAGGGCTTGAACCAGCACCTTGATGCGCTGAAGGTTCACTTCTTCACATCGTGACGGCCTGGGCCAGGGCGCCACGTCGCCAATTCGGCCCGAAGCGAGATTCATGGGTCACTGCGAGACAGGCTCCGCAGCCTTAATACTCCGCGCCTCATGGACATGCATGGGGGCACGTCGATAGTGCCCCCATGCGAGTCATTTTTCAGTCACCACGCTTTCCGGCCACCCACCGCCGCTTCCTCGCCCTGGCTGGAGCAAGCACGCTGATGCTCCTCACCGCCGCCTGTGCCACGACGCAGTCAGGTCTTCGCGCGTACGGTGAGCACGACTACCCCGCGGCGCTCCAGGCCTGGGAGCCCCTCGCGGAGGACGGCGACCGGGACGCCCAGTTCCTCCTCGGGACGCTCTACGAGGAAGGTCGCGGCGTTCGCCAGGATGCCCTGGAGGCCCACGAGTGGTACCTCCTGAGCGCTCACCAGGGCCATCCGGAGGCGTGCACAAACCTCGGGTTCCTGTACTTCGACGGCAAGGGCGTCGAACACTCGCTCGAGATGGCGCGGCGCTGGTTCGAGCGCGGTCTTGAGGCTGGATCAGCCGAGTCGATGAGCAACCTCGGCGTGCTGTACCTCAAGGGCATGGGCGTTGACCAGGACCTTGAGCGCGCGCTCTCACTCTTCGGTGAAGCCGGCAAACTCGGCCTCGCCAAGGCCCAGCGGATCCACGGTCAGATGCTCGAGGAGGGCCTCGGCACCGATGCTGACGCGAGCCTTGCGCTGGCCTCGTATGAGCACGCCGCCGAGCAGGGGGATGCCCAGGCGCAAACCCGCATGGGGCTCCTGCTCGTCCGCGGGAACGGCGTCCAGCCCGACGGACCGCGGGCCGCCAAGATGTTCACCGCCGCCGCGGCCCAGGGAGACTCCGACGCCCAGTTCCTGCTCGGCTGGATGTACCACGAGGGCGTCGGCGTCGAGCAGGACTCCGAGGCCGCACTCACCTGGCTCTCTACGGCGGCCCAGAATGGCGACGCCCTTTCGCAGTCCGGCCTGGCGCTGGCGTTCCTTCGGACGTCCGAGGAGGGAAGAGACGAGAGCGCGCTCCTCGCGGGGCACTGGATGCAGGTCGCCGCGGATCAGGGCCTCGCCGCCGCGCAGTACAACCTCGGCTTGATGCACCTGCGGGGCCAGGGCGTCGACCGCTCTCGCGCCCTCGGGATCGAGTGGCTGCAGCGCGCGGCGCGGGCCGGTCACGCCCAAGCCGCCGTCAAGCTCGACGTGCTCGGCCTCTAAGCGCCCTGACTACCAGGGCGCGCCGATGCCCTTCTCGGCCTTGCGAAACGCCTTGAGGAGCGACTTCGGCATCTTGTAGCCGGGCGCGGTGGTGGCAGAGATCGCCGTCATGGCGAGGTCCGCCGCGCGGGGACGGGAGTTCGGGTTCACGAGCGCCTCCTCGAGCGCGCGCTCGTAGACGACGGTGGCGGTGGCTGAATCGCCGAGGGCCAGGTACGCCTCTGCGACGGGCCGCAGGGCCTCCCCGCGAAAGATGTTGACGATGCCCTCGCGCGACGTGTCGTAGAGAGCCAGCGCGCTGTTGGCCATGACGCGTGCAGCCTTCGTGTCATCCGCGCGCTGGAGGAGCTCCGAAACGCGCGCGCGTAGTGCGACCCCTTGCTCGGGATTCCACCGGTTGTCCAGGACTAGCCTGCCGACCTCTGCCGCGTGGGCATGGGCCCGCTGGGTAGCCTTCCACTGGATGTCGAAGTCGACCATGCGTTCAAGGATGTCGATCCGCGGTTCAATCGGAAGCTCGGTCCACGCCGCGCGAATGCGAGCTTCGATCGCCTCTGGGTTGAGGATGGCCTTGGCCTTGTTGATCTCGGCCGGGACCTGGGCTGGGATCCCAGCTGGGGCCGCAAGCTCCAGGGCACGACCGTAGAACTCCCCCATGGCGAGCAGCGCGAAACGCGCCTGCTCGAGGTCGCCCGTCTTGGCGATCGCCTCCAGCGTTTCCATTTGCTGGCCCGCGTCGGCGTCGTCCACCGTCCGGACGGCCATGGCGGCGAGGCGACCACTTTCGCTCGGCGTTGCCGCGGCCTGGATCGTCGCTGCCATCGTGGTGTTCCCGAGGAGCGCATACGCCTCCGCGATCCGGACACGAACGCGGTCGCGGCGCCACCCCTGGTCCTCCTCAGCCAGGATGGTGGCCTCAAAGGCCTCCGCGGCTTCGATCGCTGTGCCGGCAGCGGCGACGTCACCGTGCTGTGCGTGGAAGACCGCAATGTGCGCGAGAGCCAGGCCCTGGCGCCAGTTGTCAATCCTCGCTGCCCAATGACCCGCGTCACCAAGGCGTCCCGCATCAAGGGCCGCTTGCACGAGGTCCGCCTGGAGCCGCGAACGCGTCTTGACGTGCGGCCTCAGCGGCATCTTCGACACCGCATCGAAGGCCCAATCCAGGGGTGAATCGCTGCCCAGCGGTGTACTGGCGATCGCCCTGGCCTTGTCCTGCCTGGCGGCCGTCACTGGCTCGCCAGCCTGCACCTGAAGTGAACCGGGGAACGGCTGCGCCAGGGCGCCGAAGAACGTCAGGAGGAGTGGAGCGCTAAACATCATGGATCTCGGTGTGCCGGCAATGCCAGCCGCGGGGGCGTGGAGTGGACGTCTCATCATAAGGCGGCCCGCCCGCCCTTACGGATGGGCGGGCCGCCTTGTGAGCCTCAACCAGGGTCCGGGGCGTACCCCGGGGCGCCGGATGAAGCGGCGATCAGTTGAACTCGATCGAGATGCCGTTCGTGAAGTTCGAGACGGCCATGCCGCCCGAGGAGTCGCGGAACCAGGCCTGGAAGTTCCAGACCTGTCCCGCGGTCGCGGCCACCGGGCCAAGCGGCTGCGGGATCGAGGTCAGGTCGATGCCGAGGCGGAAGACGCCCGAGGCGTTCGTCTGCTGGATCTGACCACCGCCCACGTAGCGGCCAATGGCGCCGCTCAGGCAGAGGTTACCGGCGCTGCCGGCCGGGTTCGCGACGAAGCCTTGCCCGATGCTGGCGATGAAGAAGCCGAACGAGTTGGCGCGGATGCCGCTCGCCTCGAGCGTCACGTTGTTGGCGGCAGCCGAAGTGCTGCCAGCCGCGCGGATCTCAGCGGCGATGCCGGTTGAGTTCGCGTTGGCGCTGCAGTAGTTCACGCCGATGTCGTCGCCAGCGATGAATCCGAACTCGGCTGAGGCGGACCAACCGGCGAGCCAGTTGTTCTGGGTGGCCGGCGAGAACGCGCCCTTGTAGCTGGCGGGTGAGAAGAAACCGTCCGTCGGTGCGTTCGAGCCAGCGATGAGCGCGGCGCCCGTCGGCGTCGGGTCGAGGCCGACAACGCGGAGGATCTGGAGCCCGGAGCCGAGCGCCGGCGGCGCGATACGGGTGATGCTGGCGATCGGCGAGCTGTTCGTCTGGACGTTGTTGTTACTCGCGTTGAAGACGCCGCGGGCGTTCGCCTCGGTGTAGGCGTTGCCGGCGAGGTTGCGGAAGAAGACGCTGTCCTTGATTTCGGCGAGGTTGCCGGCGGTCTGCGACTGGTAGAACGCGGCCTGGTTGCCCGGAGCGTTCACGCCCGAAAGGCTGGTGTAGGGCGTGTTCCAGACGTCGGCGAAGCTAAGCGTGCCGTTGTGGCCGTAGCCGGAAGCGCCGTCGCCGTCGTCACCGTCAGGGCGCACGACTTGCTCGCCGCCGTCCATGAAGATGGAGTTGTGGAACTGAACGCGTGCGCCATCGCGCCATGCGGTGAGGCCGTCGCCGTCGAGGGGCTGGCCGATGACCGTCATGTTGCGGATCGAAGCGGTCGTGACCGGCTGCCAGTCAGAGTCCTCGGCGCCGTCCATCTCGATGGCGTTGTCGCCGATGCCCGAGCCCTGGCTCGCGTCCAGGCTGTAGCCCTGGACGATGAGGCCGAACTGCGCCTTGCCGCGCCAGCCCTGGTCAATGTCGAGGCTGTCGTCGCCGATGTTCCAGATGGAGAAGTACTTCAGGTTGACCGTACCGCCCCAGATCTCGATGCCGTCGTCGACGTTGTTCATGATCTCGATGTGGTGGATGTCGGTGCCGCGACCGATACCACCCAGCGAGAGGCCGTTCAGCTCGTTACCGAGGCCGATCACGCGGCCGCCGTAGCGGAAGCTGACGTAGGAGAGCGTGCCGCTGTCGTCGTCGTCGTCACCGCCGCCGTACTGGCCGATCGTGCTGCCGGCGGGCGGCTGAAGGCCTTCCATGTTGGCGAAGTTCGACGCCGACGGGGTCGCCGAGTTGGATGGAATGGCGTTCTCGGAGACGTAGCCCGCACCCATGATGGTGAGGTTGCCCCACTCGTTGGCGGACTGGCGCCAGGTGCCATCGTCGGCCGTCGACGTGAAGACGATCGGGGCGCCGTTCTCGCCGAGGGCGAAGATCTGCGCGCCGCGGGAAACGGCGAGGCTGCCACCGACGCCGGTGCTGCTGGCGATGCGGGTGCCCGGCTCGATGGTCAGGGTCGCGCCCGGCAGCACGTAGATCTGCTGCTGGAGGTTGTAGACGTTGTCGGCGGTCCAGGTCGTGGACGTCGAGATGTTGGCCGTGACGAAGATCTCGGCGGCGTGGGCCGAGGCCGTGGCGGTGGCGCCAACGATGAGGGTCGAGAGGAGGTTCTTCACTGTAAGGAGCAGAAGCTAATGGGGGTAGATGTGCGGCCGATGGCGGAGACGTTCCGCGTAGGGCTCTGTGCCCTTTCGACGGAGGAAAAATAGGCAGCCAGCAAGGGCCGTGCATCAAGCCCCGATCAAGACCGTTCGAACCCTGCGTTTAGGCCCGATAACGGCCCAGGAAGGGCGTTTTAGAGCTCAATGCGGACACCCACCCAGCGTCTCAATCAAAGAAAGGCGCGCGTGCCCTGTGGACACGCGCGCCTTCTCACGGACGAATCAACGTCGGTCGCTAGTTGGTGGAACGACGTGCCGCTTTCTCGACGTTGGCCAGGTAGGCGCGCACCGACTCCTTGTCGTTGATCTGCAGGGACGATTTGAGCAGCGGAACGGCCTCGGCGAAGCGCTTCTGCTGGACGAGGATCCGCGCGTGCTGGAGCTTGGCCTCTGCCTCGAACGCCTCGATCGTGGACGCGGTTTCGAAGTATTGAAGCGCCTCATCAATCTTCCCGTTGCGGGCCAACGCATCGGCCAGAAGGATCATGCCGTCGCCGTCCAGCGGGTCACGGTCGACGATCTGACGCAGAACGGCGATCTCGTCGCTTCCGCGCCCTTCGCGGACGGCGATCTTCGCGCGCAGCTTGAGGATCTCGGTGGCGGCCTCCCCAGGAAGGTCCTCGCCGAAGTGTGCTTCCACGCCCGCAAGGAGGTTCGTCGCGGCCTCGACGTTCCCGCGTCCTGTCATCATTCGCGCCGCGCGGATCGAGCGCTCCGGAGTGGCACCTTCGTCCAACGTCAGCGCCTTGAGGTACACGGGGACGGCCTCCGTGAAGAGCCCGCCGTTCGCGTAGATGTCGGCCAGCACGTTGGTGCTTCCGTTCGTGCCCGCACCGAGCTGGTCGACCACGCTGAAGTTGCGCGCGGCACGCTCAGGCTCCTGAAGGCCCAGGTACGCGTTGCCCTGCAGCATCCAGAGCGATGCGCTGTCAGGCTGGTCAACGATCATGTCGTCGAGTAGCGCCACGGCGTCACCGTAGCGCTTGGACTTGAAGTAGGACTGCGCAAGGCCCATCGCCCACTGCTTCTCGTCCGGCCCCATCATGATCGCCTGCCGGAACGCAGTCTCAGCGGCGAGGATGCGCCCGCTGTTGAGCAGGGCGACGGCCATCATGCCGTACGAGGTCTCATCGACGAGGCCGAGTGAGATGGCCTTGGCGAAGGCCTTGGCACAGTCGCGGTAGTCACTTGAGGGATCTTCGTTGCCCTCCTCGATCGCTCGGCGATAGTGGAGAAGCGCGATCTGCTGCCAAGCGCGGCGGAACGTCGGCGTGCGGTCGACCGCGTCAAGGTAGCCCTCGAGCGCGAGTTCGTAGCGTTCCTCCGCCTGGTGAATCTGTGCGATCAGGTAGGGGTAGTTGGCGCTCGACGTCTCGTTGATGGCGGACTGCAGCTTCTTCAGCGCGCGCTCCCGCTTGCCTTCCTGCTGGATCAGCTCAATGATTTCCTGGAGCTCCTCCACCTCGTCCTGACTGACGCTCGGCTCGACGTCTGAGACGGAGAGGAAGCTATCGGCGAAGCGGCGCTTGAACTCAGGCGTCTTGAAATAGGCGGTACCGAGGAGGCTGTCATCTACGGCTCCACGACGCACCCTCGACGCGGGCGAACTTGGCTTCGGCTGGGCGGGAGCCGAAGCCGGAACGGTGGCCGCCTTGAGTGGCTCCGGTTCGGGGTTCAGCATCACCGCGGGCTGCGTTCTCGGCTCCATCGCTGGCTCCATCGCTGGCTCCATCGCTGGCTCCATCGCTGGCTCCACTACGGGAGCCGTGGCAAGAGCGACCGTTTGCGCCAGCGCCGCCTCTTTCGACGACTCCATGCTCTCGGACGTCACTGACTCAGCGTCCGCCTGAACGGGATCGGTCACCGCTGGGGTTTGCGCACAGCTGGCAACGAGGCCCATCCAGCACGCAACGGCGAATGTCGCCACCTCGTTGTTTTGTTTCTTCGACATGGGACTCATTTCTGCTTCGGGAAATCGATCGACTGACGGGAGCGCGTGGCAACGGCCTTGCCCTTGCGCGTGCCTGGCTGATAGCGCCACCTCTTGACGGCGCGCAGGGCGGCCGCTTCGAGCGCGGGACTGGAAGAGGACTGGACCTTGGGGCTCTTGACACGGCCCTTGGAATCCACGATGAAGATCACGACGACTCGGCCCGGAGTAGCGGTCTTCTCCTTGTTGCTGAGGCTGGGCGGCGGTCGATCGATGGCGGTGGGCTTGCCGTCGAGCTCGGACATATCGAAGAGACTCTCGACTCCCCCACCGCCCGTGACGTTGGAGAGGTCCACCTTGAAGTCCACCGTGCCCGTGCCGCTCATGCCGAAGTCATTCGACATGAGCATCTCCAGCTGGGCGAGATCGAGGGGCTCGGACTCTTGCTCGAGCTCGGGCGGCTCCTCCTCAGGCTCGGGCTCCTCCGGCTCCGGCTCCTCTTCCTCCACCACGTCGGGCGGTGGCGGGAGCTCGGTGGACTCGACAGGAATCACCATCGTGTCAGGCCGAGCGCCCTCGGCCATGGCGTTGATCACCGGCAAGAGAATGAAGAACCCCGCGGTCGTCCCTACGGACGCCGTGATGGCAAAGAGGTTCTGGCTGACGAGGACCGCCCCCGCTTTGACGTAGTTAGTGACCATGATTGTCGTATCGCTAGGAACAGGGTTAGGTCAGGAACCCATCTGGGTCGCGATGTTCACTTGAAGGGCACCGGCGGCCTTGGCCTCGCCAACGACCTGGACGAGGATCCCGAGCTTCGCCCCCTTGTCTCCCTGGACAATGACGGGTGTCTCGGGCTCAGCCTGGAGCATACGCTTGACGATCGAGCCAACGCCGCGGACGCCGATGTTGCGCTTGGCGTAGATGACCTCGCCGGACTCGGTGATCGCGATCAGGATGCTGTTACTTTCGAGCTTGCTCGATGCGGCCGCCTGGGGCTTGTCCACTTCGACGCCTGTCTCCTCCACGAACACGGTCGTGACGATGAAGAAGATCAGGAGAATGAACACGCAGTCGATGAGTGGCGACATATCGATGGCCGTTTCGACCTCGTCGTCGCCGGAGTTGCGGAATCGTCCCATGGTGAGTTGCGGGTCAGGCGCCTGGGGAGGCGCTCTGGGAGGGAGTGGATGTAAGGGGTGGTATGGAACGAGCGGTGAGCCGTTCACTGAGACGCGCCTTGATCTCGCGGCGCGCGAGCTCGCGAGCCAACTGCTGGCTCGACTCTTGCTCGCGGTTCTCGCCGCGCAGAAGCGCTTCCTGGGTCCACACCGTCTCTGCGTGCGCGAGGAACTTCTTGAAGCTCTCGAATCGACGGCACAGGTAGTAGTGGAGGAACACGCCGGGCAGCGCGACCATCAGGCCGGTCTCTGTGGTGTAGAGCGCCTCGGAGATGCCCTTCGCGATCATCGACATGGTCTTGTCGCCGCCGCCGCCGTTCGACATCGCGTCGAACGTCGCGAGCATGCCGGTTACGGTGCCGAGCAGTCCCACGAGAGGCGCCGCCCCCACCGCGATGTTCATGAGGCGCAGGTCGCGGGCGAACGGCTCCATCTCGCGGCTCCGCACCTCGGTGAAGCCGTCATGGACGGAGTTACCGTCCGCACGAACCATGTGCTCCACCTCGTCAAAGATGTCGCCCACGGCGCCGCGACGATCCGCCGACTCATGGATCCAGCGCCGCCATGTGGCCTCTGGAACGCCGCCCGTCCGCTTGCGCAGAAGGCGTGCGAACACCTGGAAGCCGATGAAGAAGATGAACACCGAGATCACGGCCAGCGCGATCATCGCCCAGCCGCCCTGGGTCCAGATGTCGATGCCCTTGGCGAGCGTCGTGTCAGACTCGGCGGCGCTTGCGAACCACCAGTCCTTGATGCGTTGGATGAACGAGGTCATGGGAGCTGTCCCTAGGACTTCGCCGGTGCCGCGCCTGAGCGCGACGCTGAGGTTGCAAGGTGGGCGCCCTGATCCAGCGGTCCCAGCATCTCACTGAGGATCTCAGTGATCTGGGCGCGAACCACCTGGTGGTCGGGGCTCATCGCGGCGTGGGGACCGGACGTGTGGGCCGGACGCCCATCCTCGCCGAACTCTTCCGAGCGAGCGACCTCGTTAGCGAACTGAACCGCATTGGCCTCCATCTGCGCCGTAACAGCGCGGGCCTTACGGGACAGGTACGCGTGCAGGAGCAAGGAAGGGATCGCGACGATCAGGCCGAACTTCGTGGTGATGAGCGCCTCGGAGATACCCCCGGAGAGCTGCTTGACGTCGCCTGATCCGAAGATCGTGATCTGCTTGAACGTGTTGATGATCCCGGTCACCGTGCCGAGCAATCCGAGGAGCGGCGCGGAGGCCGCGCACACGGCGATGAAGGGCAGGCCCTTCTGAAGCCGGTTCTTCGTGACGAGAACCTTCTCGTACATGACCTCTTCCATGAGGTCACGCGAGCGGCGGATGTTCGCGACGCCCGCCTGGAGCATCTTGCCCGCGGGTCCGCGAAGCTCGTTCGCACGGCGCTGCGCGCTCTCCTCGTCGCCCTCTTCGATGGCGGTCAGGAGGCCGCTGAACTTCTTGCGCGAGGGCTTCGCGACGAAGAGCAGGGTGGTCCACTTGTAGAAGGCAACCATGAGCGCGAGGGCCGCCATGATCAGGATCGGGTAGATGATCGCGCCGCCCTTCTGCACGTGCTCGACCAGCGTCTCCTTGGTGGCCTCTACCTTGTGGGCATCGCCGAGGGATGGATCAAAAGGCATCGGGCCCGAAGCGGTCTTGACCACCATCGAGGCGGCCAGGCGGTCTGGATCCTCGCCGAAAGCTGTGACGATCGGCTCGAGCGAGCCGAGACGCTGCTGGACGGTGCCGACGGCGGCGCCGTCGGACGACCGAAAGAGCGCGGTCGGGCCGACCAGGATGAACTGGCCGTCGCGCACAAGGCCCTCCGCGTCGACCGCCGTGCCTTCGAACTTCGACCCTGAGCCAAGCTCATGGATGCGCTTGATCGAGACGTCGAGGAGCGCCGCCTGGGCCGCGAAGACCTCGGACTGGGTGAGGTTGCTGTTCTCGACGGCGAGCTGGGCACTGTCGATGGCCTCGCGGTAGCGCTGGACCTCGGCGATGTGCAGGCGCGATTCGAAGTTGCGCGCGTACTCAGAGAAGAGGGAGGAAACGTAGGCTGCCTCGTCGCGGCGCTGGTTGATCGTCTTCGTCAGGTTGACGAGCTGCTGGGCCGCGTTGCTCTGATCGCGGGTGACCGCGTTCAGGCCCTCGTTGGCCTCGATCAGCTGGGACTCGAGATCCCGAAGCTCTGCGCTCAGGGGCAGGATCTCAGAGGTGGCCTGCTCGCGCAGGCCCGAGAGCTCTTTCTCCGCTGTACGGATGTCTGCGGTGATGCTGGCCGCAGTTTCCGCAAGGGTCTTGGCCCCCGCTTCGCCGGACTGGGCGGCCGGCAGAGTGGCGGCCGCGCTGGAGAGCGAAGCGAAGGCCAATGCGCCTGCGGCGCAGAGGCTCACGATGAAGTTTGGTTGGTGGATATTCATGGCTCGTACCTCGCTCAGTCGATCACGATCGGGACCTGGACGAACTGAGGAAGCTCACCGTTGAGCACCTTCACCGCCTGCTGAATCTCGAGGGCAGACTCGTTGACGGGCGCCCACACGAAGGCCTCGTCGGTTGCGAAGCCACGTCCCGCGCGATCGCCGGCACCGTTGACGTAGTAGCCAGCGGAAATACCCAGGTAGAGCGCGGTGACCTGGGCGGTCATGCCCGCCATGATCTCGCGCGTCTCCGTCGTCACGTGGACGTCGGTGTTGAACTTGTCAATGAAGTTGAGGATGCCGACCACCTGTCCGAAGCGCTTGGAGAGGCTCAGGGTGGTGTTCTCGGGATCGGCCGGGATGTTCTGCGAGAGCTCGCGGAGCTGCTCGACGAGCGGCGCGGGCATCCGCTTGAGAAGCACTTGTGTCTGGGCTTCTAGTGGTCCGATGATGGCCCGGAGCGACTCCGACGCGGCCTTGAGCGTCTCGCTCTCTGCCTCAAGCTCTTCGCGCTGGTCCTTGGACTTACCGACTTCCTCGCGGCGCGCCTCCGCCCTTTTCTGGGTGTCTTCGATCTGTCCGCGGATCAGCTCGATGCGGTCCGCCAGGAACGCCTTGCGCTCCGCGAGCATGGCGCGCTCCTTGCCGATCTGCCCGCGCAGCTCAACCCAGGTGTCGATCCCGCTCAGCGCGGTTTCGATGGACTGTGACGCGGGCGTTTCGTCCTGGTTCGCGGAGACGCTCGTGCGTCCCCCTACGAGGGCCGCCCCGGCGCTGAGCGCGAGGACCCAGCCTGCACGCCCTGTGGTTTGATTTTTTCGGTTCATCTCTGATTGGCCCGCTGCTCGGGCCCTTTCGGGGTTCGTTCAGGTTCTCTCGGTTTCGCCCATGGGCGAAGCCATCTCAGAACTGGAAGTTGGCGCTGATGCTCATGGAGTATTCGATGCCGCGAGTGAAGGTGGTGTTGAGCGTGTCGCCCTCGATGAAGTTGGAGCGATACACCTCGTTGATCGAGGGGTTGGTCAGGTTCTTCGCCCGGAACTGCAGGCGAAAGTGGTCGCCCAGCTGCTGGGCGACGCTGAAGTTCAGCGTGTCGAACTCCTCCTGGTAGACGGCGGGGATGTACTTCTCGCCGTTGTCGGCGAGGCCGTCCCCCGTGACGAGCGTGTCGCCGCGCACCGTGTAGAAGAGACCGAGGAGCGTGCCGGTGTAGGGCACGTCGTAGGTCAGGTACAGGTTGAAGAGGTGCTCGGGTGCGTTGGTGGCGTCCCGGGACTGGAGGTCGTAGCCGTACTCGGCGAAGTCCGCGATCTCGAAGTCCGGGAGGATCACATTGGAGTCGATGAACGTGGCGTTGGCGCCGACGCTCAGACCTTCGAGGCCTTCCCAGTAGCGGTCAAGGGACTGGCGCGCCTCGAACTCAAATCCGCTGATCGTGCCCTTCGGGTAGTTGATCGGGAACGTGAAGTTGAAGTCGACCTCGCGCTGGATGTACTCGATCGGGCCGTCGATGTTCTTGAAGAAGTACGAGGCCGAAAGCAGCGTCCCGTCGTCTGGGCGGTAGTCGAGTCGGAAGTCGTAGTTCTCCAGGTCGGACAGCTCGAGCTCCGGGTTGCCGATGAAGACCGGCCCGCCGAGGAACTCCTGTTGGAGCACAGGCGTGAGCTCCTTGAACGTCTGTCGGGCCAGCGTGCGCGAGTAGCCGAGGCGCATCGTGATCGAGTCCGTCAGGTTGCCGGTGACTCCGATCGACGGCAGCGTGTTGGACTCGGCGATCTCTACGTCGCCGTCGCCCGGCTCGAGCTGTGACACGTTGGTTTGCCCTTGGGGAAACCAGGTAGCTTCGTCCTCAGGCTTGAGCGTCACCCCAATGTCCGTCGACTCGATGCGCACGCCCGTGACCACGCGAACCGCGTCGGTGACCGGGAGGTCCACCATGCCGTAGTAGGCCGATACATCGATGTTGCCGTCGTAGTCGACGTCCTGCTCGAGGTTCTCGACGGAGCCGTCACCGATCGGATGGTTCTCGTTCTCCCAGTTGGCGGCCCAGGAGTCGCCGAACTCGCCGGCGAACGAGCCGAAGCCGGAGCTGGCCGTCGTGAAGTTGCTGAAGCTGTTGATGTCGAAGGCGCGATCGACCTGGTCCTTGAAGACGCCGAACTTGAAGGATCCGTCCAGGTCTTCCCACTGCTCGAAGGGGAGCGTCACGTCGAAGGCGCCCTGGAGGCTGTCTTCGTCCAGCTTCTTGTAGATGCGCTGGAGGTTGCCGAGGATGAAGGCCGAGTCCGGCTTGAACTCCTCAAAGAACGGATCCTGGATCGTCCCGCTGTTCGGGTCGTAGCTGCGAGGGTTCCACTTGGAGCCAAAGAGCCGCTTGTCCGGCTGATCGAGCTGGGCAAAGCTCGACGAAAGGGTCCAGCTGAGCTCGGGGCGCTTGAACTTGAAGGTCTCGCCGATGGACCACTCCCCCGCGGGCAGGACGTGCTCGCCGTGCAGCTGGAACGTGCTGGTCGTGCGCTCGGTGTACTCAAGCGTCTCAGTGCGCAGGTACGGGGCGATCTCGAGCTGATCGAGCTGGTTGCCCGCCCCCGCGGGGTCGCTCGGGTCGTACTGAACGCCGAAGCCCTGCTGGACGTAGTAGTCCTTGCCGCGCGTGTCAGTGGCGAGGGTGGCCCTGTCCTCCGCCGTGTGCGTGTAGAGGAAACGAAAGCCAATGG
>JBLIHL010000071.1:0-15790 GCA_047635895.1 Paracoccaceae bacterium | reverse complement strand
CCGCGGGCTGCTTGCCTGGGCGGCCATGCCTCTCGACATCCAGTCCGACGAGGCAAACTACATCTATGCCGCGCTCGGACTTGAACGCTTCGGGCTCTACGTCGATCAGCACCGCTACTTCTGGCCACCCGGCTACCCCTGGCTCCTCTCGGTCTTCCTCGACCCCGAGTCAGGCCTGGCTGGGCTGAACTCTCTCCGGGCCTTCCAGGTGGCCCTGACGAGCGTGATCGGCGTGACCACCATGCTCTTCGCATGGCGCCTGTTCTCGACGAGAGCCGCGCTGTTCGCCGGCGCTCTGTGGGCTGTCTACCTGCCCCTCGGCGCCTACTCGCACTTCCTCTGGACTGAAACGGTCTTCCTCAGCCTGTTCCTTCCGGCGCTCTGGCACCTGTTGATTGGGATGGACCGAGCGTCCCACGACAGCTCGAGAAGCGCCACTCAGAGATTGCTCCTCAGCGGGCTGCTGTTCGGGCTCGCGCTCTATGTGAAGGAGCTCCCGCTATTCCTGCTCCCCCTGGCGTCGCTACTGATCATCTGGCGAGCTGTCGCCGAATCGGCGGGCCCCGTCGAGGGCGTCAGGCGGGCGCTACTCGTACCGCTTGCCGCGCTCGTCGTGATCCTTCCCTGGACCCTCCGGAACCAGGAGGTCTACGGCCGAACCATTTTCGGGGGAGCGACCCTCGGCGAGAACGTGTACGTCGGGCTCAACGCCCGCTACTTCAATTTTGACACGCTGCCGCTGCGCAAGGTTCGCGCAGAGCGTGGGCTGCCTCCCATCGAGAGCTTCCAGCGGAAGGGATTCACTTCGCCACCGGCAGGATGGACGCCAACGGACGTCAACGCCGACGGTGTCATCGACGCGCGTGATGCTGCCTGGGAGCGCGCCGAGGAGGTCCCCCACGCCATCGATCGCCACGGTGTCCAGACGCGCCGGGGGCTCGACTATGCACTCGCGAATCCCATATGGACGCTACGAACGCGCATCAAGAAGTGGTCGGACCTCGTCGCCCCGGTCTCCTTTTTCACGCGTCACCAAGCGCTCGGTCGGTATCCAGCGGACGGCGCACTGGGTGGCGCGCTCCGCGTACCTTCGATCGTAGGAGCCGCCTTCCTATCCGGCCTCGTGATGCTACTCGGCCTCGCCGGCTTCTTCTTCACGCTCCAGCGCGGTCCCGCGCGACAGCTACTGACCCTGGTCTTTGGCTACGTCGCTCTCACCTCGACGCTCGTAGCCATGTCGCGCTTCCGCGTTCCCGTTGAGCCGTTCTTCCTCGTGCTCACCGCTGGGTTCCTCGCGCACGGCTGGGCCGATCGCGGCCACGCTCGCATGAGCGCCCTGCGAATCGCAGGCTTCGCGGCCTGCGTGGCGATCCTCCTGGGTCTTTGGTGGGTGTCCTGGCCCGAAACGGTGATGCAGCTACGCATGGGTATGGACGGAGCGGGAGGCCACCTGTGAGCGCTTCTACGGTCTCTACCCAGTCTGGACCTATTGAGTCCGGCGTATTCGGCTGGCTCCCCCACGTCGCCCTCGTCGCCATCGCCTGCGCGATGGTCGTGTTCGCACGGGCCCAGCACCAGGACACGGAGGCCGCCATGCAGACAGCCTTCGATGCAGACGCCGACCCAGACGACCGGATCTGGGCGATGCATCTCGTCGCGAACCGCGCCACGGAGGTGGATCCACGCCTTGGGGTTGGGCTCGTTGAGTCATTCCTCGCATCAGATAGCGACAAGGTGCGCGAGGCCGCTCACCTGATCGATCTCTGCCGACACGCAATTCAGCCCCCCGGCGCACCGGACGGCGCGGCCCCGCCGATCCAGGACGGCTACGCGTACGGCGCCCTTCCTGCGGGCGAGTGGACACCGCATCGAATTCGCTGCCTCGTCCTCCACCGCCGCAAGGTCGGTGGTTCCGCCGTGGGTGGGATTCGCCGCATGGAGCTCGCCGAAGCCGGCTGGTTCCTGGACTCGCTCGCCGGAAGACCTTCCCCCACGCGGAAGGAAGTCCAGCGTTACTTCAACCAGCGCGCGCGCAGGGCCGGTGCCCTGCAGGCAGAGCGCGACAACTCCGACGACTGATGCCCGCGCGCAACCCGATGTCATTCCCCATGCAGAACCATCCACCATCCGTTCCCCACCGGCGGCTCGCCGCCCTCGTCGCTCTCGCAGGCACCATCGGCTTCGTGGCCGCGGGCTGCGGCTCCAAGGACGCCGACCAAGGCGGCGGTGGAGTCCTCGGTAAGAAGATGAACGTGCTGCTGGTGACGCTCGATACGACGCGCCCCGATCGCATCAGCTGCTACGGTGGACAACCGGGCCTCACGCCGACCCTCGACGCGCTCGCCGCTGACGGATCGCGCTTCGAGCGCGCCGTTTCCACCGCGGGCATCACGCCGATGTCGCACTCGTCGATCCTGACCGGCTTGAACAACTACAAGCACGGCATGCGCGTCTTCTATAGCGAAGACGTCAGCCACCGGCTCAAAGACAGCGTCGATACGCTGCCCGAGATCCTCAAGGCCCAGGGCTACAAGACCGCGGCGCGCGTCAGCTCGTACCCGGTCTCCGAGGCCTACAACCTGAACCAGGGCTTCGACAGCTTCGACTCCGGCGTAGACCTCGACGCGCTTGATCTCAAGGACCAGCAGCGGCATGACACTAGCTGGGATCAGGGCGGCAAGAGCAGCACCCAGCGGCGCGGCGACTTCACCACCAACGGCGCGCTGGAGTGGTTGGAAGAAGAAGGCAACGACGGACCATGGTGCATGTGGCTCCACATGTTCGACGTCCACGACTACTCCCTCGTTCCGCCTGCAGAATTCGTCAAGGGCTACGGCATCGAATACCCCGACCCGTCCACCGTTCGCGGCGGCGCGAAGCTCCTCGAATGGCGAGAGCGGATGTACGACCCCGAGCTCGCGTTCATGGACATGCAGATCCAGCGCGTGATGCAGTGGCTCGAAGACAACGGTCAAAAGGACAACACGATCGTCGTCATCACGGCGGACCACGGCCAGGGACTGACCCAGGGCATGAAGAACCAGGGCTGGATGAAGCACAGGCTCCTCTACGACTGGAGCGTCCACGTCCCCCTCATCATCCGGATCCCTGGCTTCGGAGCCGGCGCGGTCATTCCGGATCAGGTCCGGACCATCGACCTGGTCCCGACCCTCCTGGAAGCACTCGAGGTGCCTCTTCGCCAGAGCGTTGAGGGCGAGTCCGTGCTCAACCTCATCCGAGGCGAGCGTGAGGATTCCCCTCGGATCGCCTACGCGGACGCCCTCAACGACTACGACACGCACTCCCCTGGCGCCCAGAAGCTGCCGACCGGCCAGGCGGACAACCTCTACATGGCGTGCGATGGAAGGTGGAAACTCATCTACCACGAGCGAAACCCGCGCATGTCAGAGCTGTATGACCTTGTGAAGGACCCAGAAGAGATCCAGAACCTCTACAGCGAGGACCACCCGGAGGCGGTTCGCCTCCAGGAGTTCCTCGATGAGCGCGAGGTGACAGCCGTCGAGAAGCCCGATGGAAAGTCCAAGGGGCCCAGCAAAGGCGCCCTCGACTCGCTTGGCTACTCCGGGAACGGCGAACCCGATCCAGATTCGGACCCCGACAAAGACACAGGAAAGGACTCAGATCCCTCCACACCCAAATGATCCGGAACCTCCCCACAGCCCAGAGTGCGCACCTCCCAAGGGCGCGCGTCCTGGGCCTGATATCGGCCCTGACCACGCTTCCGCTACTGGCCCTCACCGGCTGCGGAGATAGCACGCCCAGCGGTGAAGCAGACTCCGGTGGCGCCCGGTTCAACCCGAACGGGGCGACCGAGATCCACCTGGACGGAGCGGCGCCCGTGGCTGGCACGCCCGGTGCCGGCGTCCTTGAGGTCCTCAATCCTGAGCTTCCGGAGCGGCCCCTTTACAAGGAGTTCGGCGACGTCGCCTTCGGCACGGTGCTTTACTGGACCAT
Source organism: Paracoccaceae bacterium (assembly GCA_047635895.1). GTDB lineage: Bacteria > Planctomycetota > UBA1135 > UBA1135 > Saltatorellus. The sequence continues at coordinate 11,815 of JBLIHL010000071.1, read as the reverse complement.
GGAGATGCGCAACGTCGGCACGGCGCCCGTGAACATCAATACCGCGCAGGCGGCCTGCGGCTGCACGCGGTTCATGGACTTCACGGTCACGGACGCCAGCGGCAGCGCCCCCGCGCGCCCCACCGCGTTCACGGCCCAGGCGGAGGGCGCGCTGGCCACGATCCCCGCCGGCGGGACGATTCTCATGCGCATGAAGCTCATGTCGGAGTTCTCCACTCCGAATGAGCGGAAGCTCGCGATGATGCGGCTTTCGACGGACAGCGTGATCAAGCCTTTCCTCACCTTCGAGGTCGGCTTTCAGCCCACGCGGGCGTTCATCTTCGCGCCCGATCGCGCCAACCTTCTCAACTCGCCCTTCTCCAGCGGCAGGGAGAAGCGCATCAAGATCCTCGTGGATCGCGCGGGCGACCCCGAACGCGTCCTGGGCGTCCTCTCGAAGCCGGAAGGTATCGAGGCTGAGCTCATCACGGAGACGTTCGCGGGTGAGTATGTCTGGTACGTGAACGTATCCGTTCCACCGCTCTCCGCGCTCGGCACGATCCGTGGCGATGTGATCCTGAAGACCACCGACGCGGAGGGGAACGGCGACGCGGGCCGACTGAAGCTACCCGTGGTGGCCCTCGTGGTCGCAGACGTGATCTCCACCCCCAACCTCGCGCCCCTCCGGGCCTTCGATCGATCGGTGGGCGCCGAGTTCACCGGCCGCATCGTGGCCCTTGTTCCGGGCGCCCGGCTGATGGTCATGGGTACCCGCGTCGAATCGGAACATGCCGAACATTTCTCGATCGAGGCCACGCCGATCAAGGCCTTCCAAGACGGCCGCGCTATCGAGTGGAGCTACACCGTCAAGGTTGGCCCCGGCCACCCGCAGGGCTTCGTCGCTGGCGAGCTGATCTTCGAGCTGGAGGAAGCCTTCGGCGGCCTCCCCGACGACGTACCAGCGAATGAGCTCCGCGTGAGGCTGAGCGGCATCGCCCGGGATCCCCAGTCGGACAAGGCGAACTAGTCAGGCCCCGCGCCAAGGCGCGGTCAGTCCCCGAAGTCCAGCACCACAGGCGTCACCTCGCCCGAGCGGATCGTCACCTGGGTCTCGATCGGTGCGCGGTTTGGAAAGATCGCGCGCGGGGTGTAGGTGCCGGACGGGAGCATCCCGGATCGGTGTGTCTCCCCCAGCGTCCACAGGTGAGCGTCGGGTCTCGTGTAGCTGTCCGTCCTGGGAATCGAACCTCTCTCCGGCGTGACGGTCTCGACCACGTGGCGAACTGGATCCTCCAGCGTAATCGTCGCGCGCAGCAGCGCCTCGATGTCCGTGTAGACCTCAGCGTCTCCGAGGCGCGCTCTGCGGTCGACCTCCTCACCCACTCGAGCAGTATCAAGCTCCGAGACCTCTCCGCGCACCTCGACGTCGAGCACTCCGCCGATCGGCACTTCGAGCGAGACCTTCACCGTGCGCCCGGGCATGACCTTCACCAGCTTCTCGACCCGGCCGTGAGATCGAGCGTAGCGCCCTAGACCGTTGTAAGCATCCCAGGCGGGCAATCCTGTCCCCACGACCCGTACCTGGCCGGCGCCGCAGGTGAACTCGTGCCTGACGGTGAGGCCACTCTGCTGCTGAATAGTCATCCCCGTCTTCGGATCTTCCAAAATCACAGCGACCTCCCGGGAGCGCATGCTCCACCAGCCGCACAGTGCGATCAAAGTTGGGCCACTTGGCCACGAGGAGGTACTGCTCATCGGCCGTCACCTCCATGTACGCCGTACGGATACCAGCTTCCGTATCGAGCGCAAAAGGCCCCCCTACCATCGTGTAGGCCTCCGTCGCGAGTGGGTTGTCTCCATAGCTCGTCGGCTTGACCCAAGGGGGGTCTCCGACCTTGCCCGCGCGATAGAGCGCCAGGCTGCCGACGTGCCCACCAGGTCCCTCGACCATCTGCACTACGATCACTGGTCGCGTGTACCGCAGCACGACGGGCGCGGGATCGATCGCCGCCGTGGCGATTCCAAGAGTGGCGCGCTCCTCGTCCCCACGTTCACGGGACCGTCGGTCCCGCGCGGGAACCACGGCGTCTAGCCCTGGAAGCGAAAGCGCCCTTCCGACTTGATGGGACCCCTTGAGCACTCCCGCGGGGACCGGAATCGTAGCGTGGCCGCCCGCGTTCACGCCCCCCCTGACCCGACTCCAGCACGGTGACCGAGACGGGCACCAGCGCCGAATCGGACGCGGGCTCCAGCATCGCAGCCTCGGCCGGCTCCGCCGTGATCCGCTCCACCGCCTCAGCGCTCACCAGCGAGCCGATTGCAGGTCCTCCCGGGGGACGTCCCCCGTGAGGCTCCAACGCGGCCGCCTGCGGCGCCTCCAAGGAAACAGGCCGCGCGCTGGGCGATCCGAACTCAAGCACGGCCAGCGCACCCAGTGCGAGGACCAGGAGGATCGTGAAAACGAACTTCATGTCACCCAAGGGTAGGCGCGTCCCCCCGCGTAGTTTCGCGGCCGTTCTGTTTCTTCCGCAGGCGGGTGGATCGGCTAACCTACGCCCCATGACCTCGGCCCAAGCGTCCCCCTCCTTTAGCTTCCTCCACGCGGCCGACCTGCACCTCGACAGCCCCCTGCGCGGCCTCTCGACGTATCCAGGCGCGCCCGCGGGTCGCCTGCGCGAGGCGACGCGCGACGCCTTCACGGCGCTGGTCGACGCTGCGCTCGCCTACGAGGTCCGCTTCGTGATCCTCGCGGGCGACCTCTTCGACGGCGAGTGGCAGGACTACAACTCCGGCCTCTGGTTCCTCAGCGAACTGCGCCGCCTCACCGCCGTGGACATCCTGGTCTTCGTGATCCGCGGCAACCACGACGCCGAAAGCAAAGTCGCCAGCCGCCTCAGCTGGCCCGACGGCGTGACCGAGTTCAGGTCCAATAAGGCGCACACCGTGGTGCTCAAGGACCTCGGCGTCGCGATCCACGGCCAGAGCTACGGCGAGCCCCACGTCATGGAGAACCTCGCGCTCGGCTACCCCGATGCCAAGCCGGACTGCCTGAACATCGGCGTCCTGCACTCCGGACTCGAGGGCTACGAGGGCCACGGCGTCTACGCGCCCTGCACGCTCGATGACCTGCGCGCCAAGGGCTACGACTATTGGGCGCTTGGTCACATTCATCAGCGCATGGTCCTGTCCGAAAACCCGTGGGTTGTTTTCCCCGGCAACATCCAGGGCCGGCACGTTCGCGAGACCGGGCCCAAGGGTGCCACTATCGTGCACGTAGAGGACGGCGCCGTCGCGCGACTCGAGCCCATCACGATCGACGTTGCGCGCTGGGCAGTCCTGGACATCGACCTCACGGGTATGACCGCAGAATTGGAGGCGCTGCGGCGTCTGGACACCGAGCTCCGGCAGGCCGTCCTGGCGGCGGGCGACCGCCAGCTCGCCGTGCGCGTAGTGCTGCGCGGCTCCACCACCCTCGACCCAGTCCTGCGCACCGAGCCCCACCGCTTAACGCAGGAGATCCGCGCGCGCGCCTCGGCGGTGTCAGATGACCTATGGATCGAACAGCTCAAGGTCCGCACTGCGCTACCAGAGGACGGCGCAGCCGGTGACGACTCAGACGATGCGCTCACCGCATTCGCCGCGCGCCTCCACGGTACCGACCTTCCCGCCGACGTGCTCGACGGGCTGGCGCGTGAGCTCCAGAAGCTCTCGGCCAAGCTTCCACCTACCGTGCGCGAGCGCGTAGACCCGGCGAGCCCCAGCGTCCTGCGCGACGCGCTGCCTGAGGCGCGCGACTTCCTCACGGCGCTCCTGCGCTCAAACGACGGCGCTAGCAAGGCCGTCTCCGCAGCGGACTCCGGAAGGGGTACAGAAGAAAAATCTGAAGGACACTCAGCGGAGGACGACGCGTGAGATTCAACTCCCTGCACATGCGTCCGTTCGGGACGTTCACAGACTTCGAGCTAACCTTCGGCAACACTAGCGGCCTGCACCTCGTCTTCGGCACGAACGGCGCGGGGAAGAGCACGACGCTCGAGGCGCTACGCTCCGTACTCTATGGCATCGCGTCGAAGCAGAAGGTCCATGCGAGCAAGGACCTGCGCATCGGCGCGTCCCTGGAACGTTCGGATGACCAGACCATTGAGTACGTGCGGCGGACCTCCTCCAAAACGCCGCTCTGGAACCAGACCGACGACAAGGCGATGGCCATCGAGGAACTGACGCCGTTCCTCGGAAACCTGGAGCGCACGCGCTTCGAGACACTCTTTGGCCTCGACCACGAGACCATGGTCGCCGGCGGCAACGAACTCCTCGAGGGCAAGGGCGAGATCGGGCGCGCGCTGTTTGGCGCGATGCTCGGCGGCCAGCGCCTGCGCCAGGTCACGGACCGGCTCGAAGGAGATCTCAAGGAGCTCTACGTCGATCGCTCACCCAAAGGCCGCATCAATGAGCTGGTCAAGAAGCACAAGGAGCTGACGGCGAACCTCAAGAAGGCCACGATGCGGCCCGCCACGCATCAAGGCAGCGCGAAGTTGCTCAGGGCCGTTCTAGCCGAGAGCGAGGCAGACATCGAGACGCGCATGAAGGCGCGTGCGCGAGCGGAGGAGCTCGCCGCCCTGCGTCGCTCGGTGATTTCGCTCGATCAACTCGCCATTCAACGCGCCGAGCGCCAGGATTTCGGCGAGCTGAAGCCGCTCGAGAAGGGAAAGGCAGATCGCGTGCAGGAGCTCTTCCAAGACCGAGCCAAACTCGAGGGACGCGCCGACGAGCGAGCGCGTGAAATCAGCGAGCTCGAGGAGGACATGGCGCGCGCCAACGCGCTTGCGGCTCCCGAGGTTCTTGGGCAGAGCGCGGCTATCGAAGCGCTCGCCCAGCGTCGCGGTGCATTCCGCGAGGCGGCCGCCGCGCGGACCAAGCTTCAGCGCCAGCTCGATGACGCGCGCGCCAAGCGCCTCGAAGCCCTGCGTCAAGCCGGCGAGGAGGACCTGCCCGAGGGAGAGTTGGACCCGACACGAGACGCGCGCCCAGGGAATGCCAGCCTCGATGAGCTGAGCGACGCGGCGGACCGCCTCTCCAAGGAGCTCGCCGAGCGTACGAGCACGCGCAGGGTCGCCCACGAGGCCGTGTGCCGCGCGGAGCCCGTGACGCAGGATGCTGCCGAGCGGCTCGAGCACATCGAGGAGACGCTCGCCGACCGGTTCGCCGCGGATCTCGCTGCCCTTGCTCCCTTCCAGGGAACGCTGGCCGACCTCCTGGAGCTGCGAGTGCCCACCGACGGCGACGTGGAGCACCGAGAGCGCGAAGAACGCGACGACGCCGCCCAAGAAGAGGCGCTTGCTCGCGACCTTGAGCGCTCCGAGATCGTGACGCGGGAAGCCCTGGAGCGCCTCGCTGACTCCGCCGCGGGCACCCCGCCGACGCTCAAGGAGGTCGAGGCGGCCCGGGAGACGCGCGACGGACTGATCCGTGCTGTGTTTGATGGAGACGCGCGCGAGGCGTGCGGCGCACTGGATGTCCAGCGAGCCGTGCACGGGGCCGATGATCTGGTGGACCGGCGCGCGCGCGAGTCCGCACGCGCGGCCGAGCACGACGCGCAGGAAGGTGCGCTGCAGCGCGCGAATGCTCGCGCAGAAGTGCTTCGCAAGGCGCTGAAGGAGGCGCGCCACGAGGCAGCTTCTCGGGCGACGGATTGGAATGACCGCCTCGCCGAGGCCGGCCTCGATCCCATGTCTGCGCACGCGCTCCGCTCCTGGGGCACCAAACGGATGACGGTCCTTCGCGAGGCCCAGTCTCAACGGGACGCAGCTGCGCAAACGCTCGAGCAGGCACGGGCCCAGGAGGCCGATCACCGAGCACGACTTAAGGCGGCCGACGACGAGCTTAAATCCACGAGGTCCGAGTGGACGCAGTGGGCCCTTGAACGCCGGCTGGATCCGGGCGCAGGCCCCGAGTCGGCCCAGCGCCGGCTGCGAATGCAGGTCAACGTCCACGCCGCTGACCGCGATATCACCCGCCTCGAAAGAGAGACCTCCGAGCGCGGCGAGGCCGCCTCGGCCTTCGAGCTCGACGTCGCAGCGATGTGCGAAGTGCTGAACGTGCTCCCCACCGAACGAGTCCTGGAAGCCGCGCTTGAGGCGGCGAAGGAAGACGGGACGCCTGAGGGCGTCGTGCTGGCAGAGGCCCGCATGGACCGACTCGCCCGCGCCCTGCGGGATGCAGGCCAAACGAAGTCAACGCTCGAGCAGCTCACCCGGAATCTGAAGGGCCAGAAAGAGGCTGGCGAGGCGGCCACCAGGCGCGCGATGGAGCTCGACGAGAGGCTCAAGAAGCTCGCCGAGGAATCACAGTGCCCGGGTCTCGCCGCCCTACTCCAGCTGGCCGACGAATCCGAGCGCGCCCGCTCTGTCGACGCGGACATCCATCGCATCGAGGCCGAGCTAAAGGCCGAGTACGGCGAGAACATGGACGAAGCCGGCCTGCGTGAATCGATCGGCGAGCGAACGGTCGAAGATCTGAGCGCGGCAATCAAGCAAGCCCAGGCTGACGCCAGCGCGCTCGACGACGTGATCTCAGAGCGGGCCCGCCAGGAGGGCCTCCTGAGAGGTCAAGTGGAGTCCAAGGGATCGTCGGAGGCGGCTAACCTACAGTCGCAGATCGCCCAGATGGAAGCCGAGATCACGGACGCCACCCACGACTTCATCAAGGCCCATCTTGCAGACGAACTCCTACGCCGCGAGATCGAGCGCAACCGCCAGGAGACCCATGGCCCTCTCCTCCAGCGAGCGCAGGAGCTCTTCAAGGTCCTGACCCTGGGCGCCTACGAGCAGCTCCACCCATCGGAGTCAAGCAGCGGCAAGCAGGTCATGGTGGCGCGCCGCCCCGACGGCCGCCAGGTCGGCGTGGACGAGATGAGCTCAGGCACCTGCGACCAGCTCTACCTGGCCCTGCGAGTCGCGAGCGTGGAGCACATGCTCAAGACCGTGGAGCCGATGCCCTTCATCGCCGACGACCTCTTCGTGAACTTCGACGACGAACGAACGGAAGCGGCCCTGCGCGTCCTCGCCGAGCTCTCCAAGTCGACGCAGGTGATCGTGTTCTCCCACCATGCCAGCGTGGTTGATACGGCCCTCCGCCTGACCAAAGAAGGCGTCCCAGTGGACGTCCTCCGCCTCAAGGACGAACGAAGCCGCGAGAGCGAGCGAATGAGCTGACCCCGCCCTGAGTCTGTGCCGTGCCTCAATTCGATGAGCCATCGGACTCATCCGGTGTGCCGAGTCGCTCGGCAGGTCATCTAGTGGGGTGTAACAGAAGTTCAGACTTCCCTCAATACACCGGGCTCGCCCGGGTAGGTCTACCTATGTCCTTCGTCTGGGAATTCCTTGGGAACGTCCTCTTCTACGTCGTCGGAGTCTTTCTGTTCTGTACAGGCGAGGCTCTACGCTTCGCGTTCACGCTCGGTAGGTACCGGATTCGGTGGTGGGAGGCAGACGATCTGAACACGACTTGGCCGAGCTTCTTGCTGGGAGCCCTGTTCTGGCTGGGATTCGGTGCGCTGCTCGCCATGTTCTGGTGACGTCGCGCCTATAGGTCTCCAGCCGCGATTCGCGGCCGGCCGCATGTGGCCTCGCGCGGCCGACGGCCGATCCTTAGGTCGTAGGCCTGGGATCCCCAAAATCACGAATGCGATCAGTGGCAGCCACAAGCTGGCGAGTGATCCCTGGTTCGTGGGACGAATGCCCCGCGTCATCGACCACGGCTAGCGCAGACTCTGGCCACACTCGGTGCAGATCGAACGCCGACTTGATAGGACAGATGATGTCGTAGCGCCCATGGACGAGGAACCCGGGGATGGCACGAATACGATCGATGCGCTGCAGCAGTCGATCATCCGGATCGAAGCGCGCGTTGCGAAAGTAATGCGCCTCAAGGCGCGCCACTGCCCACGCGACATCAGCATCGTCGAACTGCGACGCAAACTCCGGGTTGGGGAGCAGCGTGCAGCTTGAAATCTCATAGGTCGCCCAGCTCCTGGCCGCTGCGAGAGCTGCGCTCCTGTCATCGCCTTGCAGAAGTCGCCAGTAGCCCTCTAGCAAATCGTCACGCTCGGCCTCTGGCACCGCTTCGGCAAACTCCTGCCAGCGTTCTGGCTGAATAAGCCGCATCCCATAGAGCCACCAGTCCAGCTCTTCCTGCCGCAGCAGCCAGATGCCGCGAAGGGTGAGAGTTCGGCATCGATCTGGATGCTCCTGTGAATAGGCGAGCGACAGGGTGCTGCCCCACGAGCCTCCGAAGACGTGCCAGGAGTCGATTCCAAGGTGCTGCCGCAGTCGCTCGAAGTCAGCGACCAGATGCGTCGTGCTGTTGGCCGTCAGTTCGCCCACAGGGCGAGATCGCCCGCATCCACGCTGGTCGATCAGCACGATCCGGAAGTAAGCCGGATCGAAGAAGCGGCGATCATCCGTGGAGCACCCCGCGCCGGGCCCCCCATGCACAAACAGAATGGGCTCGCCCGCAGGGTTGCCGCATTCTTCCCAGTAGAGAACATGCGGCGCATCGGCTTCGAGCTCTCCGCGATGGTATGGCTCGATCGCCGGATAAAAGTGCTCGTTGCCCATACCGAAAGCGTATCCGAATCAAACGCCCAGCTCAGTGCCGGGCGCCTTTCCCCGACGGCCTGAGTCGAGGCTGTACCCAACCGCAACTGAATCCGTCACCCACCAGGTGCCGCAGGCGCGGAGCCTACTCGATGGCTACCTCGTAGAAGCTTAGTGCCTCCATGCCGCTGTGCCCGCGGAGCAGATTCTCGCGCTTCCAGGACGTCTCCTGGAGGTAGGTGATCGTGCTCGCCGCAGAGGCATCCTTCAGGTGCAGGGTCAGCGCGTGGCCCGCCACTTCGCCCCGCAGGAATAGGTCGCGATCGCCATCGAGGAAGAACTGATCGAGCAGGGTGCCGGACCAGACCAAGGCTTGATCGAACTCCAAGACGACCGCCCTCCGATTCACATCAAGGTAGCTCGCGCGCACCAAGCTGGGTCCGCCTTCGAGCCCCTCGCCGGTTCTGCCGTAGAAGTCGCGCTCGATCAGGGGCTGAAGCCTGCTGGCGAACTGATCCCAACCGACCAGTGGATAGTGACAGCCGCCGGGGGGCGTGATCCCCAGGGTCGGCAGGATGTCCATGTTCGAATAGAGCCGCGGCAAAGTGCGCTGTACCTCACGCAGCATGTCTCCGTTGCCGTTGCCCATGCTGCAGGCATTGGGCCAGATCTGGAAGGTGTAGTAGTGCTGGAGGTTGGGGAAGTCGCGCTTCCAGCCGTCCGACATGCGCACAAAGTAGTCCTGGTAATCCTCCCATCCGTACCTACCGGAGGGCCCGGCGGCGCCTTGGTCGCTCTCCCCCTGGTGCCAGAGGATGCCACGGATCCCGTGGGTCAGGCGCGCCTGGCGCACGCGCCAAAGCAGGCGGCCGTAGATCGTGCCCAGGTCCGTGGGGTTGGCTTCGTTGCGCTGGTGCTGATCGATACGGGTTCCGCCGACGGCACCATTGAGGATGAAGATAGGCACTTGCTGACTCTCCACCAGGCTCTTGGCGAGCTCCATGCCCCACCAACCAAGCTCCGCTCGGTGCTCCGGCTGTGCCTTCCAGACCGGCTTGCACCATAGGTTCTGCTGCTCACCTTCCCGGTAGTAGCGCGTCCGGGCATAGCTGCGCACCCACTCGTGGGTCTCGCGCGGGGACTCATCGTTCGTGTCGGTGGCGAGTGCGTTGGACTGGCCCTGAATGATGTAGGCATCGCCGCAGAGAAGGTCGCCAACCGAGCGCAAGAGCGTCTCGCCCTTGCTGCTCAGCGATCCAAACTCCACGCGGTACTTGGTCAGGGCAGGCGTAAGGTCAGCCGAGAAGCTGTAGCTGCGATCCGCTCCCAGGCTTTGGGTCTGACGGAGGAGAAGCTCGTCGCCGGCGTAGAGCTTCAAGAAAGCCCCGTCGGCAGGGTCGGTCAGGACCCCGTTGTAGACCAGAGTGCCCAGGTCCGCAGGGCCGCGCGCGTAGAACTGCCCCTCCTCCGGCTGCTCGTGCGCGCCGGGCACGCGCTCCACCCAAGGGTCCAGCGCGGGCTCCTGCACTTCGATGGGAATGGAAGCGGAGACCGCGGCACCACCGTTGCGTAAGCTCAGCTGCACGACCAGCGTGCCACTGTTCTGGGAGCGGTCAAGCTCGAGTCTATCGGCCTTGATCTGCTGGATAACCGCCAGATCACGCACCTTCCACTCGTAGCTCAGATCGGCCACTCCGGCCGCCTTGAGCTGCTTCAAGTTGGTGATGCGCGGCCTCACGTCGATGCTCTCGCGGCCGTCCCAACCGGCGGGCGCGAGCAGGCTGAAGACCGGCTCAGGAATAGCCTCGGCCACCTGCACCCGGCAATCCAAGCTCTTCACCTCATGCGGGTAGATGGCATGGAAGCGCAGCAGCCACGACTCGTCCCCCACCACCCGTCCAGGCTCGAGGGTGTAGTGAAAACGGTCCACGGCCACGACCCGGGATCCGGCGCCCTGGTCGAGGGTCCAGTAGACCTTCTGCGCGCCCATGGCCTCGGCTTCAACCTCTGCGCTAGCGCCTTCGCTCACGCGCAACTCCTGGGTGGACAAGGAGAGACCCGACCCGGGCTGAACCAGGGATCCCAGCAAGGTCTGCAGCGGCCTCTGGTTCTCGTACTCCAAGCGCGCCCAATCCGCGGAGCGCGCCACGCTTGAGACGCGGGCTTCGTCCATGTCGCCGACGAAGGCGTAGTTGTTATACCAGCCACCAAGCCAGAGTCGCGCCGGCCGCTTGACCGACAGGGTCGAGGCGCGCGGATTGCCATTTCCGGCCAGCACACCGTTGATGTAGAGCCGTGTCTCACCCTTGTGATAGGTGTGCATGGCCAGGGTCCATTCCTGATTGGCCCCAGCGCAGTCGCCGCTCACATCCGCGTCGGAGAAGTAGCAGTCCATCCTGATCTGGGGCGGGTTGTGGTACTGCATGGTCACCTTGCCCTGACCCTCTTCGTTCCCCCAAGCCACAAGCCGGCCTTGGGGCCCCTTGGCACGGAACCAAACCTGCGTGCTGTGGGTGCTCTCTGGCCCGGTCGGGTAGTTCGTGATCTCGTCGCCGCAGTAGACGCCCTTCCCGTCCGGGAAGTGTCGCCCCTTGCCGACGAGGCCGGCGATGGTCTCGGTGCCGGTGTCTTCGGACTCCAGGGTTCCGACTTCATCGAGTACGTCGTCACCCAGATGCCAGACGCTCAGGTAGCCGTTCGATGGGCTAAAAACGCTCGCCCCGCTGGACTCACTGGCGGCCCCTTGCTTGCCCCAGTGCATGCGCAGTTCCTGACGCGTATTACCGCGGATGCTCGGGATGCGAACCCAGATGCTGGCCGCCCCCTGCTGCTTGTCCCAATGCTCGATCTGGTAGGCCAAGCGGCTGCCATCGCTCGAGCTGAAGCGCAGATCCGCGCCCTCAGCATGGGCCTGGTCGAAGTCGAACCAATCCCTATCCAAGCGCACCAAGAGGGGAAAGTCCGACACCTCGGCCTCCGCGGAGAGATCAGCGCCCTCGGGAGTGGTCAGGATGAAGAGCGAGCCGGCATGCTGCCAATCCGCGTACTGCGCTTGGGCTGCGAACATGCACGTGGCGAAGGCCAGCGCACTCAGGGCTATGCGTGAACAACAGAATTTCATCACTCGTCCGACTCCGGTTTGGTTTCTTCAACGGGCTCCACCGACGCTGCTTCTTCTTCATCTGCAGCCAGGAAGTACAGGCCGGATGGGAAATCTAAGCCGGGACTCAGATGAGCGGCCG
>JBLIHL010000070.1:0-15866 GCA_047635895.1 Paracoccaceae bacterium | reverse complement strand
CTCGATCGCGGGCACCTTCGTGGCGAGGTTTTCAAGCTCGCTCGTGCGGGCGTCGCGTATCACCACGCGGGCATGCTCCCGATCTACAAAGAGGTCGTCGAACGCATGTTCACACGCGGCCTCCTCAAGATGCTGTTCACCACTGAGACCTTCGCGCTCGGGATCAACATGCCCGCGCGCGCGGTGGTCTTCGCCGGCCTGCGGAAGTACGACGGCATCTCCTTCGACTGGCTCCGCACCCGCGACTACATGCAAATGGCCGGACGCGCCGGTCGCCAGGGCATCGACGACAAGGGCTTCGTGTTCCAGCTCCTCGCGGGCGGTGACATGAAAGAGGCCCCCGTCGAGCGCTGGATTAAAGGGAAGCCCGAGCCCGTCACGAGCCGCTTCCGCATGAACTACTCGACGCTCCTGCACCTGGTGGCTCGCATCGGTCGGGACAACGTCAGCGAGGCCTGGGAGAAGTCTTTCCACTCATTCCAGAACCGCGAGAAGAACAAGAAGGCGCGCGAACGTCAGCGCAGTGATCAGATGCGCCTGATCAGTCGCCACCTCGACCTCTTGGACAAACTCGGCTACTTGGACGGCGACAAAGTCACCTCCAAGGGAGAGATCGCGCGTCGCCTGGGCGGCTATGAGCTCCAGGTCACCGAGCTTCTGTTCAACGGAGCCATGGAGACGCTGCCGCCCCGCGCCATCGCCATGGTTTTCGTGGCAATGATCCATGAAGAGCGACGAGCTGCCAACCGGCCCTGGGTACCTGCCTCCATGTTCGGCGGCACTCGCCGCCATATCGACGGCGTGATGGCAGACCTGCTCCAGGCGGAAGCTAAGTTCGGGATCGACCCCCCGATGAAGTGCCCGGACTGGGGACTTACCCCCGCCACGCTCGCCTGGTGCGGCGGAATGTCGATGGAGGAACTCGAGGAAGAACTCTCCGTCAACCCGGGCGATGTCTGCCGCGTCTTCCGGATGGCGATCCAGCTCATGCGGAACGTCAAGCGCTCTATCGACCGCGATTGGGACCTTGCGGGGCACCTCGACGATGCCATCGAGTCCATCAACCGCGACGAGATTGACGCAAGGAAACAGCTCGAACTGGGCTAAGAGCCCCTGCGGCTACCGCCCGAAACGCACATGATTTCGAGCGACCGCCCCCACTGGCCCTGATTGTCTCCAACAATTCGCATCAGAGTCGGTAGTCGCGCCTCCCCGGGAATCTAGATCCGTTCCTACGGAGCGACTTGCTACATTGACGCATCGAATTTCCACGGAGATTCGCGCCACGCCCCTCCTGCGTAGTCACCCCCTTTCGATTTCAACCCAAGTTCACGACGACGCCTATGCTCTCGAACCTTGCCCTCGCGGCAGCTGCTATCGCAGCTGGCGCCGCGTCCGCCGGTCCGTCCGCATCGACTTCCCCCTCCATTCCTAGCGCATCCGTGGCCATCGCCACGAGCGCGCTAGTGATCGGTGACTCCGTTCCCGACACCGCCAACGCCGTCAGCTTTACGACCAGCGACGGTCAGCTCCTCTCAGGCAGCTACTTCGCACCCAAGGTCGCCAAGAAGCGGACGGCTCCAGCTCCCGCGGCGCTCCTGATCCACGACGCTCGTAAGACGCGCGGCGGCTTCCATGAGCTGGCCACGTATCTTCAGAAGAAGGGCTTTGCGGTACTCACCGTGGACCTGCGCGGACACGGAGACAGCGAGACGCCTGAGTGCTGTTTCGACAAAGCGGACGAGAAGGCTCAGCAGAACATCTGGAGCCTCAGCACGCGCGACGTGGATGCCGCCGCCGACTTCCTGATGGCACAGGAGGGCGTCCACTCGTCCAACCTGTCGATCTTCGGCGTTGGCTCTGGCGCAAGCCTGGCCGTTCGCCGCGCCAGGGATGACGAGAACGTGCGCTCCGTCATTCTCGTCGACCCCGAGCCGGTAGCCTTTGGCTACAACCTGGCCAAGGGGGTTGCGGAGCTCGGCGGACTGCCGACGCTCATCATGACTCCCAAGTCCAAGCGCGACGTCGCGGAGCGGCTCCAGGATCAGGCTCACAAGGACAACGACGGACTGGAGTTCGTGGAGGTTGCCCGGCTCAAGGTCAACGATGGTGACCCGCTCGCCGACAGCAAGCTCGACTCCCAGGCAGCCACCTGGCTGCGCGAGAAAGTGATGCCGAAGAAGTAGCGAGCGCCCCTCTCTCGCACCTGCGAGTGCAACGAGATAAGAAGACAGCCGCGAGCCGATAGGCCCGCGGCTGTCTTTTTGATGCTGGACACCGCGCTGCGCCTGGAGACGTGTCAGCCCGCGAGCGTATGGGCCTGAAGCTGCTCCAGGGTGACGTGGTCAAGCACGCTGCTATGGCACGACTCAAGCCGAACAAGCGGCGCGAAGCCGGCGTCCAGCGCTTCTTTCCAGCGGAGTACGCAGAGACACCAGCAGTCGCCCGCCTTGAGCCCCGGGAAACCGTAATCGGGCATGGGGGTCATGAGGTCATTTCCACGGGCGCGGCTGAACTCCAGGAACTCCTGCGTCATCCGGGCGCACACCGTGTGGCGACCGTGGTCATCCTCGCCGGTCCGGCAGGACCCGTCCCGGAAAAAGCCGGTCATCGGGTCGGAGCAGCAGCTCGCGAGCGAATTTCCGAGGACGTTGAATTCTTGACGCTGAATCATGGTGAGGGTCGGGCCGGGCCGGGCTGGAGGATAAGAATCGGGGTTCCGCCAGGCATGGTAGATAGACCCAGCGCATTCGACGAGGAAAGCGACGCCGGAATAAGCTTGAACCGCGACCGAAATGCGTTGGGATCGGTCCTCCGTCTGGGTCGGGAAGCTCAGGGGGTATAGACATACGAGGAGGGGAACAGATGAATCGTGACAGTCAATCGGCCGGAACACCCATAGGGGCAGACTCTGGGAGTGAGCCATTCGAGGATCTTGGCCAGGAGCCCATGCAGGAGCCCAGCGCAGCTGACCTGGCAGGGCTATGGGATGAAGCTCCAGAGGGGCCCGGCCCGGCGGGAGCTGTGTCTGGAACCGGCGTCGCCGGCGGCGGCTCTGCCCACTCCTATGAGAATGGCTGGTTTGTGGCCGATGAAGGCGGCACTCCCCTCGCCACGACCTCCCTCTGGGCCGACGAAGCTCCGGCCGCGCCGCTGCCTGAACCAGGGCCGGTAGAGGACGTGGACGCGGCCATGGAGTCGCTCATGGACGCCGTGGAAACCACCTGGGGGTTCAGCACGCTCCGCGACAGCCAAGAGGAAGCCATGCGCGCGACCCTTGCGGGTCGCGACGTCCTGGTGCTCATGCCAACTGGCGGCGGTAAGAGCCTCTGCTACCAGGCGCCCGCCCTCGTGAGACCGGGCCTTACGCTCGTGGTCAGCCCACTGATCGCGCTGATGAAGGACCAGCTCGACGGACTGCTCGCTAACGGCGTGCGCGCGGCGATGATCTCAAGTTCACTGGAGAGCGACGAGCGCTCGGCCGTCAACGCGGCGCTCGAGCGCCGCGAGCTCGACATACTCTTCTGCTCGCCTGAGCGCCTGTCCTCGGATTCGTTCATCGACCGAGTGGGTCGCGCAGGACTGACGGCCATCGCCGTCGACGAGGCGCACTGCATCAGCCACTGGGGGCATGACTTCCGCCCCGACTATCGCCAGCTCGGCGCACTGCGCGACCTGCGACCGGACATTCCGGTGATTGCGCTGACCGCGACGGCCACGCCGCGGGTGCGCGAGGACATCGAGTCCGAGCTGCGCCTCAAGGATCCGGTACGCGTCATCGGAGGCTTCGACCGACCCAACCTCACCTATCGCGTGCTGCCACGCATCGACCTCGTCGATCAGGCGATGTCGCTGGTCGGCAAGTACCCGAGCCAGGCCGGCATCATCTACTGCATCCGCCGCAAGGACACGGAGAGCCTCGCGCGCGACCTCGCGCGCAAGGGCATCCGCGCGATGGCCTACCACGCAGGACTTGGGTCGCACGAGCGCAGCAGCGTGCAGGAAGCCTTCCTGAACGAGGGTATCGACATCGTCGTCGCCACCGTGGCTTTCGGCATGGGCATCGACCGGCCCGACGTGCGCTTCGTGATCCACGCGAGCCTGCCCAAGGGCGTTGAACAGTACAGCCAGGAAACGGGCCGCGCCGGCCGTGATGGCCTGCCGGCCGAATGCCTCCTGCTCTACAGCGGCTCGGACTTTCAGGGATGGAAGGGCATCATGGAGCGCAGCGCCCAGGAAGCCGAACTAGAAGGCGTAGAGGGTGCAATGGACGAACTGGGTGGCTCACTGACCCGCCTGTCCGAGCTCTGGAACTTTGCCAACGGCGGCGTCTGCCGGCATAAGTATCTCGTCGAGTACTTCGGCGGTAAGTACAGCGCTCCGAAGCATGCAGCTCCCGAGCCTGGAGATGCGGAGACGAAGGGCTGCGGAGCCTGTGACGTCTGCCTCGGCGAACTTAAGGTCGTCAAGGACAGCCAGCGCGTGGCGCAGATGATCCTGTCCTGCGTCGTCCGCTGCGACCAACGCTACGGTGCCGCCCACATCACCGAAGTGCTCCGCGGCGCTGACACGGCGCGCATTCGAGCCAAGGGACATGAAAAGCTCACGACCTACGGCCTGATGAAGGGGTTCCCGACGTCGGAGATCCGCGCATGGATCGATCAACTCGTTGCCCAGGGGCACATCGGCGTGGCATCGGGGAACTATCCCACGCTGCATCTCTCCCAGACAGGCGTGTTGGTCATGAAGGCCGAGGCTGAGGTCACGCTGCTTCTTCCGCTCACCGCGAAGAAAGCCCCGTCGGCCCGTCGCCGTGGTGGATCCATCGCAGCGGTCGCCAGCGAGGAGTCCATCGACGTGGACGAACGCCTGTTCGAATCGCTGCGCAAGCTGCGTCGCACAATGGCACAGGAGCGGGATGTCCCCCCCTACATCCTCTTCAACGACCGCTCGCTCGCGCACATGTCTGCGCACAAGCCGACAAGCCACGCGGAGTTCCTCGGCATCAAAGGCGTCGGCGAGAAGAAAGCAGCTGACCTGGGCCCAAGCTTTCTCAACGCCATTGCCGAGCACATGGCCGCCTACCCCGATCCGGAGTAGAGACGCGCCGCTAGCACCCCGTGGCGCTGCGCCAAACCCCGATTGGCGTCCAATGGAGAGACGGCGGGTCCCAATGCTGGAGAACCGGCCGAGGACCCGTCGATCGCCCTCCAGATCGCTGTCAGCCCTGACCGATCCCTGAGGCATGGACCCGAGGGGCGTTCGCATTTCGCGGGCGCGGGTCAACAGCAACTGCCGTCTCGGCAACAGAGGGATACAGCAATGGATTTGAGGGCAATCTGCGTGGCCGGTCTTGTAATGACCGCCGCTGCAGCACAGGAAGCATCCGTGAGCGGGGACGCAGTCGTTCATCGCGCGATCGAGGCTTCCGCTGAAGCATGGAGCGCCGGTGGCGGAACCGCACCGGCCGTACGGTGGGACGGGCATGCCGTCTCCCAGGACGATCACGTCCGCGGACTTCGGGAATCGAGCCGGCGCACCATGGAGACATGGCGCCAGTTCGCAGAGCGACGCGGATACCGCGTCGACCTCGATGAGACGCAGCGAGTGATCGTGATCTCGGACAGCGACCGCTTCGAGTCGTTCGCGAGCAGCGAGCGGATCGTAGACCGGGCACTGGACCGAATGGAGGAATTCGAGAACACCGTGGATGCGGGACCGCTCGTCGTTTTACGCGCGAGATCTGCGGACGACGCGGCCGTGGCGCTGCAGGGAGCAACGGCACTGGGCGTCAACCAGCGCCTGGAGATCTTCGAGGAAACCGGATCACTCAAAGATGTCCGGGCCGTCAATGCACGCCTCGCAGAGACCGTGGTCCGCACTCACCTACACGAGCATCAGCCCTTCCTCTCCGATTGGATGGTGGACGGGATCTCAAGCCTCGTCGCAGCGGAAGTCACTGGCCGCGCCATGGTGGACGGCAAGGCGGTGTCGCTCCGTTCGGTCCTGAGCCAGGTTTCCAGAGCTCACAAGCACGATCTTGACCTGACCATCAACCTGATGGAGATCGGCGGTCAAGCGGGTGACGGGACGATCATGGAAGCGGAGGCGATGGCCGTCATCTCTTTCCTTGACGACGACATCCTGAGCACCATCGTCCCAGAGCTAGGGCAGCGCGGCGTCTCAGGTCAGACCGCCAAGTTCCGCCAGGAGGAAGAGGCACTCCTGAGCCACGTCGGCAAGACGGCGCTGCAGGACCTTCAGGACTCGCTGGAGCGCGGCAAGTAGAGGGGCGACGCACCGACGCACCCTGCGGCAACATAAAGTCACGGGCCAGGGTTCCAAAGAGTGCCGAGACTCCTCAGGTTGGGGGGCATGTGGCCTCCCCCAACCAGAACCGCAACGGACCCTGAATCACGCCCGCGGCTGCTTCTCGTGAGCAATCGGCTCCCGGTCAAGCTTGAGCAGTCCGAAGACGGCACGTGGAGTGCCGAGCGGACGCTCGGAGGGCTTGCGACCGGGCTCTCCGGTCCCCACCAGGACAGCGGCGGTGTCTGGATCGGCTGGCCCGGCGTCACGACCGAGGACGGCGACGTCCCGGAGGCTGCCGCCGCTCTCCTCAAGGAGCTCGGCTTCCGCGGCCTTGGGCTGACGGAGGAGGAGCACGAGCGCTACTACCTCCGGACGAGCAACCGCTGTATCTGGCCGCTGCTGCACGGATTCGTCGAGCGTGTCGAGTTCGACCGCGAGGACTGGAACGTCTACCGCGCCGTCAACCAGCGCTTCGCTGACGCGGTGTGCGAAGAGGCCGGTGCAGGCGACACGGTGTTCGTTCAGGACTTCCAGCTTTGCCTCGTGCCCGCGATGATTCGGGCTAAGCGCCCGGACCTGAGGATCGGGTTCTTCCTGCACGTGCCCTTCCCCCACACCGGGATCTTCCGCGCGCTGCCGTCACGGGCGGAGACGATCAAGGGGATGCTAGGCGCCGATGTGATCGGCTTCCATACACTCGAGTACGTCAGGTGCTTCCGGTCGGCGGCGCGTCGCGTCCTCGGCGTCGAGACCACGTCTCACAAGGTCGAGTACGAGAGCCGCCAGGTGTCCCTGGTGGCCCAACCCCTCGGCATCGATCCCACGCCGTGGGAGCGCCCGGACGATACCCCAGAGATTGCTGGGCCCCTCGCCGAGCTCAAGGCTGCTGCCGCCGGACGCAAAGTTCTCCTGGGCGTCGAGCGGCTCGACTACACGAAGGGAATCCTTGAGCGCTTGACGGCGTTCCGAGACCTCCTGGAGGACCGTCCCGAGCTTGCAGAGGAGGTCGTATTCTTCCAGATCGCCGTCCCGAGCCGCGTCGAGGTCGACGCCTACCGCGAGCTCAAGGAGAGCGCGGAGCAGCTCGCGGGTGAGATCAACAGCCGCTTTGGCCGCGTCGGAATCCAGCCTCTGCACTATCAGTTCCGTGGCGTCGATCCAGGCACGCTCACGGCCCTGTACCGCGTGGCCGACGTGTGCGTCGTGACGCCGCTCCGCGACGGGCTCAACCTCGTGGCGAAGGAGTTCGTGGCTGCGCGCCACCAGGACGACGGCGTTCTGGTACTCAGCGAATTCACCGGCGCGGCGTGGGAGCTGACGGAGGCGCTCCATGTGAATCCATATGACATGGACGCCATGAAGACGGCGTTCCTGCGTGCCCTCGAGATGTCGCCCGAGGAACAAGCCGCGCGCATGGCGCCGATGCGTGAGCGGATTCACCGCGACGACATCCACCACTGGACGCGCTCCATGCTCGACGAGATCGAGAAGAGCCAGCAAACATCGGCGCCGGAGCTCATCGAGGGGGCTGTCCAGGAGGCGTGCATCCAGAGATGGAAGGACGCGAAGGATCGCTTCGTGGCACTCGACTACGACGGCACCCTGCGCGAGCTCCAGGTCGACCCGGTCACGGCGACCCCCTCGGCGGAGCTCATCGAGCGTCTGACGGAGCTAGCTTCGACCCCTGGGAACGAAGTCTGGATCGTGTCCGGCCGAACCCTAGATTTCCTGGTCGAGCACCTCGGCTCGACGGGCGTGGGGTTCATTGGCGAGCACGGACGAGTGTGCCGGGCTCCGGGGCAATCGGAGAACGAGCAGCTCGTCATGACGCCTGACACCGCCTGGAAAGATCGGATCCGGCCCATGCTGGAGAACGTGACCGGGCGCGTCCACGGCAGCCACGTCGAGGAGAAGCCGGAGGGTCTTGCTTGGCACTATCGCGGGGCCGAGCCAGAGTCGGCCGCATGGCAGGCCCACGAGCTCTACCAGCACCTGGGCGAGACCATGGCGGACGAGAACCTCGAGATCATGCGCGGCAACAAGGTGCTGGAGATCCGCCCTTCCGGCATCTCCAAGGCAAACGGTCTCCGCACGATCCTCAGCCGACGTAGCCAAGAGCCGGACCTGGTCGTAATCGCCGGGGATGACGTCACGGACGAAACGATGTTCCGGGCATTTCCCGAGAGTCTGTCCGTCCTCGTAGGATCCCGCGCGTCCGCCGCGCAGTTCCGCGTTGAAACACCCGCACGCTTCCGCGCACTTCTCGACCTCTGGCAAGCCGCGGCCCCAAATAGCAGCACTGCATCATGAAACTCGACCACGGCGTTATCGGCAACGGAACGCTTCTCGCCCTTGTCAACCCGGACACGGGCATCGACTGGCTCTGCGCACCGCGCTTCGATTCCCCGTCCATCTTCGCGCGGCTGCTGGATGAGAAGAAGGGCGGGACCTGGCGCTTTCTCTACCAGAAGGAGGGAGAGGCCCAGCCTCTGCACGGTGAGCAGCGCTACGTCAGGAATACCAACGTTCTCGTCACGCGCTTCGAAGTGGGCGATGACGCCTGGGAGCAGTTCGACTTCATGCCGTACATCCAGGACGGGCTCAGCCACCGACGCCCCCCCCGGATCGTGCGCTACCTGCGTCCGCTGCGGGGCGCGCCGAGGCTCTCCATGGACCTTGACATCCAGCCCGACTATGCGCGCATGGACTCGGAGCCCAGGACCACTGAGCGGGGGCTGGAGTTCAAGGGGCACGGCGGCATGGCGATCACGCTGCATTCGAATGTTCCGGCGCCCTACCTGGCGAGCGGCCGACCGTTCCGGCTCGATCGTGGGCGCTACTTCGTCCTCGACTGCGGGAGCTCCGAGCCCTACATGCACATGGATGAGATCGAGCGCGACCTCGACCTGACCATCGCGTCCTGGCGACGCTGGACGCAGTCGTGCTCTCTACCTGGCTTCAGCGACGAGGCCGTGCTGCGCTCCGCGCTCTGCCTCAAGCTCCACCAGTACGGCGAGACCGGCGCGATCATCGCGGCCTCCACGACGTCGATCCCTGAGGTCGTCGGTGAGCCGCGCACCTGGGACTACCGCTTCTGCTGGCTGCGGGACGCTGTGTTCACCGTCGAGGCGCTGAGGCGGATCGGCCACTTCCAAGAGGGCCGTGACTTCCTGCAGTTCGTGCTCGACGTCGCTGATACGGGCGAGCTGCAGCCCCTCTACGGGATTGGCGCCGAGCGCGAGCTGACCGAGATTTCGCTGGATCACCTGGCGGGCTTCCGCGGAACCCAGCCAGTCCGCATCGGGAACGCGGCCGCCGAGCAGCTCCAGACGGACCTGATGGGCGAGGTCGTATTGTGCCTGCGCACGATGCTGACCGATGCCCGCGTCGATCCTGGTAAGCCCGGATACTGGATGCCGCTCGTCGAGCGGATGGTCAACGAGTCCTGCGCGGCCTTCGACGTTCCGGACCTCGGTATCTGGGAGTACCGCGGCGCTCCCCAGCTCCATACGTTCAGTCGGGCGATGTGCTGGGCGGCTGCCCACCATGGCGCGGCGATCGCCCTGCACTTTGGTCTCGAGGACAAGGCGACCAAGTGGCAGCAGGCGGCCGACGAGATGCGGGAGAAGGTGCTGGAACGCGGCTACAGCAAGGAGGCCGGCATGTTCACCCAGACCTTCGAGAACGAGGAGGCGGACGCTGCCAACCTGTTGCTGCCCTCCATCGGCCTCGTGCGCGGCGACGACCCGCGGTTCATCTCGACGCTGAACGCCTACCGTGAGCGCCTCGTGCGCCCGACTGGCGTGATGCGCTACGTTCATCCGGATGACTTCGGTGAGCCGAAGAGCACGTTCACGATCTGCTCTTTCTGGTGGGCAGAGGCCCTTGCCCTCGCGGGCGAGTTGGAAGAGTCCATCGAGTTCTTCGAGCGTGTCCTCTCCCACGCCAACCCCGTCGGCCTCTTCAGCGAAGACATCGATCCGGACAGCGGTGAGCTGCTCGGTAACTTCCCGCAGGCCTACACCCACGTTGGGCTGATCCACGCCGCCATGACCATCGGGACCCAGCTGCGGGCGCGGAGCGGCCGCTACCACGCCTGGTCGTGATTCGGAGCCAGTGATACCTGGCGGGGCGCGCGCCGGAAGCTCCGACGCGCGCCCCGCTATTCATGCGCCGTTTGTGCGCCTGGCCTGCGCGGTTTGTGCGCCGGGCATGCATGCGGAAGGGGCAGAATCCGTCAAACGCCAGGGACAGCCCGATCGTGAAGTTCGACGTCGTGGTGCCACCGCTGGAGTCGCGGTGCCAGGCCTGGAAATTCCAGGTCTCGCCGGTCGTGATGCTCACGAGACCGTTGGGCTGGGGCGTCTGAGTCAGGTCAGGCGTCAGCGAAGACTCTCCGGCGCGGCCGGAGTTCTTGATCTGACCGCCGGCCACGTAGCGACCGATGGAACCGGCGATGCAGAGGTTGCCCGAGCTGCCGCCGGGGTTCGCCGTGAAGCCCTGTGACTGGCTCGTGACGAAGAAGCCGAAGGAGTTCACCGGTCTGCCGCCAGCACCCGCGATCGAGTCCTCCTCCCACGTGCAGTGGAAGGTGTCGCCGGAGGCCGTGAGCCAGATGCGATCGATGTCGCTGTTGACGTTGGACCCCGCCGTCGCCGTGTTGAGCGGCAGCGAATTGGCGCGCCAGGTCAGGCCACCGTCGGTGGAGACGTTGTAGAAGGCGTCTTGGTTGTTCGACTGGAGGGCGAACGCGTCGCGCCGCTCGCCCCAGACCACGACCAGGTTGCCGTTCTCCGCGGCGGCGATCTTCGGAAAGTCGGAGTCGTTGGCATTGGGAGCGTCTCCGAGATCGATACGGATCGGGGCGCTGTAGGTGGCTCCATCGTCCGTCTAGCGGGCGAGGTAGATGTCCTGGGTCAAGTTGGTGGTGCCGTTCTGCTCGGCCCAGACGGCGTAGACCTCGCTGCCGTGGACCGCGACCGCGACCCCGTCCTGGGCGTTTTCGCCGTTGGGATTGAAGCCGCCGACGTTGAGGCGGCCAGAAGGAAGACAGTGGCGGTGAATAGAGCGCTTGAGCTGACGTGTCGCGTGTTGACGGTGCGGAGTGTTGGATCTAGAGGTCTGCTCGAAGGCGAGAGGAGCCGGATGGCTCAGATGACGCCACGTGCGCCGATCCGTCCCGTTCAAGGGCCGAGTTGTCCCACAGCCGTGTCAGGGGCCCATCAAGCCGGCGCTGGCTCTCCCTTGAGTTCCTGTGAGGGCTCGACAGGCGTGGATTCAAGGCGAGATCAAAGGGCGCGGAGGCTCCGGGCGTTTTTGGTGTGCCAGCGGCTGCCCGATCGGGACAATGGGGCCATGCGTGCGCTAGAACTCGACGTCAACGGCGACAAGCTGGAAACAGCCGCCCCCGACCACTGGACCCTTCTCGAAGTCCTCCGCTACAAGCTCGGCCTGACCGGCTCGAAGCAGGGCTGTGACAAAGGCGACTGCGGTGCCTGCACCGTCCTTGTGGACGGTCAGCCCGTGCTGGCCTGCCTCACACTCGCTGCCCAGGCGGAGGGCAAGACGATCACCACGATCGAGGGCCTCAGGCCGATGCACCTCAACGCGGGTGGAGTGGGCGCGGATCCGATCCAGGACGCCTTCGATCGCTGCGGTGCGCTCCAGTGCGGGTTCTGCCAGCCGGGGATGATGCTGTCCGCGCGTGCGCTGGTCGCAGAGAACCCGTCTCCGAGCCGCGTTGAGATTCAGAAGGCTCTCTCGGGCAATCTCTGCCGCTGTACCGGCTACACCCAGATCTTGGAGGCCGTGGAGACGGCGGTCGCGGAGCAAACCGGTGCCGAGGCGCCGCGACCTGCCTGGGTCGAAGACCGCGCCCACGTTCGTGAGGGTGGGCTCGAAGCCCGCACCGTGACCAAGGAGGAGAACTGATGGCTGCACGTGATATCCACGGGCCCGAAGCTCCGTGGCAAGACTTCGAGGTGGTCGGCAAGAGCCACCGTAAGATCGACGGGATGGCGAAGGCTACCGGCGAGGCCGTCTATGCCGACGACATCCAGCTGCCAGGCATGCTGCACGCGAAGACGCTGCGCAGCCCCCACGCCCACGCGAAGATCCTCTCCATCGACACGTCCAAGGCGCTGGCGCTGAAGGGCGTCCACGCGGTGATCACGGGCGCCGACCTGCCGATCAAGTACGGCGTCATCCCCTGGACGCCGGACGAGACCGCGCTGGCGACGACCCGAGTGCGCTTCATCGGTGACGAGGTCGCGGCGGTAGCGGCGATCGACGAGGATACGGCCAACGCCGCCCTCGAGCTGATCGACGTCGAGTACGAGCTGCTCCACGCCTACCTTGATCCGCGCGAGGCGCTGGAACGCACCGAGCCGACGATCCACGAGTCGCGCAAGAACAACAACGTGTCCAAGCACGTCGAGCTGGAGTTCGGGGACGTCGACGGCGCCGCTGAGTCCGCCGACCTGGTGGTCAGCGGTGAGTATCAGTTCCACGGCTCGACGCACGGCGCGATCGAGCCGCACTGCGCCGTGGCGAAGGTCTCGCCCGAGGGTGTGCTGACTCTCTGGTCCGCCACACAGATTTCCCACTACGTCCACCGTGCGCTGGCTCGGGTGCTCGAATGGGAACCGCAGAAGATCCGCGTCATCCAGCCGTGCATCGGAGGCGCCTTCGGCGGCAAGTCGGATCCGTTCAGCCTGGAGTTCTGCGTCGCCAAGCTCGCCGAGCTCACCGGACGCCCAGTGAAGATGCTCTGGACGCGCGAAGAGGTCTTCTACGCCCACCGCGGCCGGCACCCAATGCAGCTGGCCTATCGCACAAGCGCGACGAAGGACGGCAAGATCACGGGCGTCGACGCCAAGATCCTCATCGACGGCGGCTCCTACAGCTCCTTCGGGCTGGTCACGACGTACTACTCCGGCCAGCTTCTGACCGGCCCTTACGACTTCCCGAACTACCGCTTCGACTCGACGCGCGTCTTCACCAACAAGCCGCCGTGCGGGCCAAAGCGCGGCCATGGTTCGGTTCAGCCGCGCTTTGCCTTCGAATGCCAGCTCGATGAGGTCGCGGAGCAGCTCAAGCTCGATCCGATCGAAATCCGTCGGACGAACTTCCACGGCGAGCACACCCAGACGGTGAACGGCCAGAGGATCACGTCGAGCGGCTACATGGAGTGCCTCGAGAAGGTCGAGCGAGGTTCCGCGTGGCGTGACCGTCGTGGCAAGCTGCCCACTGGCCAAGGGCTCGGTGTAGCGGGTTCGATGTATATCTCGGGCACGAACTATCCGATCTATCCGAACGAGATGCCCCAGGCTGGCATCCAGCTCAAGGCGGATCGTTCGGGCCTCGTCACGGTTTTCAGCGGCGCGAACGACATCGGGCAGGGCTCGAACTCCGTCGTCCGCTACATCGTGGCCGAGGAGCTCGGCATGGATCCGACGGACGTGCGCGTGTTCGCGGCGGACTCGGACCTTTGCCCGGTCGACCTCGGCGCCTACTCCAGCCGCGTGACCTTCATGGTCGGCAATGCCACCATTGATGCGGCGCGCAAGCTGCGCGCGAAGCTCGTTGCGGCGGTCGCGGAGCACTGGGAAATCGAAGAGAAGCGCGTGCGGCTCATCGGAGGCCGCGCCATCGACCTCGACGACACCGAGAAGGTCATGACGACGCGCGACGCGATTCAGCTCGCTGAGGTGAAGTTCGACACGCTGGGTAGCACCGGGGCCTACAACACCCCCACGCTCGGCGGCGACTACCGCGGCGGATCGATCGGCGCGAGCCCGGCGTACTCCTTCACCGCGCACGTCGTCGAGGCGCACGTGGACGAGGAGACCGGCCGCATCAGCGTGCCGAAGGTCTGGTGTGCCCACGACTGCGGGCGCGCGATCAACCCGCGCCTGGTCGCCGGTCAGATCGAGGGTTCGGTCTACATGGGGATCGCGGAGGCGTTGATGGAAGACCATAAGGTCAACCGCTTCGGCCTTCACTCAGGCCCTTCGCTGCTCGACTATCGCATGCCAACGGCGATCGACACGCCGGACATCGAGACCTACATCGTGGAGAGCATTGACCCTGAGGGGCCGTACGGTGCCAAGGAGGCCGGTGAGGGTCCGCTGCACTCGGCGATCCCCGCACTCGCCAATGCGATCCATGACGCGGTGGGTATTCGGTTGCGTGAGCTACCGTTCACGCCTGGAAAAGTGCTGGCCGCTCTGGCCGAGAAACGTGAACGCGACGCCGCGGCCGGCGGCGGCGCTGCCGCAACGGCGATGGCCCCGAAGGAGTCCCACTAATGCTACGTCTACCCAAGTTCCGGCTCGAAGAGCCCAGGGATATCGCAGGCGCAGTGGCGCTCATGGCCGAGCACGGTGAGGACGCGATGGTCGTCGCCGGGGGCACGGACCTGTGGCCGAACATGAAGCACGGCCTCTTCGAGCCGAAGGTGGTCGTCTCACTCGGCCGGATTGCGGAGATGAACGGGATCGAGGCGCTGCCGGACGGCGGACTGCGCATTGGAGCCACGACGACGCTCGCTGATATGGCGCAGAGTCCCGACGTCCAGGAGCGCGCCCCCGCGCTCGCCCAGGCTGCGTCCCTCGTGGCGGGACCCCAGCTCCGCACGATGGGCACGGCGGGCGGCAACGTCATGCTCGACACGCGGTGCCAGTGGTACAACCAGACCCACTTCTGGCGGAAGTCGCTGGGCTACTGCCTCAAGAAAGACGGCACGGCCTGCCACGTGGTCGCGGGAGGGAGCAAGTGCGTCGCGGCGGCGTCCAACGACACCGCCCCCACGCTGATGAGCCTCAACGCGAGCGCGACGTTTGCTACCGCCGAGGGCGTCCGCGACGTCAAGATCGACGAGATGTGGAAGGCGGACGGCATCTGGAACAAGCAGCCGGGCCGACAAGAGATCCTCACGAGCCTGTACATCCCCGCCCAGGCCAAGGGCCACCGGGGAGCCTACGGCAAGCTCCGGGATCGAGGCTCAATCGACTACCCCCTGCTGGGCTGCGCCGTCCGCCTCGACGTGGACGACTCAGATGTCGTCGAGGACGCGGATGTGGTCTGCGTGGCGCTGGTCGCCCGTCCCCTCCGCATCAAGAAGATTGCCGAGACCCTGCGAGGCACCAAGGTGGGCAGCCCCGCCTTCACGGAGGCTGTCCAAGAAGCCGCCAACTTGGCCCACACCCAGGCCAAGCCCATGGACAACATCCCAGGCGAGTCCCTCTACCGCCGCCAGATGGTCCCGGTCTACGTCAAGAAAACCCTCCTCGCCGCCGCCGACCGCAAGGGCCCCGTCCACCACGTCTAGCCCCGCCCCAAGTGAGTGGTGGATCTGCACCAGGCACGAAGTGCGCCAACCTCGCGCTATTTGGACCAGGTTCGAAGTGCGCCAACCTCGCGCTATTCGGACCAGGTTCGAAGTGCGCCAACCTCGCGCTATTCGGACCAGGTTCGAAGTGCGCCAACCTCGCGCTATTCGGACCAGGTTCGAAGTGCGCCAACCTCGCGCTATTCGGACCAGGTTCGAAGTG